>DATLCG010000146.1:0-2953 GCA_035526525.1 Binatia bacterium
AACTGCTCGACCAGTACCCGCTCGGGGCGGGCGTGGGCCGGTGGGGCATGATGAACACCTATTTCGGCAATCCGTTCGACGATGCGGCGCCGCCCATTTACGTCGAGATCCAGTTGACCGGGTGGCTCCTCGACGGCGGCATGCTGATGTGGCTGATCTACGGCGGCGCCATTCTCGGATCGCTGTGGTACGCGTTCACCCTCACGGCAGCGCCAGACGAGCATCTCTCCGAAGTGGCGATCATCGTGCTCACGCTGCAGGCGCACATCCTGGTGATGGCGATGGGCGCACCGGTGTTCAACACGCAGCAGGGGATCCTGTTCTGGGCGCTCGCGGCGATGCTCCACGGCGCCAGGCACGCAATGATCGCGTACGGGCCGGACCAACCCGGAGCCGCCGGCTGATGACACTGTCGCAGCCGGATGCCGCCGACGCCTGGCATCTGATCACGTGTGAGTATCCGCCCACGGTGGGCGGGGTCAGCGACTACTCGCACACCCTGGCCGCTGCGCTCGCGGAGAGCCGGGCGGTGCACGTGTGGTGTCCGCCAGGCCGCACGGCGCCCCCGGTCACGGCCGGCGTGGCGGTGCATCCGCAGTTCACATCGTTCTCGCCGATGGAGTTGTGGCGCGCCGGCGCCCGGCTGAACGCGCATCCCGGACCGCGGCGTCTGTTCGTGCAGTGGGTGCCTCAGGGGTTCGGCTATCGCTCGCTGAACGTCGGCTTCGCGCTGTGGGTGGCGGCTCGCGCGTGGTGGCGGCGCGACGAAGTGCACCTGATGGTGCACGAACCGTTTCTGCCGTGGCTGCCCAACCCGGTGCACTCCGCGGTGTCGCTGGTGCACCGCCTGATGCTGGCAATTGCCGGTTCCGGCGCGGCGCGCATCTGGCTGAGCACCTCCACCTGGAAGGAACGTATCCGTCCGTACGTCCGTCGCAGGATTCCGGTGGAGTGGCTGCCGGTGCCGGCGCCCTCGCTGCCCGTGCCGGCGCCCTCGCTGCCAGCCGCGGCGCGGCAACGCGCCACGCAGCCTGGCGGCGGCGGGCCGGTGGTGGGCCACTTCGGCACACACTCGTCTCTCGTCACTGCGATCCTCGCGCCGGCACTCGACGTGATCCTGCGCGACACGCCGGCCTCGATTCTGCTCGTGGGACAGGGGAGCGACACCTTCGGCGAAACGTTCCTCCGCACGCGACCGCAGGCTGCGGCGCGGGTCCGCGCCACCGGCGTTCTCGCCCCGGAGTCGGTCGCGCAACAGCTGCGTACCTGCGACCTCATGGTGCAGCCCTACCCTGACGGTGTCACCACGCGGCGCACCTCTACGCTGACGCTGCTCGCGCTCGGCCTGCCGGTGGTGACCAATGCCGGGCATCTCAGCGAGCCGTTCTGGAAAGAGTCTGGCGCCGTGAACATCGTGAGCGCTCCGGACGGACAGCTGCTCGGCCAGGCAGTGGCGGCGCTCCTGGCCGGCACTGGCGATCGTGAAACGCTCGCCGCGCGGGCCCGCGATCTGTACGACCAGCGCTTCGCATCGCGTCATGCCGTCGCGCTGCTCAACGCCGCATCATGGCCGGGCCGTCATGCCGCCTGAGCAGGGATCTGCGGTGTCGGCCGCCAGCCGGCCGTGGGTGCTGGTGTCTGCCGCCTTCGTGAAAACCGGCGGCCAGGACCGCGCGAACTACGCGCTGGCCTCGTTTCTCGCCCGCCAGGGCGAACCGGTGCACATCGTCGCGCACCGCATCGACGCCGACCTCGAGCCCGCGGCGAACATCGCCCGTCACGTGGCCCCGCGGCCGCTGCACTCGGATCTCCTCGGCGAGCCGTTTCTCCAGTGGCTCGGACCGCGCTGCGCGGCCCGCCTGCAGCGCGATCGTCCGCACGTGGTGACGAATGGCGGGAATTGCGCCTGGCCCGACGTGAACTGGGTGCACTACGTGCACGCGGCCTACGACCGCACCGGCGAGGGCAACGCCCTGCAGCGCACACGCATGCTGGTGACGCACCGCAACTGGGTGCGGCAGGAGCGCAAGGCGCTGCTGCGGGCGCGGCTCGTGGTGGCGAACTCACAGCGCACGATGCAGGACCTGGTGGATCGCGTCGGCGTTCCGAAGGAACGCATCCGCGTCGTCTACTACGGCACCGACCCGCAGCAGTTCCGGCCGCCCGTGGACGGCGAACGTGCCGCCACCCGCGCCGCACTCGGATGGGCCGACAGCCGCCCCGTGGCTCTGTTCATCGGCGCACTCGGCGATCGCCGCAAAGGCTTCGACACGTTGTTCCGCGCGTGGGAGCGGCTGGCGAAGACCAACGGTCGCGGCCCCCTGCTCGTCGTGATCGGGCGCGGCGCCCTGCTGCCCGAGTGGCAGCGCCGCGTCGCTGCCGCCGGACTCGGCGATGCCATCACCTTCCTCGGTTTCCGCGACGATGTGCCGCGGCTGGTGCGTGCGGCGGACATGCTCGTGGCACCGACGCGCTACGAGGCCTACGGACTCGGCGTCCATGAAGCGCTGTGCTGCGGCCTGCCCGCGGTGGTCAGCGCCGACGCCGGCGTGGCGGAGCGCTACCCGGCGGAGCTGCAGCACCTGCTGCTGCCGTCTGCGGACGAGGCCGACGATCTGGCGCGGCGCATCGAGCGCTGTCTCTCTCAGCCAGCCGAGATGGCAGGATTGATGCGCGGGTTCTCGGCGCAGCTGCGCGCGCGGACCTGGGACGACATGGCCCGCGACATCGTCTCCGCCTCGCGCGAGTTCCGATCATGAGCCGCACCACGCGCTTCCTCGGCGGTGCCGGCATCGGCTACTTCCACCAGATCGCGATCATCCTGATCGGGCTGTGGCTGACGCCGTTCCTGCTGCACCGTGTCGGTCAGCACGAGTACGGGCTGTGGCTCGTCGCGGGACAGCTGCTCGGCTATCTGGCGCTGCTCGATCTCGGCGTGCTGGCGATTCTCCCG
>DATLCG010000151.1:0-23991 GCA_035526525.1 Binatia bacterium
GCCAATCCGCATCCCGACAAGAAGGTGCCGGCGCTGGTCCACGACGGCGCGCTGGTGACCGAGTCGGCGGCGATCGCGCTGTATCTCACGGACTTGTTCCCCAAGGCCGGCATCGGCCCGCAGCCGGGCGACGAGAAGCGCGCCGCGTACCTGAGCTGGCTGGCGTATTACGCCGGCGTGATCGAGCCGGTGATCAACTTCCAGTTCGCCGGCATCGGCGACCACCCCGCGCTGGCCCGCACCTTCCGCGGCCGCGCCGAGCTCGACCGCCGCATTCTCGGCGCGCTGGAACCGGGCCCATACATCCTCGGCGAGCGCTTCTCGGCGGCCGACATCCTGATCGCGAGCATGGGTGGCTTCGCCCGCCAGACCCTGCCTGCGGGCGAGGTGGTGGATGCATACCTGGAGCGTTGCGCCGGGCGCCCGGCACGCAAGGCGGCGCTGGCCAAAGATGCGCCGCCGAAGTAGCGGGCGAGTCACGCCCGCGACCGAGGACGATCGTCGAGCACCTAGTCCAGGTACTCGACCTTGGCGTGCTGGAGCACGTCCTTGCCCGCAACCTGGACCTGGTCGCGCAGGGCGATCGCCGCCAGCGCGCGGGTGATGTCGCCGCGCACCTCGTCCAGCGGACGCGGCCGCAGCGGCCGGCGCTCGATCGCGCGGACCAGGTACAGGCGGCCGTCGATCTCCGCCACCCTGCCCTTGCCGCCGAGCTCCGCGCCTTCCACCAGCGGTCGCAGCTGCGGCGTCAGCGCCAGCTCGGCGGCGCCGCCGCGGCGGTACTGCACCTGGGCTTCGCCGCTGCCGAGCCTGGGGGCCACTTCGTCCCAGTCGCTGCGCGCAGCCGCTTCTTCGAGCGCCAGTCTCAGCTTGGCGCGTGCGTCGGGCGCGAGCTCGCCCGACACGATCGCCTCGAAGCGGTATTCCTCGCCGCCGCCGAACATGCCGGGATTACGCTCGTAGTACTGCCGGATCGCCTCCTCGCCGATCGCCTGCGGCGGCTTGTGCCTGGCCAGGTACATGCGGGTCAGGAACTGGTCGCGATAGCTCTTCAGCTCGGCCTCGACGATGCGCCGCTCGTGCTTGTCGAGCTCCGGCTCGGCGGCCTGCGCGATCGCGCGGCTCATCGCCATGCTTTCGAGGATCTTGCGCCGCACGGCCGGGTCCTGCGCCGGTACGCCGCCAAGCGTGCGCCGCTCGGCCAGGTCCAGCTCGAAGCGCGTGATGTCCTCGCCGTTGACCTTGGCGACGGGCTGCATCTCCGGGTCGCGCGAGCAGGCGCCGAGTGCGCAAGCCAGGGCGAGGATCGGGCCGGCCATCTTCACGGGAAAGAGCTGGCGCACGGTGCGGACACCGGTTCGTTTTCGGGCCCGCGAGCCTAGCAGAACCAGTACCTGGCGCCGGGCGCTCGGGGCGACCGCTCGCTCCTGCGCATCCATGCGCGCTCAAAAAAAAGCCCGCGCCAATCGGCGCGGGCCGGTACCACTCTCCCGGACCCCAGTTCGGTATCAGCGCCCCCAGAGCTTGTGCAGCAGCGCCATCTTCGGGGCAATCACGTTGAGGTTGTCGTCGAGGATGCCGCCGGTGTCGCCGCTGTTGGGCGTGTAGCACCAGTAGAAGCCACCGCGGATGTTCTTGCTGATCAGATAATCCACGAACGCATCCTGCCACTGCTTGTCCTTGATGCCGCTTGGGCCGGTGCCGTAGCGGCCGCCGAACTCGCCCATCACGATCGGGTGCGCCGGGTAGAGGTAGCCGAACAGCTTCTCCCAGTCGGCCTTGAGGTTGGCCGGGAACGAGGCGCTGGCAAAGGTCGCCTTGTTGAAGACGTCCGGGCCGTAGCTGTGCGGCGCGAACACCAGCTTGTTGCTCGGGATCGCCAGCGGCAGGTACGACTGCGGGCGCAGGTTCTCGCCCCAGTTGATCGGCGTGGTGTTGTCCTCGACGCCGTCGTAGTTGCTGGAGATGCCCTCGACGAACACCAGCAGCTTCGCGTTGGCGGTGAGGATCGCGTTACCGGCGCGCTCGGCGGCGCGCTTCCAGTCCGACTCGGTGCGGTAGGCGTTGGCGTCGCCCGAGCCCCAGCGCACTTCGCCGGTCGGCTCGTTGTAGAGATCCACGCCCATGAAGTGCGGCAGGCCGGCGTAGCGCTTGGCCACGAAGGTGACATCGCGGACCCACTGGTCCTCGGTGTACGGCTGGCCGTTCCAGGTCAGGCTGGTGTCATTGGTGAACCAGGTGTTGTTCTGGCGGACCTTGCTCAGGCTGTGGAAGTCGAGCACGAAGTACAGGCCCTGGCGCTCGACCTCGGCCAGCCACAGGTCAAGAACCTGCAGCGGCGTCTTGCCGGACAGCTCCGGGTTCTTCGAGGGGTCGAAATAGCCGGTGTTGGTCGCATACAACGTATCGGGCACGAACGGCACGCGCAGCGCGTTGAAGCCCAGATCCTTGATCTGCTGGATCTGCTCCTTCCAGCCCATCGACCAGAGGAACTGCGGGATCAGGATGTCGGCGTTGAAGCCGTAGACGTTGAGGCCGCGCACCTGCACCGCCGTGCCGGCCGGATCGAGGATCTGGCCGCCGCTGACCTGGAAGCCGGCGGTCGAGCCGGGCGCAGGTGCCGGCGCTGGCGCGGGAGCGGGCGCCGGTTGCGGCGCCGGGGCGGGAGCCGGCGTGGGCGCCGGCGTGGGCGAGGCGGTGGTGCGGTTGGCCTCGTAACCCCAGCTGGCGGACTGCCCGGCTGCGAGCGTGGACAGGCCCCTGATCACGGTTACGCCGTTGACTGGCGACTGGTTGGCGCCCCACAGGTTGGCCAGGGTGACGCCCGAGGCCAGCGACGCCGACCAGTTGGTCGCCGAGTTGGTGAGGTTCTTCACCGTCAGCTCGACGCGGTAATGCGTGCCGTCGTCATTGGTGACGTTCTGGATGACCGTCAGGCCGGACGAGAAAGTGAGATAGCCAGCCGGATCGCTGGAGTGCGTGCCGTTGGCGCTGAGCCGCACCGACGGCGTGCTGCCGGAATTGTTGTAGATCGTCAGTCGCGCCGAACGCAGGCCTGTCACGCGCGGCTTGACGGACACTGCAACCTTGCAGTTCGTCGAGGGCTCAAGCACCGCAGGGCACTTGCTGGACGTGTAGTCGGCTTTCTGATCCCCGTTGAGGTAGAGGTTGCTGATCTGTAGCGGCTGCGTGCCGCTGTTGGTGATCGTTACGTTGTAGGCGGCGGAAGCCACGCCGACTGCCTGATTGCCGAACGCCAGTTGATCGGTGCTCAGCGTGACGCGGGGGCCGGCGGTGGCGGCAAGCGCGCCCTGGACCGGAAGGGATAGCGAAAAAGCGACGGACAGCAGGCAAAGCACTGCACGGTAATACGACATGGCGACGTCCTCGGCGTGGGTAACAGCTCTCTCGCAGCGAGCGCGCATGTCTGCGGAACGCGTGCGACTCTCCGGTGCGTTTCGCACCGGCGCCGAATCCGTGGCTTTAACCCCCCTTCGAGCCAAGCGCAGAGCGCCGCCCGAAGAACACTCCCTCTACTCCTCACCCTCGACGCAGGTCCGTGCCGAGGCAAGGCTCTCGCGAAGCCTTGCGGTAATCCCGGCGTCCTGGGTAGGAAGCTGGCGCTGGGCGCCGCGCGTTGCGCGGGCTGCTGCCAGGCCGGGAGTTACGGCCGCCGCGGGTTCCGTGATCGCCGGCTGGGCCGGTGTCGTGGCATCTGGCTGCGTGGCCCAGGTGCCGGAATCTCGCGAGCCGCAACCATAAACGCATTGCCCCCGGCGCGGCACACGCCAGTAGAAAAAGGCCAAATGCGATTTGCACGCGCGCGCCAACGCGATTTGCATGGGACCTACCACTGGTCGGCCCTGCTTTCGAGTCGGTCAGCAAATGGCGCCGTGGCGCCGCGCCGCGAAAACGAGCGGCGCGATCAGGCCGCCGAAAGGTGCGGCAGCACGCGGTCCACCAGCCACCGCTCGAGCGCCGAAATCAGCTTCTCGCGCATGTGGGCCTGGGTGAAGGTGTGGTCGCAGCGCGGGAAGTAGTGCAGGTCGTAGCGGTCGTAGCGCCGCAGCGCCGGGCAGCTGTCGAGCAGCTGGTTGCGGTAGTTGTAGAGGTGCTGGTACTCGCCGGTGAACAGGAAGAACAGCGGCAGCTGGCGCTGCATGAAGCGCCCCAGGTCGGCGTTGAAGCGCTCCTGCGGCGGCTGCTCGAGGTAATCCACGTCCTCGCCGCGGAATTTCTCCTTGTCGCTCTGGCGCAACTCGCGCAGCTTGCGCTCGATGAAGTTGAGCAGGCGCCGCGGGTCGAACAGGCGCTGCGCCAGGAAGATCAGGCGGTAGCGCCAGGTCGGATAGGTGTAGTGGTCGATGAAGGCAGAGGCCACCACGCGCGGATCCGCGCCGGTCAGCCAGTGCACGTCGTTCGCCCCCGAGCACAGGCCGATCGGGATGAAGCGCCGCGCCACGCCCATGCGCTCCAGCTCGTCCATCGCCGCGCGCTGGTCGGCGACCACCTGCGCGCTGCTGCCCATGCGGCTCACGCCGCTGTCGCCCATGCCGGACAGGTCGAGCCGCATCGTGGCGAAGCCGAGCCGCGCGAAGGCCCGGCACAGGTGCACGTGCAGTCGGTTGGGGCCGACCCGGTGCTCGACGCCGGTGTTGGGGATGAGGATCGCGGGACGGTCGGGGTCAGGCTCGCCCGGCAGCGTGACGATGCCGACCAGCTGGCGCCGGGGGCCGAACTGCACGGCCTGCTCGCTCAGCACAGCCACTGCTCCAGGGCCTCGCCGATCGTGCGCGGCGCCTGGCCCGGCGCCCACGGCGTGGTCAGCCAGGCGATCTGGGTCCAGTGCGCCTCGTCCGGCAATCGCACGCGCCGCACGCCGGGCGCCGGCTCGGCGGCACGGGTGTCGGCGCTCTCCAGCAGCAGCAGGCGCTCCGGCGGCATGTGCGGCGGCGCGCCGAGCTGCGCGACGGCCTGGCTCAGGCTCGCGGGCCAGGGCGCGCCGAGCAGTTCTTCGGGCAGCAGCTGCAGGTTCATCGGCGTCGAGAGGTAGCGGTTCTTGCGCTGGTAGTGCTCGCGGTTGAGCTGCGTCAGCTGGTCGATCCACTCGCGGCCGGAGGCCGGCAGGTCCCACAGCGCCAGCCGGTCGATGCCGCCACGGCGCGCCGCCGCAGCGGCCAACAAGGCGCCGAGACGCAGGCCCAGGACGCAGACCTGCTCCGCGCCCGACAGTGCGCGCAGCTCCTCGACCGCGTGACCGATGTCCTCGATCCAGGCCGACAGCTCGGCGCTGCTGCCGGCGCCCATCGAGTCGCCGGTGCACGAATAGTCGAAGCGCAGCGTGTCGAAGCCGCGCCGCGCGAGTTGCTGGGCCAGCAGGTGGGTCGCGCGGTAGCTGCGCATGTATTCGACACCCCAGCTCTGGCACACCAGGACCGCGGTGCGCCGCGCCGGCGCGGCCGCCGGCGAGCGAATCCCGAACAGGCGCCGGCGCGGCCCGAAGTAGGCCGGCTCCAGGCGTGGCGGCTCGGCGGTGCGCAGGACCGGTGCCGGCGCCGGGCGCAGGAGGGTTGCGGGCGTCGTGCCGGCCGGCTGCTCGGTGCCCGCCTGGCACGCAGCGGCGACCTGGGCCAGCGATGCGGTCATCACCTCGCGCAGCGGCACCCGCACGCCGAAGGCCTGGCGCAACCGCGCCGCCACCTGCACGGCGAGCAACGAGTGCCCGCCGACGTCGAGGAAGCGGTCATCCACGCCGACGCCGTCATGCCCGAGCAGCTCCTGCCAGATGCGGATGACGCGCGCCTCGGTCTCGCTCGGCGGGAAGGCGGGCGCATCCGCAGCCGGCGCGGGCGCGCCGAACGGGCTGGGCAGGCGGGCGCGCTCGAGCTTGCCGTTGGGCAGGCGCGGCAGCGCCTCGAGCGGCACGAAGTGCTGCGGCACCATGTACGCCGGCAGCTGGCTGCGCAGGTGCGTGCGCAAGTCGCTGGCGCTGGCCTCGTGGCCCGGGCGCAGCTCGATCCAGGCGGCCAGGCGCGCGTCGCCGGGCGTGCGCTCGCGCACGCCGCAGACCGAGTCGGCCACCGCCGGGTGGGCGTTGAGCGCGGCCTCGATCTCGCCCAGTTCGATGCGGTAGCCGCGCAACTTGACCTGGAAGTCGATGCGGCCCAGGCACTCCAGCTGCGCGTCCGGCAGCCAGCGCGCCAGGTCGCCGGTGCGATACATGCGGTTGCCGGGCACGAACGGGTCGTCGAGGAAGCGCTCGGCGGTCAGCTCCGGCCGCTGGTGGTAGCCGCGCGCGACGCCGGCGCCGGCGATGTAGAGCTCGCCCGGCACGCCGACCGGGGTCGGCTGGCGCTCCGCGTCGAGCACGTAGCACTGGGTGTTGGCCAGCGGCCGGCCGATGGTGACCGAGTGGGCCGCGTCCAGCACCCGGCAGCCGGTCGACCAGATCGTGGTTTCGGTCGGGCCGTACAGGTTCCACAGCGCCTTGAGGCGCGGCACCAGGCGCGCAGCCAGGTCACGCGGCAATTGCTCGCCGGTGGAAACGCCGAGCAGGCGCGGCGAGCCCTGCCAGCCGGCGCCCAGCAGCAGCCGCCAGGTCGACGGCGTGCACTGCAGGAAGCTCGCGTCCTCGCGCGCGAGCAGGCCCGCGAGCTTCTCGCCGTCGAGGCAGGTTTCGCGGTCGGCCACGACCAGCCGCGCGCCGACCATCAGCGGCAGGAACATGTCGCACGCGGCGATATCGAACGACAGCGTGCTGACCGCGACCACCACATCGCTGGCCTCGAGCCCGGGCTCGCGCCCGACCGAGCGCAGGCAGTTGCCCACGCTGGCCTGCGTCACCACCACGCCCTTGGGCCGGCCGGTCGAGCCGGAGGTGTAGATCAGGTAGGCTGGCAGCTCGCCGCGCCCGCTGACGGCTTCGAACGGCGCGGTGCGCTGCAGGGCCGCGTCCTCGATGCACAGCACCGCGCAGTCCAGCGCCGGCAGCCGCGGCACCACGCTGCGCTGGGTCAGCAGCACGACCGGGCGCGCATCCTCGACCATGTAGGCCAGGCGCTCGGCCGGCAGCTCGGGGTCGAGTGGCAGGTAGGCACCACCGCACTTGTGCACCGCCTGCAGCGCGAGCGGCATCTGCGTGCTGCGCTCGAGCGCCACGCCGACCACGCTGCCCGGCTGCGCGCCGAGCGCGCGCAGCGCGTGCGCCAGCGCATCGGAGCGCGCCGCCAGCTGCGCATAGCTCAGTTCGCCGTCCGTGCCGCGCAGCGCGATCTGGTCCGGCGTGCGCCGGCACTGGTCCGCGACCCACTCGTGCAGCCCGCGCGACGGCAGCGGCGCCTCTGTGCGGTTGAAGTCGCACAGCACCTGTGCGCGCTCCTCCGGCGGCAGCAGTGGCAGGCGCGCCAGCGGCAGGCCCGGCTCGCGCACGATGCCCTCGAGCAAGGTCTCCAGCTCGGCCATGCGGCGCTCGATGCCCGGCTGGTCGAACAGGTCCCGGTTGTAGCTGCATTGCAACTCCAGGCCGCGGCCGTCGTCTGCCACGTCGAGGAACAGGTCGAACACCTCGACCGCGCGCGGCAGCGCCGACCAGCGGGCCGCGAGCTTCGCGCCCAGCGTCAGGCTGCCGAGTTGCTGGAGGTGGAAGCCGACCGAGGCCAGCGGCGGGCGCGAGCGATCGCGCGCCAGGCCGAGCGCGGCCAGCAGTGCGCCGAAGGTGATGCCCGCGTGCTGCTCCGCATTGCGCACCACGGCGTGCGTCCGCGCCAGGCAATCGGTGAAGCCGGGCCCGGAATCCGGGCGCAGGCGCAGCGGCAGCAGCGGGACGCAGTGCCCAACCAGCCCAGCCGGGGCCTGCCGGTCAGCGGGCTGGGCCACCAGAAGGTCGGAGCTGCCGGTGAGCCGGTGCAGCAGGACACCCAGTGCGGAGAGCAGCGTCGACGCCAGGGTTGCGCCCTGCTTCGAGGCCAGGGCGCGCAGCTTCGTGACGAGCGAGTCCGGCAGGCGCCGGTCCACCCTACCCGCGCGGAAGCTGCGGGCGCGCGGGCGAGCGCGCTCGGACGGCAGGTCCAGCGGCGCCGGCGGATCGCGCAGCTGCGCCAGCCACCAGGCCTGGTTCGCACGGCCTGCGTCGGAGGCGAGGAATGCGCGCTCGCGCGCGGCGTGGTCGGTGTAGCGCGGCGCCTCGGCCAGCGCTGGCGGCCGGCCTTCGGTGACGGCCGCGTACAACTCCGCCAGGTCGTCGAGCAGCGCCTGCCACGACCAGCCGTCGTGGACCAGGTGGTGCGCGACCACCAGCAGGCGATGCTGCGTGGCTGAGCTGCGCAGCACGCGGAACGCGACCAGCGGCCCGTGCTCGATGTCGAAGGCCAGCTGCATCGTCGCGGCCTGCGCGGCATCCGCCGCGTCCGCAGCGACCTCCTGGACCGGCACGTCCAGCGCGAGCGCGCCAGCCACGCGGATTGCGGTGCCCTCGCCGTTGAACGACATGCGCAGCGCCTCGTGGCGTTCGACCAGCGCCTGCACGGCGCGCACCAGCGCCGGCAGGTCGAGCGGGCCGGCGATGTCCAGGGCGATGCCCTGGTTGTAGGCCGCGCCCACCTCCGGGTCCATGGTGCAGGCGATCCAGATCTCGCGCTGCGCTTCGGTGATCGGCGCGATGCGCGGCTGCAACGCGGCGCCCTTCGCGCGCCCTGCACGGCCGCTCTTGAGCATGGCTTCGCTCATGGCTCGACCTGCACGTACTGGCCCGGGTGCTCGGCGTCGGCGACGAACCAGCCGGGCCGGCCGGCGGCATCACGGCCGAGGCGCGCGCCTGGCCGCGGCGGCGCGCCAGGCGCGACTGCAGCGGGCGCGTGCGGCGCAAGGATCTGCGCCGGCGCCTGCTGCGCCTGCAGGTACGCGGCCAGCCTGGCGATGCTGTCGTAGCGGTCGAACAGGTCGCGGAAGCGCAGCTCGACGTGGAACTCGGACTTGAGCTTGGCCGCCGCCTGGGTCAGCACCAGCGAGTCCAGCCCCAGGTCCAGGAAGCTGCGTTCGAACTGCGCCTCGGAGAACTCACGGCCGGTCAGGCGAGTCAGAACCGCCAGCACCCGCGCGTGGACTTCGCCGTGCGCCGCGGGCTGGCTCGCCGGCTCGCTCTGCGGGGTGACGGCCGCCGGCGCCCAGGCCGGCAGCGACGATGGCCGTGCCGCAGGCTTGAGGAAGTGCTGGACGCGCGCGAACGGGTAGCCCGGCAGGCCGACCTTCAGGCGCGACTCGCCGGCGTTGAGCACCGCCGGCGCCAGCTCGATGCCGGCGATCCACAGCTTTCCGGCCGCGCCGATCAGGTGCTCGAGCGCGCGCGCGTCCGCCTGCCCGGCGTGCGGCAGCGAGGCGACCGCGCTGGCCTGGTGCTCCGGCCGCAAGGCCTGGCGCACCGAGGTGCTGAGGTTGTTGCCCGGGCCGACTTCGAGGAACACGCGGCCCGGCGCCTGCAGCAGGTGCGCGATCGCGGGCCCGAACCGCACCGTGTGGCGCAGCTGCCGCGCCCAGTAGTCCGGCTCCTGCATCTCGCCGCCCACCGGCTGCGCGCTCAGGGTCGAGACCAGTGGCACGCGCGGCGCCTTGCGCGGATGGCGCGCGACGACTTCGGCGAAGCGCTGCACGATCGGCTCCATCATCGCGGAGTGGAAGGCGTGCGAGGTGTGCAGCAGAGTGCTGCCGATTCCGCGATCGCGTAGGCCCGCGTCGAGCTCGGCGATGCGCTCGCCCGGACCCGACAACACCACCAGCCCGGGCGAGTTGACCCCGGCCAGGGCGATGCCGTCGCGCAGCAGTTCCTGCACCTGTTCCTCCTGCAGGCGCACGGCGAGCATGCTGCCGGCCGGCATCGACTGCATCAGCCGTGCGCGCTCGCCGATGATGGCGAGCGCGTCCTCCAGCTCGAACACTCCGGCCAGGGTCGCGGCGACGTACTCGCCGACGCTGTGGCCGACCAGCGCGGCGGGCTTCAGCCCCCAGCACTGCCACAGCAGCGCGGTGGCATAGCTGATCGCGAAGATCGCCGGCTGCGCCAACCCGGTAGCGCGCAGGGCCTGCGCGGCGCGCTCGCGCTCGGCGGCCGGCGGGTAGAGTTGGCGGCGGATATCGCTGCCGAGAATCGGCGCCAGCACCTCGGCGCAGCGGTCCAGCGCCGCGCGGAACACCGGCTCGCATTCGTACAGCTCGCGGCCCATGTCGACGTGCTGCGCACCTTGCCCGGGGAACATGAACACCAGGCTGGGTGCGGCGCGGCCCGGGCCGCCGGTGGTCAGCGGCTGCGCCAGCAGTGCCGCGGCCTGCGCCGCGTTACGCGCGACGAAGCAGGAGCGGCGCGGCAGGCGCGCGCGGCCGGTGTCCAGCGTGTTGGCCACGTCGGCCAATTCCAGACCGGGCCGGCTGGAGAGGAATGCCGCGAGCTGCTGGGCCTGCGCCGCCAGCGCCGCCTCGCTGCGCGCCGAGAGCCGCAGCAGCTGGTAGGGCCGCTGCGCGGGCCCGGATGTCTGCGCCGGGGCCTCTTCGAGGATGCCGTGGAAGTTGGTTCCGCCGAAGCCGAACGACGACACCGCCGCGCGCCGCGGGGAGGTTCCCGGCCAGTCGCGCAGCTGCGGCTCCAGCACGAACGGCGTGCGCTCGAACTCGCACTCGGGGTTGGGCGGGTCGCAATGGATCGCCGGCGGCAACTTGCGGTGGTGCAATGCCAGCGCCGCCTTGATCAGCCCGGCGAAGCCGGCGGCGGTGTCGAGATGCCCGATGTTGGCCTTGACGCTGCCCAGCGCGATGCGCTGCGCCTTGCCGTAGGCCTGTGCCAGGGCGGCCACCTCGATCGGGTCGCCGAGCGCAGTGCCAGTGCCGTGCGCCTCGATCAGGCCGACGCTTTCCGGCGGCACGCCGGCCGCGGCCAGCGCGGCGAGCAGCACCTCCAGCTGCCCGGCCTGCGAGGGCGCGGTGAAGGCGATCTTGTCGGCGCCGTCGTTGTTGAGCGCGGTGCCCTTGACCACGGCGTAGACCCGTTCGCCGTCGGCCAGCGCGCGCGCCAGCGGCTTGAGCACCAGGCAGGCGACACCGGGGGTCAGCACCATGCCGCTGGCCTCGGCCCCGAACGGTCGCACCCGGCCGTCGGCCGACTGCGGGCCGCCCTCGATGTACTGGTAGCCCGCGGTGTCGGGCACGTTGACCCGCGCGCTGCCGGCCAGCGCCACGTCGCAGTCGCCGGCGCGCAGCGCCTGGCAGGCCAGGTGCAGGGCGACACCGGAGGTCGAGCAGGCGGTCTGCACCGTCAGCGCCGGGCCGCGCAGGTCGAGCTTGAAGGCGATGCGCGCCGCCGCGTAGTCCTTGTCGGCGCCGAGCAAGGTCATGAAGCCGTTGTCGCCGAGGCGCAGCTCCTCGTCGGCCGCGATCACGCGGTTGTAGTAGTAGTTGTGCGCGATGCCGGCATAGACCCCGACGCGCGCGCCCGCCGGCGCGATGCCGGCGTGCTCGAGGGCATGCCAGGCGCACTCGAGCAGGATGCGCTGCTGCGGGTCGGTCAGCTCGGCCTCGCGCGGCGACATGCCGAAGAAGGCCTGGTCGAAGCAGTACGGGCCATCGAGCGTTCCGGCGCGCCGCACGTAGGCGGGATCTTCGTGCTGCGCTGCGGGCACGCCGGCCTGCTCCAGTTCGGAGGGTTCCAGGGTTCGGATGCCCTCGCGGCCCTCGGCGACCAGCTTCCAGAATTCGTCGACATCGCGCGCGCCCGGCACGCGGCACGCCATGCCGACGATGGCGATGTCCCCGCGGCGGGCGGGCTCCGCGCTCATTGCGCGCGCGCCACCGCCGGCAGCGGGTGCGCCGGCATGGATTCGGCCGCTGCGGGCTCGACCCGCACCGCGCCCGCGGTTTCCGGCAGCACCTGGTTCAGCAGCCAGTCCTCCATCGCCGCGAAGCCCTGGGCGCGCATCGAGGCGTGGGTGAAGGTGTGGTCGCAGTGCGGCAGGTAATGCAGCGCGTGCAGCGGGTAGCCGGCCAGCGCCGGGCACACGTCGAGCAACTGGTCGCGGTAGTTGTAGAGGTGCTGGTAGGCACCGGTGTAAAGGAAGAACAGCGGCATGCGGCGCTGCATGAATCGCCCGAGGTCGGCGCAGAACTCGGCGCGCGGCGGCTCCTGGAAGTAGCTCACCAGCTCGCTGCGGTACTCCGCCTCGCCGCGGCCGCAGGCCTCGCGCCACTTGCGCCGCGCGAAGTTGAGCAGGCGCCGCGGCTCGGACACGCGCTGCCACAGGTGGATGGCAAAGGCGCGCGGCGTGCGGTACTGGTAGTGGTCGATGAAGGCGGCGGCGACCACGCGCGGCTCGGCCTTGGCCAGCTGGTGCGCGTCGTGCCCGCCGGAGCACAGGCCGATCGGCACGAAGCGGCGCGCCAGGCCCATGCGCTCCAGGTGGTTCATCGCCTCGCGCAGGTCGGCGACCGGGTCGGCGCGCGCGCCGGCCTGCCCGCTGTCGCCCATGCCCGACAGGTCCAGGCGCAGGCACACCAGGCCGAGCCGGGCGCAGGCGCGCGCCAGGTGGACGTGGAGCCGGTTGGGACCGACCCGGTGCTCGACGCCGGTGTTGGGCAGCAGCACCGCCGGGCGCGCGGGGTCCGGGACGTCCGGCAGCGTGAGGATGCCGAGCAGCTCGCGGCCCGGCCCGAACTGGATCGCGCGCTCCTTCATTGCAGGCGCTCCGCCAGCGTCTCGCACACCACGCGCGGCGTGGCGGCCGGCGTCCAGGGCCGCGTCACCCACTCGATGTCGGTCCAGTGCGAGGCGTCCGGCAGGCGCACCTGCTCGCCGGTGACGGCGACCGCGGCAACGTCGGGACTGAGCAGCGAGATCAGGCGCGCAGCGTCGCCGGCCGGAGTCGCCGCCAGCGGCGCGATCGCTTCCTGCAGCCCGATCGGGCACGGCAGGCCAAGCAGCTCGTCCGGGCGCGAGTGCAGCTGCAGCGCGGCGGGGAGGTAGCGGTTCTTGCGCGCATAGTGCTCGCGGTCGAGCGCCTGCAGCTCCTCGATCCAGACGCGGCCCGAGGCCGGCGGGTCCCACAGGATCAGGTGCTCGGCGCGCAGGCCGGCATCGACCGCGCGTGTCGCCAGCAGGGCGCCCAGGCGCAAGCCCAGGATCGCGATGCGCTCCGCCCCGGCAAGCGTGCGCAGTTCCTGCGCGGCATGGCGGATGTCCTCCAGCCAGTCGTCCAGGCTGGCGTCGCCGCCGTCCGCGTCGCCCGAGTCGCCGGTGCCGGTGTAGTCGAAGCGCAGGTTCTCGATGCCGCGCGCGGCCAGCTCGCGGGCCAGCAGGTGCAGCGCGCGGTAGCAGCGCATGTACTCCACGCCCCAGGGATGGCAGATCAGCAGCGCCGTGCGCCGCGGCGTCGCAGTGGGCTCGCAGCGCAATCCGAACAGGCGGTTGGCCGGGCCGAAATGAATCGGCTCCATCAGGAATGTCCCGGCGCGACCCGGGCCAGCGCTGGCGCCGCCGCGGGCCCGCCCTCGCCTGCGCCGGCCGTGCCCTGCGCGCAGGCCTGCGCCAGCTGCGCAAGCGTACCGGTCAGGACCACGCGCAGCGGCAGCCGCAGGCCGAAGACCTCGCGCAGCTGCTCGCCCACCTGCACCGCCAGCAGCGAGTGCCCGCCGCGGTCGAGGAAGCGGTCGTCCACGCCGAAGTGCTCGTGGCCCAGGACCTCGCGCCACACCGCGGCGACCTTGCGCTCCGCCTCGCTGCGCGGCGCGGTGCGCTCGGGCTCCTGCGCGGGCCTTGCAGCGAACGGGTCGGCCAGGCGCTGGCGGTCGAGCTTGCCGTTGGGCAGGCGCGGCAGGGCCTCCAGCACCACGAAGTGCTGCGGCACCATGTAGGCCGGCAGCTGTGCACGCAGCTGCTGGCGCAGCTCCGATGCGCTGAGGTCGGCGCCCGCGCGCGGCTGCACCCAGGCCACCAGGCGCGGGTCGCCGGCGCTGCGCTCGCGCAGGTCGCAGGCGCTGTCGGCGACGCCGGCGCAGGACCGGAGCACGGACTCGATCTCGCCCAGCTCGATGCGGAACCCGCGCAGCTTCACCTGGTGGTCGGCGCGGCCCAGGCAGGCCACCTCGCCCTGCGCGGTCCAGCGCGCAAGATCGCCGGTGCGGTACATGCGGCCGCTGCCGGACGGGTCGTCGAGGAAGCGCTCCGCGGTCAGCTGCGGCTGGTTCAGATAGCCCAGCGCGACGCCGGCGCCGCCGATGTAAAGCTCGCCTGCGACGCCGACCGGCACCGGGCGGCGCTGCGGGTCGAGGATGTAGGCGCAGGTGTTGGGGATGGGTGTGCCGATCGTGATCGGCGCGTCGGCATCGGTCACGCGGCAGCCGAGCATCCACACGGTGGCCTCGGTCGGGCCGTACAGGTTCCACAGCTGGCCCAGGCGCGGAAGCAGATCGCGCGCCAGGTCCGGGGTCAGCGGCTCGGCCCACGACACGCCGACCAGGTCGGGCTTGCCTGCCCAGCTGGCGGCGAGCAGCAGGCGCCACGCGGCTGGCGCGGTGAAGATGCGCGTGATGCCGTGGCGCTCGATCAGCTGCGCCAACAGGCGGCCGTCGGCGGCTTCCTCGCTGGTTGCGAGCACCAGCTGCGCCCCGTGCATCAGCGGCAGGAAGTACTCGAGCACCGAGGCGTCAAAGGCATAGGTCGCGATCGCCAGCAGGGCGTCGTCAGGCCCCACCGGGATGCGCGCGCAGGTGCCGGCCATGCAGTTGATCACGCCGCGGTGGTGCGCCACGACGCCCTTGGGCGCGCCAGTCGAGCCCGAGGTATAGATCGCGTAGGCCGGCGCGCCAGGATCGACCGCGACGTCCACCGGGCCGGTCGCCGCGGCCACGTCCTCCAGCGCCAGGCGCTGCTGCAGGGAAGCGCCGGCGACCGCGCTTGCAGTCGCGGCCTGGCACAGCAGCAGGCGCGCCTTTGCGTCGTCCAGCATGAAGCGCAGGCGGCGCGCCGGCAGCTCCGGGTCGAGCGGAACGTAGGCCGCGCCGCACTTGAGCACGCCGAGCAGCGCAGCCGGCAGGTCGGGACTGCGCACCAGGCACACGCCGACGAAGTCGCCCGGCGCAACACCGCGCGCCCGGAGCGCCGCGCCAATCGCATCGGCACGTGCCAGCAGCTGCGCGTAGCTGAGCGCTTGCCCGCCGCACTCGACCGCGATCGCGTCCGGCCTGGCCGCGGCCTGGCGCGCGATCAGGCCGTGGATCGTGCCGTCGGGGATCGCGGCCTGTGTTCCGGGCGACGAGGACAGGCGCTGGCGCTCGGCGTCGGCCAGTAGCGGCAGGTCTGCCAGCGGCCGCTGCAGCGCCTGCTCCAGTGAGCCGAGCACGGTCTCGTACTCCTGCATGCGCCGGCGCATGCTGTCGGCGCCGAACAGCGCGGCGTTGTACGAGCATTCGATGCTCAGGGCTTCGCCGTCGTCCACCAGGTTGACGAACAGCTCGAAGTTCTCGAACGCGCGGTGGATGCGGGAGGTCTGCACCTCCAGCCCGGCGTAGCCCGTGCAGTCCTCGCGCTGGTCGAGGTTGAAGGCGACCGAGATCAACGGCGGCCGGTCGTCGCTGCGGTCCAGATGCAGCTGCGGCACCAGGGTGCCGAAGGTGATGCCCTGGTGCTCGATCGCATCGAGCACGACGCTGCGCGTCTGCGCCAGGAACTGCGCCAGCGTGTCCGCGCCGGCAGGCCGCAGGCGCAGCGGCATGAAGTTGACGCAGTGCCCGACCACTTGCGGCAGGCCGTGCAGCACCTGTCCCGAAGCGGCCAGGCCGATGACCAGGTCGCCGCTGCCGGTCAGGCGGTGCACCTGCGCCGCGAACGCGGCGAGCAGCGTCATCACGAGGCTTGAGTTGCTGGCCGCGGCAAAGCGGCGCAGGCGCGCGCACAGCTCCGGCGGCAGGGCGTGGTCGTAGCGCCCGGCGGCGTAGCTGCGCTGTGCCGGGGCCGCGCCGTCGGGCGGCAGGCTGACCGGCGGCGGCGCATCGCGCAGTTGCTCTACCCAGTAGCGGAGATTCGCATGCGCCTCGCCGGAGGCGAGGAACTCGCGCTCGCGCCGGGCGTACTCCAGGTACGACTCGGGGCGTGGCAGCGGCGCCGCGCCGGCGCCGGTCTCATCCGAGTAAAGAGCGCCCAGCTCGCCCACCAGGCGGCCCCATGAGCGGCCGTCGCAGATCGCATGGTGCGCGACCGCCAGCAGGTAGTGCAGGTCCGGCCCGGCGCGGTAGAGCTCGAAGCGGAACAGCGGGCCACGCTCCAGGTCCAGCGGCTGCGCCGTGAGGCGGCGCTGCACCGCATCCAGGTCGTCACGCGCCAGCTCGCGCAGCGGCAGATCGACCGCGACGGTCTGGTGGATCAGCATCGAGCGACCGTCCGCGCTGAAGCAGGCGCGCAGGGACTCGTGCCGGTCCACCAGGCGCTGAACGGCGCTCTGAAGTGCGGGCAGATCGAGCGGCCCGCGCAGGGTCCAGACGGTGCCCTCGTTGTAGGCAGCATTGGCCTCCGGCGCCAGCGCCGCCGACAGCCAGATCTCCGCCTGCGAGGCGGTGGCCGGCACGTATGCCGCGAGCGACGGCCCGGCGAAGGGATCGTGCGCGGGGCTGGTCTTGAGGCCGGCGCGGCTCATGCGCACGGCCCTCGCAGCCGGCTCGCGCCGCCCCGCGGACTGTGTCGAACGCTGCGTGCCGCCGCTCGTAGACTTCCCTGTCTGCGCAGCCTCATGGCCACTCCGGATGAATGCTGAACGATAGTGCCTCGGCCTAACTTGCCCCTGGCTGAAGCCCGGGCTGCGCGTGGCCGTGGCCCTGCGAGCGGCACGACGACGCGCGCCGGCGCGGGCCTCACACGGCGTGCTCGACCGCCGGCGCCGGGTCGATCGCAACGCGCGGTGGCGGCATGGTCGGCGCCGCTTCGGCCTTGCCCGCCAGCCAGGCGCCGGTCTCGCGCGGGTAGTCGCGCTCCAGCATCGCGGCGAACTGCGCAAGCGTCGGCGCGGCGAAGAATTTCGTCACCGGCACGCGCACGCCCAGCGCGTCGCGCACCCTGGCCATCACCGTCACCGCCAGCAGCGAGGTGCCGCCGATCTCGAAGAAGCGCTCGTCCGCGGCCGGCGGCGCGGGGCTCTGCAGCACCTCCTGCCAGATCGCCAGCAGGCGCTGCTCCAGGCTGGCGCCGACCGGCGGCGCCGGCGTGGGCAGCACCAGCGTGGCGAAGGGATCGCGCAAGCTCTTGCGGTCGAGCTTGCCGTTGAGCAGGCGCGGCAGCGCCTCCACCACCACGTACTGCTGCGGCAGCATGTAGGCCGGCAGGCGCCGGCGCAGGTGCGCGGTCAGGGCGGCAGCCTCCAGCTTCGCGCCAGGCCGCGGCTGCACCCAGGCCACCAGGCGCGCATCGCCGGGCGCGGCCTCGCGCACGCCGCAGGCCGAGTCGGCCACCGCGGGGTGGCCGTTGAGCGTCGCCTCGATCTCGCCGACCTCGACCCGGAAGCCGCGCAGCTTGACCTGGAAGTCGATGCGCCCGAGGCAGTCGAGCTGCCCGTCGCCGGTCCAGCGCGCCAGGTCGCCGGTGCGGTAGAGGCGGCTGCCGGGCAGGAACGGGTCGGCGGCGAAGCGCTCGGCGGTCAGCTCCGGGCGGCGGTGGTAGCCGCGCGCGACCCCTGCCCCGCCGATACACAGCTCGCCGATCTCGCCCGGCGGGCAGAGCCGGCCTTCGGTATCGAGCACGTAGCACTGCGTGTTGGCGATCGGCCGGCCGATCAGGATCGGCGCGCTCGCGTCGGTCACCCGGAAGATCGTGGACCAGACCGTGGTCTCGGTCGGCCCATACAGGTTCCACAGCTCGCGCACGCGCGGCAACAGCGCCGCGGCCAGGTCGCGCGGCAGCGGCTCGCCGCCACACAGCGCGCGGAAGTTGCGCGATCCGCGCCAGCCCGCGGCCAGCAGCAGGCGCCAGGTGGCCGGCGTGGCTTGCAGGACATTCGCGCCCTGGGCCGCGACCTGCTCGCGCAGGCGCTCGCCGTCGACCACCGTTTCGCGCGCTGCGATGGCGACGCAGGCGCCGGTCACCAGCGGCAGCAGCAGCTCCAGGCCGGCGATGTCGAACGAGATCGTGGTGACCGCCAGCAGCGTGTCGCCGGGGCGCAGCCCCGGCTCGCCCGCCATGCTGTCGAGGAAATTGACCAGGTTGGCATGGGTGACGACGACGCCCTTGGGCCGCCCGGTCGAGCCCGAGGTGTAGATGATGTAGGCCGCGTCGCCGGGGCCGGTCTCGGCCGCCGCACCGGCGGCGGAGAGTGCGATGTCGTCGAGCAGCAACACCGGCGCGGAGTACGCTGGCAATTCAGCATGCGTCGCCCCGGTCGCAAGAATGGCGGCGACCTCGGCGTCGGCGAGCATGTCGGCGACCCGCTCGCGCGGCAGCTCGGGGTCGAGCGGCAGGTAGGCAGCGCCGGTCTTGAGGATGCCGAGCAGCGCGGCCGGCAGGTCCAGGGCGCGCTCGCAGAACAAGGCGACGTAGACGCCGGGCGCCACGCCCGCCGCGCGCAACGCGGCCGCGATCGCGCTGGCGCGCGCATCGAGCTGCGCGTAGGTCTGGGTTGCCGCGCCGTAGCGCACCGCGATGGCCTTGGGCGTGCGCCCGGCCTGGGCCGCGACGCGCCCATGGACCGATGCCCGCGCCGGCCCGGCGGGTGGACCCGATGCGGG
Source organism: Binatia bacterium (assembly GCA_035526525.1). Classification (GTDB taxonomy): domain Bacteria; phylum Pseudomonadota; class Gammaproteobacteria; order Nevskiales; family Nevskiaceae; genus JACPFV01. Next base: position 18,739 of record DATLCG010000151.1, read on the forward strand.
ATGCACGCGCGCCTGCGCTGCAGGGGTCGGGGGCACAGCGCTACTCCCTTGATGAGATGGCTCCGACAAGCAAGGAACTATCCAACCTGGAACTGCCGGTTAGACGAGAAAGATCATTGACTTGGAGGGTGGCTTTAAGGCGCCTCGTTGCGCGTTGCGTGCAAAGCGCCATGAGAACAGCGGGGGCATGGCGGATTGCACGGTCGCCAGCCTTCGCTCCGGTGTCGATTCACCCTCGGGCCCCGGCCCCTGAGTTCATCGGCTTGCACCCTGGAATCGCTGAGACCCTGCCCGCTCTCCGTGCACACCCGACGCCCTTCGTCATCTACCGTACCGATGGACCGCGTGTACTGCGCTACCGTGGAGCGATGAGCAGCCATCCCGGGTCTATGAACACAAGTACGCCGTCCGACACCTCCGCGCCGGTAGCGCCCGAGCGCGCGCATACCGACGAAAGCCTGCGGACGGAGAGGACCAACGCTGACGCCGCATTGGCCGAGAAGCGCTCCGCGGATGCCGCCGCCGACAAGGTGGTCAAAACTGCCCGTGGCAAGGCTGACGCCAAGCTCGATCAGGCGCGCGAAGCGGCCGACGACAAGCTGGATGCGGTCGGCACGGCATTCGAAGTGCTTCACCACGTCGTCGAGCAGGAGCGCGCCCAGGAGGACTCCCTGCTCCAGCGCGAGCGCGCTGCAGCCGACGATCGCCTGCGCCAGGAGCGCGAGCAGTTGCAGGCCGTGTTGCAGGAACCCGTGCTGCTGTCGGGACGGGCGAAAACCGACAGTTACCTGCTGGCCGAGCGCGACCGTTCGGACGAAGCCATCGCCAACCGCGACGACTTCCTGGGCATGGTGAGCCATGACCTCAGGAACCACATCCACACCATCTCGCTGGACGCCACTCTCAGCGAGAAACAGGCCTCCGATTCCGAGGAAGGCCGGCGTACCGTCGAGGTCATGACCCGCATGAAACGGCACGCCGAGCACATGGGTCAGATCGTCGACGATCTCATCGACGTGGTCGGCATCAACGCGGGCAAGCTGGTCATCCGGCCCAAGAGCGGCGATGCGTCCGTGTTGCTCACGGAGGTCGCAGCCTCGTTCGCAACTGCAGCGGCCAAGGCTGGCGTCTCGCTGGTGGTCGAGGCCAGCGAGCAACCGCTCGAGGCTTGCTTCGACTACCAGCGCATGCTGCAAGTACTGTCCAACCTGCTGGCCAACGCCATCAAGTTCACGCCTGCAGGCGGCCGCATTGTCGTGCGCGGGGAGAGTGACGGTGAAGTGCTTCGATTGAGCGTCTCCGACACCGGGCCGGGCGTACCGGCCCACATGCTGGAGGGCGTCTTCGAGCGCTTTTGGCAGGCGGGCAAGAACGACCAGCGGGGCCTGGGCCTGGGGCTCTACATTTCGCGGTGCATCGTCCAGGGTCACAACGGGTCGATTCACATCGAAAGCGAAATCGGCAAGGGGGCAACCTTCGTTGCCGTGATCCCCTGCGTGGCGCAGCGCGACGGCCGGACGGAATAGCCTTCGATCCGCTCTGCCGGGGCGGCGATCGCCAGCGCGGCGTGAGCCTGTCGTCGGACGCGGCAATCGACAACGCTCTACGGCTTGGCGCAGCACTCTTTAACGCCTGCAGCAGGCCCGCTAATCATCGCCCTCGCGGCGACCGCGCGCGGTGACGTCCTTGAAGTCGAGCAGGATCTCGCCCGGCTGTCCGCGTGCGTCGCGCAACCGGCGCGCGTTGATCATGAGGTCGCACTTGCCGATGGATTCGAACGTGGGGCTGATCGCGAAGTTGTCGCACGAGCCGTCGCGCGGCAGGATTTCCTCGAGCAGTTCGTGCAGCGCGGGGATATCCCATTGGCCATTGTCCAGGGTGTAGACCAGCTGGTCCTGGGCGCGCGCCGGCGAGATCCTGAAGTTGCTGTAGAACGCCTCGTTGGCGCGGTGCACGCGCAGGTCGGGGTGCAGGATCAGCAGCGGCTCGCGAACCGTGTGGATGATGAGCTCGGCGTAGTCACGCGCGGCGCCCATGATCTGCTCGGTCTGCTTGAGCGCGTCGATGTCCACCAGCACCAGCACCGCGCCGTCCACCTTGTTGTCGGCAGTGAAGTAGGGGTGCACGCGCAGCGAATACCAGTGGCCGTTCGCGTCGCGGACTTCCCGCTCGCGCTCGCGCACGTCGGCGATGACCCCGCCGATGAATCCCTCCAGCTCGTTGGTCACGTCGAGGCGATGGCGGACATGGCCGATCGGCCGGCCAACGTCACTGCCCGTCAGGTCGAACAGCCTGGTCGCCTGTGGGCTGAAGCGGCGGATGGTCAGGTCGCGGTTGAGCACGAGGATCGCGAGCCGCGCCGAGGCCTGCAGGTTGAGCAGGTCGCTGTTCAGGCGGCTCAGCTCGGTGTTGCGCGCACCCATCTCCTCGTTGACGGTGGTCAGCTCCTCGTTGGCCGACTCCAGTTCTTCCTTGGAGGTTTCCAGCTCCTCGTTGAGGCTTTGCAGCTCCTCGTTGGCGGACTGCACCTCCTCGTTGGACGCCTGCAGCTCCTCGTTGGCGGCTTCGTACTGATCCTGGATCGACTGCATGTAGTCGCGCGTCTCGCCCAGGTCGGCTTCCAGCGCGGCAATGCGGCGCGATTCCTCCCGGGTGCCGGGGCGCGCCGTGCGACGTGCGCCGGAGGCTTCAAGCACGGCGGCAGCAGCCGCACGCGATGGCTTGCGCGCGTCCTCGAACACGACGAGGAAACAGCGCTCGCGCAGGTTCTTCAGCGGAATCACCTCGACGTTCACCGGGCGCACCTCGTCGTCCTGCTGCAGGCGGACGTTCTGGTGGCGCGCGGCCTTGCCTTCCTTCCTCGCCTTGTTGATCAGCGCGCGCAGCGGCAGCTTCAGGCCTTCCCGCGCCATCTTGAGCAGGTCGAAGCTGGCCTTGCCGGTCGGCGGCTCGAGATAGGCGCCGGTGGGACCGCGGAATTGCAGGATCTGCAGTTCGTCGTTGATCAGCACCGATGGCGGCGCGAACTGGTTGACGGCGACGCGGTCGGCCTCGCGCTGCGCGATGAGCTCCGGGTGGAATCCCTCCGGTTGCGCGGCCGGCCCGGCGCGGCGGACGCCGGGCGTTGCCGGTCGCACGGCCGTGACCGGTTCGGAGCGCACCTTGCGCACCGGCAGCAACATGGACGTCATCGCCGCCGCCCTCTTGGCGAAGATGCGGTGCTTCCTGTCGGCCGGCTCGAACAGCTTGGCAAAGGTGCCGATCGACTCCGACGCGCCGAGAAACAGGAACCCGCCCGGCTTCAGCGCGTAGTGGAAAGTGGGCAGCGCCCTCTGTTGCAGCGCCGGCTCGAGATAGATCAGCACGTTGCGGCAACTGATCAGGTCCATGCGCGAGAACGGCGGGTCGCCGATCAGGTTGTGGCGCGCGAACACCACCATCTCGCGCAGGCTCTTGACGACCCGGTACCCGCCTTCCTCCTCGACGAAAAACCGCCGCAGCCTCTCCGGCGAGAGGTCCAGCGCCAGGTTCTTCGCATAGAAGCCATGGCGCGCCTTCTCCAGCAGCGCCTCGTTGAGGTCGGTGGCGAACACCTGCAGCTTGCGCGCCTGCGGCGCCTTGTCGGCGCATTCGACGTACGCCATCGCGATCGAATACGCCTCCTGGCCGGTGGAACAGCCCAGCGACCACACGCGGAACGGCTCGTCGCTGCGTTGCAGCGCGAGCTTGGCAAACACCTTGTTCTTGAGGAGTTCGAAGGCATCCGGGTTGCGGAAAAACCCGGTCACGCTGATGAGCACGTCGGCATACAGCGCGTCCAGCTCCTTGGCGTTGCCGCGCAGGAAATCGGCGTAGTCCTCCAGCGCCTGGCTCTTGTTGAGCACGCAGCGGCGCGAGACGCGCCGCTGGATCGTGCTGGATTTGTAGAGCGAAAAATCCACCCCGGAGTGGGTGCGCAGCAGGAGCAGGATTTTTTTGAAGGCAGCGTCCTTGCCGGTGTCGGCCGGCAGGCCCGCCGCCGATGCCGGCGCGGGCATTGCAGCGGCGCGGCCCCGCCTGGCGCCTGGGCCCGCCACCGGGCCGGCCAGGTACGGATGCCGCGCAATGCGCGCAAGCTCCCGCGCGATCGCCGACGGCGACAGCACGAAATCCACGCAGCCCTCGGCGATCGCGCTGCGCGGCATCGAGTCGTAGCGCGCCGATTCGTCCTGGGCAAAGGTGATCCCGCCCTCGGCCTTGATCGCCTCGAGCCCGAGCGTGCCGTCGGTCGCGGTGCCCGACAGGATCACGCCGATCGCCTGCTCGTGCTGGTCCTGTGCAAGGGATTCGAGAAACAGGTCGATCGAATGATGCGGCGTGCGGCTCGGCACGCGCGGCTGCAGTTTCAGGACACCCTTGGCAATGCCCAGGCTGGTGTTGGGCGGGATCACGTACACGCGGTTGGCCTGGACCCGCCGGTTGTCGGTGACTTCGCGCACCGGCATGCGGGTGGCGCGCGCGAGGATCTGGGCCAGCGCGCTCTCATGCTGCGGGTCGAGGTGCTGGACCAGCACGAACGCCATGCCGGTGTCGAGCGGCAGATTCTTGAGCAACTCGGTGAAGGCCTCGAGGCCGCCCGCGGAGGCGCCGATGCCGACGATCGGAAACTGCGTGCCCGCGGACGTGGCGGGGCGAGGGCGGGCGGATGTCGCGACGGGCTTGGGCGGCTTGCGGAGGGGGCGTTTGGCGGTCATGGCGGCAGAGTGGCCTCAACGGTGAGCTTTGGACGTGGGGAATTCATGGACGGGTTAGCGCTTGCGCCGCAGGCGCACGCCCGCAGGTGCGGCGAGCCGCGGCGGCTGCGGGGCGGACGGGTGCGCGATCCCTGGAGGCGCGAGCAGGCGATCGTTCTCGCGCTTGACCACGGCGTAGCACTCGCAACTGAGGGCTTCGAGCAGCGGCCGGTTCAACACCGTGATGCGGCCGCGGCCGTATTCGATCGCGCCCTGCTTCTGCAGCATGCCGGCCGCCTCGGTGACGCCTTCGCGGCGCACGCCGAGCATGCTGGCGATCAGTTCCTGGGTCATGGCCAGCTCGTTGCCCGGCAGGCGGTCGAGGGTAAGGAGCAGCCGCCGGCACAGGCGCTGGTCGATCGAGTGGTGGCGGTTGCACACCGCCGTCTGCGCCATCTGCGTGATCAGCGACTGGGTATAGCGCAGCATCAGGTTCAGCAGCTCGCCGTGCCGGTTGAACTCGTCCTTGAGCCGCTGCGCC
>DATLCG010000152.1:0-5581 GCA_035526525.1 Binatia bacterium
CACTGCCGCTTCCATTCCTTCATCTGCTTTTCCCGCCTGATAGCAGCCGCCGCGTCCGGTGCGGCTTCGAACCACACGAGCTGGTTCACACCGTATTTCTTCGTGAACCCCGGCACCACCCTGTTCTTGTACTCCCACACCCGCTTCCTGAGATCCGAGGTCACGCCGATATAGAGCGTGCCGTTTCTTCCGCTGCTGAGCATGTAGACGAAGAACGCCCGTTCCATGGCGCGTCAACGACGCTGGGCCCCGGCTTTCGCCAGGGCGACGGAGCCTGTCCGGTCATTTCCCACCCCTGAAACCCAGATTCTTCGCGATGATCTGCAGCATCACCTCGTCGGCGCCGCCGCCGATCGAGTGCAGGCGCAGGTCGCGGTAGTACTGGCTGATGGGGTTTTCCCACATGAAGCCCTGCCCGCCCCAGTACTGCAGGCAGCCGTCGGTGACCTCGCGGGCGACGCGCGCGGTCTTCAGCTTGGCCATCGATGCAAGCAGCGTGACGTCGCGGCCGGCGACCAGCTCCTGCGTCGCGCGATACAGCAATGCGCGGCAGGCCTCGACCTCGGTCTTGAGCTCGGCCAGGCGGAAATGCACGTACTGGTTCTGCAGGATCGGCCCGCCGAAGGCCTTGCGCTGGCCCGCATACGTGGCGGTCTCGGCGATGCAGCGGTCCAGCGACACCAGGATGCTGGCGGCGAGGAACAGGCGCTCCTCCTGGAACTGCAGCATCTGGTAGACGAAGCCCTTGCCCTCCTCGCCGATCAGGTGGCGCACCGGCACGCGCACCTCGTCGAGGAAGACGATCGCGGTGTCGGACGAGCGCTGGCCGAGCTTGTCGAGCCTGGTCCTGCGGTCGATGCCTTTCGCATCCAGCGGCACCACGATCAGGGACTTGTTGCCGTGCCGGGATTCCCCGGCCTCGCTGGTGTTCGCCAGCAGGCAGGCCCAGTCGCCCTGGGTGCCGTTGGTGATCCACATCTTCTGGCCGCTGATGACCCAGTCGCCGCCGTCGCGACGGGCCGTGGTCCTGATGCCGGCCACGTCCGAGCCGGCGCCCGGCTCGCTCACCGCGATGCATGCGACCTGCTCGCCGGCGATCGCGGGCTTCAGGTACTGCTGCTGCAGCTCGGGCGAGCCGAAGCGCGTCAGCGCCGGCGTCGCCATGTCGGTCTGCACGCCGATGGCCATCGGGATGCCGCCGACCCTGCAATGCCCGAGTGCCTCGGCGAAAGCGACCTGGTACGAGTAGTCCAGGCCGAGGCCGCCCACGCTCTCCGGCTTGTGGATGCCGAGCAGGCCGAGCGCGCCCATCTTGCGGAACACCTCGCGCGCCGGCCAGGTGCCGGCCTTTTCCCAGGCCGCCGCGTGCGGGTTGATCTCCTTCTCCACGAACTGCGCCGTGGTGTCGTGGATCTGCTGGTGCTCCGCCGTGCGCATCATGCCGCCGCCGTCCGCGCTCACAGCCGCGCCACGCCGAAGGAATTCGGGAACACCTTGCGCGCCCGCGCCTCGCGGCACACCGACAGCGTCAGGCCCAGCACCCTGCGCGTGTCGCGCGGGTCGATCAGGCCATCGTCGAACAGGCGCGCCGTCGCCGCGAACGCGGTGGACTCGCGGTCGAACTGGTCGACGATGCCCTTCTCCATCATGGCGAGCATCTTCTCCTCGGCGGGCCCGAAGGGCTTGCCTTCCTTGGCCCACTTGTCGCGCGTGACGATGCTCATCACCTTGGCCGCCTGCTCGCCGCCCATGACCGCGGTGCGCGAGTTGGGCCAGGCGAAGATGAAGTCGGGGCCGAAGCCGCGCCCGCACATGCCGTAGTTGCCGGCCCCGAAGCTGGCGCCGATCACCATCGTGATCTGCGGCACCGTGGCGTTGGCCACGGCCTGGATCATCTTGCTGCCGTGCTTGACGATGCCGCCCTGCTCGCTCTCGGTGCCGACCATGTAGCCGGTGGTGTTCATCAGGTACACCAGCGGGAGGTCGGCCTGGCAGCAGAGCTGGATGAACTGTCCGGCCTTGGTCGCGCCGCGCACGGTGATGGGACCGTTGTTGCCGATGATGCCGACCTGGTGCCCATGGATCACCGCGCGGCCGCAAATGGTTTGCTGGTCGTATTCGTGCTTGAAGTCGAGGAATTCGCTGCCGTCGACGATGCGCGCGATCACCTCGCGGCAGTCGTAGGGCTTGCGGTAGTCCACCGGCACGACGCCGGCCAGCTCGTCGATGTCGTAGAGCGGCGCGCGCACCGGCAGCAGCGGCAGCTGCGGGCGGTGCTGGTTCCAGTTCAGCGACTTGACGATCTCGCGCGCGATGCGGATGCCGTCGGCGTCGTTCTCGGCCAGGAACTCGCTCACGCCCGACACCTGCGAGTGCATCTCGGCGCCGCCCAGGTCCTCGTCGGTGGCGACTTCGCCGGTGGCGGCCTTCAGCAGCGGCGGACCGGCGAGGAACACCTTGGCGCGCTTGCGCACCATCACCACGTAGTCCGACAGGCCCGGCATGTAGGCGCCGCCGGCGGTGCTGGAGCCGTGCACCACGGTGACCTGCGGCAGGCCGGCCGCGGACTTGCGCGCCTGGTTGGCGAAGGTGCGTCCACCGGGAATGAACACCTCGGCCTGGTACAGCAGGTTGGCGCCGCCGGACTCGATCATCGCCACCGTCGGCAGCTTCTGGTCGTAGGCGATTTCCTGGATGCGCAGGCCCTTCTGCACGCCCCAGGGCGTCATGGTGCCGCCCTTGATGGCGAAGTTGCTGGCCGAGACGATGCAGCGCGTGCCCGACACGTAGCCGATGCCGATGATGGTGTTGCCGCCCGCCAGCGAGCCGTCCTTGTCGTCGTGGTGCCTGTAGCCGGCCAGCGTCTGCAGCTCGAGCCAGGGCGAGCCGCGATCCAGCATCAGGTGCACGCGCTCGCGCGGCATGAGCTGGCCGCGCTGGTGGAACTTGTCGCGCTTGCTTTCCTCCTCGGCGCGGCCCTTGGCTTCGATCGCGCGAAACTCGGCGACTTTCGCCAGCATGTCCTCGCGGTTCTGCCGGAACTGGGGGCTGGCGGTGTCGATGCGGGATTCGATCACGGGCATTGGCAGCGCTCTCCCTGGGATGTCATCCCGGCGCAAACCGGTGATCCAGCGCCTCGAAGACGCTGGGCCCCGGCTTTCGCCGGGGCGACGGAGCGGGCAGTCTAGACCGCGCCCCGAAAAAAGTGAATGATCATTCACTTCATGGCCTACCGGCGCACGGCGCACATGCAGCGGCGGCTCGCGGACAACCGCGAGCGCATCGTGCGGGCGGCGCGCCAGCTGGTGGCCGAGGGCGGCTTCCGCGAAGCGCAGATCGGCGCGGTGGCGCGCGTCGCCGGGCTGTCCACCGGCGCGATCTACAAGTACTTCCCGTCGAAGACCGACCTCTTCATACGCGTGCTGCGCGACGCCGTGCGCCACGAAGTCGCGATCCTCGACCATATCGCCGCCGCGCCGCGCACCAGCGCGCAGCGCCTGCACGCCGCGGTCGAATCCTTCGCCCGGCGGGCGCTCGAGGGTCCCTACCTCGCCTACGCCTTCATCGCCGAGCCGGCCGATGCGCGCGTCGACGCCGCGCGCCTGCGCGCGCGCCGCGCCTTCGGCGAGGTGTTCAAGCGCATCGTGCGCGACGGCATCCGCCGCGGCGAGTTTCCGGAGCAGCATCTCGACGTCACCGCGGCGTGCATCGTCGGGGCCTTCACCGAGGCGCTGGTCGGGCCGGTCGCACCGAGCGCCCGGGCGGTCGGCAACAAGGAGAAGCTGGTGCGCGCGATCTGCCGGTTCTGCGAGCGCGCCGTTGCCGGCGCGGTGCTGTCCAAGGCGTAGTTCCGCGCCCCCCAAGGAGCCCGTCATGACGCGCATCGTCGTTCTTCCCGGCAGCTGGCGGGCCGGCTCGGTCAACCTGGCGCTGGCGCGCGCGGCCGTCGCCGCGGCGCCCGCGGGATGCGAGGCGGTGCTGCACTCGATCCGGGAGGTGCCGCTCTACGACGGCGACCTCGAGACGGCGTCGGGCATTCCCGCACCGGTCCGGGCGCTGAAGGATGCAGTCGCCGCCGCCGATGGCCTGCTGCTGGTCACGCCGGAATACAACAACTCGGTGCCCGGCACGCTGAAGAACGCGATCGACTGGATGTCGCGCCCGCCGGCGGACAGCGCGCGGGTGTTCGCCGGGCGGCCGGTCGGCCTGATCGGCGCCACACCAGGCGCCGGCGGCACGCGGTTGGCGCAGGGCGCCTGGCTGCCGGTGCTGAAGACGCTCGGCACGCAGTTGTGGACCGGCGGCTCGCTGTTCGTCGCCGGCGCATCGAAGGTGTTCGATGCGTCGGGCCGGCTCACGGACGAGAAGGTCCGCGAGCTGCTGGAGAAGTACATGAAGGGCTTCGCGGAATTCGTGGCGGCGGCCCGGCGCGGGGGCTGATCGCCGGTGACGCGGTCGCGGGACGAGAATCCTTCGCTGCGCCCAGGATGACGATCTGCCGGCGTGCCGCCGCTGCCCGCCCTACCCCACCGCCTTCGGCTTCACCGCCCGGTGAAATCCGCGGAACGGCTTCGAGCGGTCGTGCTCCGCCAGCGGGAACACGCGGCTGTTGCGCGAGGATGCGCCGTCGATGGCGATGCAGGCGCCGCTGACGTAGGCCGCGCCCGGCGACAGCAGGAACACGATTGCCGCGCTGACTTCCGCTTCCTCGCCGAGGCGCTTGAGCGGCACCGAGTGCCGCAGCTTGCCGATCACTTCCTTCGCGAACGCGGGGTCGTACTGGTCGAGCCCGCTCGACTGGATCCAGCCCGGCGCCACCGCGTTGACGCGCACGCCGAACGACGCCCACTCCACCGAAGCGGTCTCGGTGAAATTCAGCATGCCCGCACGCGCCGCGCCGCTGTGTCCCATGCCGGGCATCCCGCCCCACATGTCGGCCAGCATGTTCACGATCGCGCCACCGGTCTTCTTCATCGACTGGTTGAACACCTCGCGCGCCATGAGGAAGCCGCCGGTGAGGTTGTTGGAAACCACCGCTTCCCAGCCCTTCTTGTTGATCATCATCAAGGGAGAGGGGAACTGGCCGCCGGCGTTGTTGACGAGGCCGTGGATCGGCCCGTGCCCGGCGACGAGCTTCGCCACGCCCGCCTTGACGCCTTCCTCGTCGCGGATGTCGAGCGAGCAGGTGGCGCACTGCCCGCCGTCCTCGCGGATCTCGCCGGCCACCTTGTCCAGCTTCTCCTGCTTGCGGCCGAGGATCACGACCTTCGCGCCGAGGGCTGCCAGCTCGTGCGCGGTGCAGCGCCCGATGCCGGAGCCGGCACCGGTGACGAGGACGGTCTGGCCGGCGAACAGGCCGGGCTTGTAGATGGAGTCGTAGTGCATGGTCACTCCCCTGTCATCCCGGCGACAGCTGGCATCTGCGCCCCGGCTTCCGCCGGGGCGGCGTTCGTCACAGCTTCGACGTCAATTCCGGCAGCAGCTGGAACAGGTCCCCCACCAGGCCCAGGTCCGCGATCTCGAAGATCGGCGCCTCCGGGTCCTTGTTGATGGCGACGATGGTGCGGGCGTCCTTGATGCC
>DATLCG010000166.1:0-14040 GCA_035526525.1 Binatia bacterium
GGCCGAGGCGGCGGCGGCGCCGGCGGCGTTGTCGTCCATGTACCCGCCCACCACGGCGGTCTCGCCGGACAGGGCGACGGAGAAGCCAAATTGGTCGCTCGCCAAGCCACCCGTCGCCAGCAGCTGCTGCTGCTGGCTCCAGACCGAGCCGCTGCGCGTGAAGACGTAGGCCGAGCCGGCGTCGGTGCCGCCGGCGGTGTCGTCGGCGTACGCGCCCACCAGGGCGGTGTCGCCGGACAGGCCGACGGAGTAGCCGAAGAAGTCATTCGCCAAGCCACCGCTGGCGATGAGTTGCTGCTGCTGCGTCCACACACCCGCGCTGCGCATGAAGACATAGGCCGAGCCGGCGTTGAGGCGCGTAGGCGAGACGAGATCGTCCTGATACGCCCCAACCAGCGCGGTCTCCCCGGACAGGGCGACGGAGATGCCGAAGAAGTCGTTCGCCAAGCCTCCGGAGGCCAGCAGTTGCTGCTGCTGGCTCCAGACCGAGCCGCTGCGCGTGAACACGGTGGCCGAGCCGGCGTTGCTGCCGCCGGCGGTGTCGTCGAGGTACGCGCCCACCAGGGCGGTGTCGCCGGACAGGGCGACGGAGCTGCCGAAGCCGTCGTTCGGCAGGCCATCCGAGGCCAGCAGTTGCTGCTGCTGGCTCCAGACCGAGCCGCTGCGCGTGAAGACGTAGGCCGAGCCGGCGTCGGTGCCGCTGGCGGTGTCGTCGGTGTTCGCGCCCACCAGGGCGGTGTCGCCGGACAGGGCGACGGAGATGCCGAACTGGTCGCTCGCCGCGGCGTCCGCGGCGCGCAGGCGTTGCTGCAGCGTCCAGACGGCGCCGCTGCGCGTGAAGACGTACGAGGCGCCGGTGCCCAAGGCCAAAGGGGCGCCCACGACAGCGGTATCACCCTCCAGCGCAACGCTGCGACCCAGCTGCTTGGCCTCGATCGAGAGCCCGTCTTCCGTGGGGATCAGTTGCGCATCCAGCGTGTACAGCGGGTCCACTGTCACCGGGTACTGCGCGCCGCTGTCGTCGAAGGCAATGCGCAGGGTCTTGCGGTCCAGGGTTTCAAGGGTGGCCGGCAGCGTCTTGCCGGCGCGGTCCTGCACCACCAGCTTGGCGTAGTGCATGACGGTGCGCGTGCCATCCGTGAGCGTTACCTCGCTATCGCTGGCGCGAGCCGCGAGGCCCTGCACGTTCATCTCCAGTTGCACCGGGCCCGTGCCTGTGGGGGCGGCGTTGAGGGTATAGCCGTGCTCGAGGCCCGCGCTGGAGTTGAGGTACCACTCGGTCAGGCCCAGCTCGCGGTGCTCGTAGGCGATGCGGTTGGCGCTGGCCTGCGGGGCCGTGCGCGGGACGGCGCGCGAGTGGCCGGCGCGTCCATAAGACCTGGTGTGGACCCTGAGCGACCAGTCGCCGGTTCCGGCAGGGGAAACCTTCGCACCCTTGTCGTCGAAGCGCAGGGTCAGTTGCTGGCGCGCGTTGCCGGCGGCGATGACCGCCGGCTCCGATGGCAGCGGCGCGGCGTGGTACTGCGCCTGGGCGATCTGCCCCTGGATGCTGGACCAGTCGCCCGGAGTCATTCCTTCCGGCGTCTGGCCGGGCTGGATCGTCTGCGAGGTGCTGGTCTTCGGCTCATGGGCGGCCTTGGAGGTGAAGGCCTCCATGGCGAGTGGATGGGAGTCCGCCGTGTGCCCGTTGGTAAAGCCGAGCAGCAGCACCAGGCCGAAAACGGAGAACGCGAGCGCGTGCGTGCCGGGGCGCCGAGGGGCGGCCGTGCCGGTCTGGTGTGGCATGAGAACTCCCATTACATCGCCCGTGGGCGATCTGCTTCAGCGCTTTGCCCGTCGAGACGGCGCTCAAGTCCAGCGGCGCAGGATCTGTGGCGTGTTCCTTCCGTGGCCCCGTCAAAGCCCGTGCTGCGCAGCCCGGCTGGGTGTGCGGCGAAGATGACAGGTGGCGCGCGAGTCGGTCAAGGGACTTTATTCATTGCGGGAAGTCGGCTCCTGGCGCTGAGCCTCAGCCGCGCTTCTGCAGCAACCCATCGTCGATCACCTGCTGAAAATGCTCGACGAAGGTTTCCTCCATCGGCCGGTAGCGCACGCCCAGTTGCTTGCTGCGCGTGTTGTCGAAGGCGACCGGGTAGCCGACGTTCTTCGACACGAACTCGCGCGTGATCGGGCCCATCAGCGGGCCGAAAGCCCAGACCAGGAGAGTCGGCGCTTCGCCGCGCGGGAAGGGATACGAGCGGCCGTATTTCCTGCGCAGGATGCGGGCGATGCCGTACATGGTCAGCGTCCCGGCGTTGAGGATGTGGCGGCCGCTGGCGGTGGGCTCGAATCCGGCCAGCAGGTGCGCACGCGCGACTTCGCGCACGTCGACGATGCCGTACGTCAGCTTGGGCACGCCGCGCTTGAGCCGGCCGTCGCCCATCTGCACCAGCGTGTCGATGCTGGCGGACTGGCTGCCCGTGGTCAGCGAAGGGCCGTAGACCATGCTCGGGTTGATCGTCACCAGGTCCCAGCGCTTCTGCGCCTGGTTGATCGTCCAGGCCTCGCGCTCGGCCGCGACCTTGGAATACTGGTAGGGGTTGTGATCGACGCTGCTCGTCGTGTTCCAGTGTTCTTCGGTGAATGCGGCGAGGCCCTTCATGTCCTTGTTGTCGCCGCAGACGGAGGCGACGCTGCTGGTCAGCACGACGCGCTTGACCGAGGGCGTGCGGTTGACCGATTCGAGCACGTTGCGCGTGCCTTCCAGCGCCGGGCGCACCAGCGCCTCGTTGGCATCGGTGAAGCCTGAGATCACAAAGGGCGAGGCGGTGTGCATCACCAGCTCGCAGCCCTGCATCGCGGCATCGAAGCTGCCTTGGTCGAGCAGGTCGGCCTTGAACAATTTCAGCTTGCCCTTGGACCCGGCGGCCATCTTCTCCAGGTGCGCGACGCTGGATTTCCTGGCCGGATCGCGCACCGTCGCGTGCACCGTGCAGCCCTCGTCGAGCAGGTACTTGACGATCCAGCCGGCGATGTAGCCGGAGGCGCCGGTGACGAGCACGGGCGCGGACTTGCTGATCGGGGTCATCGTGCGGCCTTGCAGTTTCGTGCGGGGCCGCAGTTTAGCCGGAGCCGCCGGCGGGCTTGCGCGAGTCTCAGGCCGGCGCTTGGGCAGTCGGCGCCTGCTTCTCCAGCGTCTTGCGGATCACCGCGAGGCCCTGCTCGATCATCGCCGCCATGCCCGGGGCAACGGCATGCGGCAGAACATCGGCGATCCACACGAAGCGGCTGCCGCCGGCGCCATCGTCGAACACCTGGGCTGAGGCGTTGTGATGGGTCGGACCGGCGCCGACCGCGGACCACACCAGGCGGCGCGCCTGCTCGTCGATGTCCACGATCAGCTCGCGCACCACCATGCCGTTGCCGAAGGTCACGAGGCGCGCGCCTTCTTCGAGCTTCACGTCGGTGACGAAGCCGGGCACCAGGCGCGTGTGCAGCGCACCGATGTCGCGCAGCGCGTCCCACACCAGCTCCGGGCGGGCCTTGATCGTGACTTCCTTGTGGATGGAGGCCATGGGTCAGTTCCGGGCGAACAGCTGGTCAGGGGCAGCGTGGATGTCGTGTTTCATGGTCAAGCTCCGGTTGATTGAACTTGCGTCATGGTGGACTGGAGCGTCGCGGTCGTCTTGGAGAATCTTGCGGTCAAGAAAACCCGCTCATCCCGAGTAGCGCCATTGCGAAGCAATGTCGCGTATCGAGGGAGAGGGACTGCGCGTGGCTCGATACGCACGCTCGCTGCGCTCGCGAGGCTACTCGCCATGAGCGGCTTTTTTAGTCGGGAAGCACTAGTCAGTTCAGCCCCCCAACAACGCCTTGATCTCCCCACTCGCCAGCAGCTTTTCCAAGTCATCCGCGCCGCCGATGAACGTGCGCTTCACGAAGACCATCGGGAACGTCGGCCATCCAGTCCACAACTTCAGCGCGTTGCGCCGCCGCCAGGTGTTGAAGTAGCTGCCGTACTCCAGGTAATGGTACGGCAGCCCTGCGGCGTCGAGCAGCTTGCGGGCCTTCTTCGGCGAGGGGTTCTGGGCCATGCCGACGACGACGATGTCGTGCTGGTCCACGGCGCGTGCGACCTCTTCGACGATGTCGCGCTGGTGTTGCGAGATCGTGTCGCGCACGGCGGGATGGATGCGGGACTCTTCCAGGATCAGGCGCGGCATGGGTTTCTCTCTTCGCAGTGCGGAGCCGGATTATCGGCCCGCACCTGGAGCGTGACTAGGCGGCGTCGTGGAAGATGATCCCGAGCGTCAGGCGCTCGCCGCGCCGGATCTCGCTGACCCCGTGCCGCAGTTGGGCCCGGTAATGGCCACGCACGCCGCGTGCTGGCCGCTGGCGCACCGCGAACACCGCGGCATCGCCGGCCTGCAACGGCACCACGCGGGCGCGCGACTGCATGCGCGGGCGCTGCTCGACCAGCACCAGCTCGCCGCCGTCGAAGTCCGCGCCCGGCTCGCTCAGCAGGAACACGACCTGCAAGGGAAACACGACGCCACCGTACAAGTCCTGGTGCAGGCAGTTGTAGTCGCCCGGGCCATAGCGCAGCAGCAGTGGTGTCGGGCGCGCCTGCCCCGCAGCATGGCAACGAGCGCGGAACTGCGAGTGTCGCGGCGGGAAGTCCGCCGCCTCGCCGAGCAGCCCGGCCCAGCGGTTGGCGGCAGGCGCCAGGTGCGCGTAGAGCCGCTCGCGCAACTCCTGCACCAGCGGCGGCAGCGGATCGGCGAAGTACTGGTACTCGCCACGGCCGAAGTTGTGGCGCTGCATGACGACGCGCGAGCGGAAGCGGCCGGCATCGGAGTAGGCATTGCGCAGCTCGCGGCGCTGATCCGCATCCAGCAACTGCGCTAGCGTGGCGCAGCCGTCGCGGTCGAGCGACTCGTGCATGGCGGCCCAGTCGAGCTGCTCGATGCGCTGGGCTATGACGCCGCTCACGCGGCGCTCCACAAATAGATCGTGGCGTGTGCGCGGTACGGGCGCCAGGCCTCGGCGGCGCGCAGCAGCTCGCCGGAGGAATCCAGCTTCGCACCGCGCACCAGGCCGACGTCGGTCTCGGGGAAGGCGTCGGTGTCGCGGCCCAGGCGGATCGCGAGGTAGCTGCGCGTCCAGGGGCCGAAGCCAGGCAGGGCGCGCAGCGCGGCGTCGACGCGCGGCCAGTCGCCGCATTCCAGCGGCACATCGCCGCGCAGGCAGGCCGCGGCCAGCAGGCGCAGGGTTTCCACGCGCTTGCCGGGCATGCCCATGTTGCCGAGGTCCGCGGCCAGCACGCCTTCCGGCGTAAGCGCCTCACAGCGCTCGACCAAGCGCCGCATCAGCGTGTTGGCGGCGGCCACCGTGACCTGCTGGCCGAGCACCGTGCGCAGGGTCAGCTCGAAGGGCGACCAGGCGCCCAGCGGCCGCAGGCCGGGCAGGGCGCGCACGCTGCGCGCCAGCAGCGGCGAGCGGCGCAGGTGGCGCATCACCGGCGCGGCGTCGTGGTCGATGTCGAACAAGCGCGCCACGCGTCGCAGCGCGTCGGTCTTGTCCACCGTGCCTGTGGTCGTGATCTTCAGCCGCGCAACTGCCGGGTCGTATCGCACCTGCACCGCGCCGCCCTCGGTGCTGCGCAGGTAGGCGCCGTCGACGATCTGCTCCGCGCCCGGGATCAGGCGCGCGCTGAGGTATTCAATCAGCCAGTCCCACGGAAACGGCTGGCGCACCGGAAGGGTGGCGCGCCAGCCGCGCGCGGCTGCCATCAGCTGCGCTCCGCGCCGGCGGCGCGCTCGCGGTCGAGCAGGGTGCGTTTGCGCTCCAGGCCCCAGCGGTAGCCGCCGAGCGCGCCGTCGCCGCGGATCACGCGGTGGCAGGGGATGACCAGGGCCACGCGGTTGGCGGCGCAGGCGCTGGCGACGGCGCGCACCGCGCGCGGCTTGCCGATGCCCTGCGCGACCTCGCTGTACGACTGCACCGAGCCGTACGGGATGCGCTGCAGGTAGCTCCACACGCTCATCTGGAACGCTGTGCCGCGCACGTCCAGCGGCAGCTCGAGCTGCTGCGTCTTGCCCTGCAGGTGCTGCGCCAGCGCCTGCATCCAGGCTTCGAACTGCTCGCTGCGCGGGGCCGCCATCGGCGCCAGCTTCGCGCCGGGATACTCGGCGCGCAGTTGCGCGAGCAGCGCCGCCTCGCTCTCGCCGAACTGCACGAAGCACAGGCCACGGTCGGTCGCGCCCATCATCAGCAGGCCCAGCGGCGTGCGCGCGCTGGCGTAGCTGATGCCCAGGTCCTTGCCGCGCCCGCGGTACTGCGCCGGAGTCATGCCCAGGCGCGTGTCGATGCGCTCGTAAACCCGGCTGGCCGAGCCGAAGCCGGCGTCGTAGATCGCCTCGGTCACGCGCTGGCCGCTACGCAGCCCGGCCTTGAGCGCGTCGATCCGGCAGGCGTCCACGTACTGCTTGGGCGTCATGCCGGTCACGGCCTTGAACGAGCGCTGCAGGTGAAACGGGCTGAGGTGCGCCAGGCGCGCCAGCGCCGCCAGGCTCATCGCTTCGCCGGCGTGGCGTTCGATGTGGCGGCACAACTCGTGGATGCGCTGCGCCGCCGCATCGACCGTGCCGTCGGGGCGGCAGCGCTTGCACGCGCGCAGCCCGTCGGCGCGGGCCTGCGCCGCGTCCGCGTAGAAGCGCACGTTCTTGCGCAGCGGCAGGCGCGAGGGGCAGGACGGCCGGCAATAGACGCCGGTGGTGACCACGCCGTAGAGAAAGCGACCGTCCTGCGAGCGGTCGCGGGCGGTGACGGCGGTCCAGCACTGTTCGGGGTTCATGAGGCGGCTCCGTTGTTTTCGGGTGCCGCCAGTCTCTGGCCTGGGCATGGCGCGCACTATCCGCTTCTTGCGCAGTCGTATCATCTGCCATGGGTATTCCGGTTCCTGTTCGTCTCCTGCTTGCGCTCGTGCTGCCGCTGGCTTCGGTGGACGCGGGCGCGGCGGTCTACGGGTGCTTGGCCCCCGATGGCAGCAAGATTTATTCGGACAAGCCCTGCACCGCCAAGGTCGAGCGCCAGGCGCCCGTGGACAGCTCCCCGGTGTTCGAAATCCGCAAGCAGACCGGCAAGAGTCGACCCTCGCCGGCGCCGCTGCGCGGTGTGGTGGCGCAGCCCGACGACACGTACCTGGCGCGGGTTGAGGCCACGGAGCGGCTGCTGGAAGACGTCGCCCGCCGCGGCCAGGTTTGCCAGGATGCGGCCGACGATCGCGAGAAGGTGGCGCTGTGCTCGCAGTTCTACAAGGAAGCGGAGGGCACCTTCGGGCTGTGGGACAGCATGAACACGCTGATCGCCGATTCGAAGAAAAAGAAATACGCGGAGGAAGCCTCCAAGCTCCTGGCCGAGGCGCCTTTCCGCAAGCGCATGCTCGACCTGGGGAAGCTCTACTCGCAGGCCAGCGAGTACCGCACGTATGCGCGCATCTACCTGCTGGAGCGCGATCCGAATCCGTAGGGTGCGCCGTGCGCACCGTCGCTCTCGCACCTGAAAGAGCCGGTGCGCATGGCGCACCCTACGGCTGGAGCGCGATCCGAATCTGTAGGGTGCGCCGTGCGCACCGTCTTTTGCTCTTGTACGAGCCGGGAAAAAACGCGGCGCGCATGGCGCACCCTACGGAGTCGTTCTTACAAGGGTTGGTGCGGGAAGGTCACGTCGATGCGGGTGCCGGTCCCCGGCGCACTGGTCACGCGCACCTGCCAGCCGAGCCGGTCGCAAATGCGCTTGACCAGGTACAGGCCCAGCCCCAGGCCGCGGCTCTGCGAGCCGCGGTAGCGGCGCTCGAAGATCCGTGCGAGATCCTCCGGCGGGATGCCAATGCCGGTGTCCTGCACCGTCAGCCGCCCCGGCACGACCTCCAGGTCGATGCGTCCGCGCTCGGTGAAGTGCACCGCGTTGAGCAGCAGGTTGTTGACGACGCACGCGGCCATGCCGCGCGGTGCGCGCACCATCGCTGGCTCCACGAGCAGGTTGACGGTGACCGGCTTGCGCGCCAGCGCGTCGTGCTGGCTGTCGGCGGCCTCCTGCACCAGCGGGCCCAGCGCCAGTTCCTCAGCCGGCGCGCCGCCGACCTCGCGCGCCAGGAACAGCAGCGCCTCGATCAGCGACTGCATCTGCTGCGTGCCGCGCAGGATGCGCTGCACGCGCTCGCGGTTGAGCGCCGAGAGCTCGCCGTCCTCGGCGAGCAGTTGCGCGGTGCTGTGGATCACCGTCAGCGGCGTGCGCAGCTCGTGCGAGGCGTCCTCGGTGAAGGCCTTCTCGCGGCCGATGAACTCGCCCATGCGCTCCAG
The DNA here is from genome assembly GCA_035526525.1 of Binatia bacterium. Taxonomy (GTDB): domain Bacteria; phylum Pseudomonadota; class Gammaproteobacteria; order Nevskiales; family Nevskiaceae; genus JACPFV01. Next base: position 8,343 of record DATLCG010000166.1, read on the forward strand.
GTAGCGGTCGAACGCCGCCGCGATCACGCCGATCTCGCGATCGCCGAACTCGCCGGCCAGGGGCGCCGGCGGCCGGCCGGGGTCGAGGTCGCCGACCATGCCCGCCAGGCGGCTGACCGGGCGCGTCACCAGCCGCGACAGCCACAGCGCGGCGAGCACGGCCAGGATGCAGGAGATGGCGGCGCACAGGGTGGCCAGTGCGATGAAGCGCGCCTCCAGGTCCTCGATCGCCTGCATGTCCAGCACCAGGTAGAGCCGGTCTGCACCGACGTCCTCGCGGCCGACGGCGTATTCGCGGCCGTCGATGACGATGTCCTCGTGCAGGCCTGCGCCGAGGCTGCGCAGCGGCAGCGGCAGCATGGCTTCGTCGCCGTGCACGACGTAGGCCTGCAGGTCCGCGGAGTGCGGCGGCCGCGCGTCGGGGTCGCGCTGGTAGAAATCGGCGAACTCGCGCAGTTCCTCGGCCAGGGTGCGGGTCAGCATCTGGTTCTCGTGGAACTCGACGAACTGGGCGACGGTGACGTAGAGCCCGGCGGAGCTGATCGCGGACATCACCAGCATCGCGGCGATGAAGCGGCCGCGCAGCCCCAGCGAGAAGCCGCGCTCAGGTCTGGTCATCGACGGCCAGCCGGTAGCCGACGCCGTGCAGGGTGTGCAGCAGCTTGCGCTCGGTGCCCTGGTCCACCGCGGCGCGCAGCGTGTGGATGTGGCCGCGCAGCGCGGCGTCGCTGTCGGGCGGGTGCTCGCCCCAGATCGCGCGCTCTGCCTCCTGGCGGGTGACCACGCCGGGCGAGGCGAGCATCAGCTTTTCGATCAGCCTCAGGCCCGCCGGCGTCAGCTCGAGCCGCCGGCCGGCGCGCCGCGCGATCAGCGTGCGCCGGTCGAAGCTCAGGTCCGCGACCTGCAACTCCTCGACCGTCCGCCCGCGCCGTGCCAGCGCGCGCAGGCGGGCGTGCAGCTCGGGCAGCGAGAACGGCTTGGTCAGGTAGTCGTCGGCGCCGGCGTCGAAGCCGCGCAGCTTGTCCTGCTCGGTGTCGCGCGCGGTCAGCATCAGCACCGGCACCGGGCTGCGCACGCTCTGGCGCAGGCGCTGGCACAGCGCGACGCCGTCGAGGCCCGGCAGGTTGAGGTCCAAAATCACCACGTCGTAGGTGTTGACCGCGGCCAGGTGCAGGCCGCTGAGCCCGTCGGCCGCGAAGTCCACCACGTGGTTGCGCCCGCCGAGGTACTCGCCGACGCTGGCCGCGAGATCCTGGCTGTCCTCGATCAGGAGCAGGTGCATGGCGCCGGCGCGATCAGGGGGCATGCCGGCAGGCTTGGTACATGTCCAGCGCCGGGACATACGTCGCGGTGCTGACCGCGAACAGGCCGAGCAGGCTGTGGAACAGGTTGTCGTGCGAGTGGCGCCGCTTGCTCTCGCGCTCCAGGCAGCCGCGGTCCAGGCGCAGCGCGTCCGGCGCGTGCGAGGACAGCCACGCCACCATCGGGATGTGCTTCTGCTCGTCCGGCGCGAGCGCGTACGGCAGGCCGTGCAGGTAGATTCCGTTCTCGCCCAGGCTCTCGCCGTGGTCGGAGACGTAGAGCATCAGCGAGTCCACCTGCTCCTGGTGCGTGCGCAGCAGCGCGATCAGGGTCCCAAGCACGTGGTCGGTGTAGAGCAGCGTGTTGTCGTAGGCGTTGGCGATCTCCTCGCGGCTGCACTGCTGCACGTTGGCATCCACACAATCCGGCACGAACTTGCGGAATTCCGCCGGGTAACGCTCGTGGTAGGCCGGGCCGTGGCTGCCCTTCTGGTGCAGTACTAGCAGGCCGATGCCGCCGGCCGGCGGGAAGTAGCCGGCGAGCCGGCGCAGCAGCACCTCGTCGAAGCACTCGCCGCCGGTGCACAGGTCGTCGTCGCGGCCGTTGGGGAAGTACTCGGTGTCGACCCGGATGCACATCTCCTTGCAGCCGGAATTGTTGTCGCGCCAGGTCACCCGGACGCCGACGCGCTTGAGCAGGTCGAGGATGTTCTCCTCGCCGGTGGCAGTGCCCTTGCTGTAGGCGGCTCGGCCCAGCGGCGAGAGCATGCAGGGCAGGGACTCGGCGGTCGAGGTGCCGCAGGACCAGGTGTCCGGGTAGTTGATGACGTCGCCGGCCGCAACCAGGCGCGGGTTGGTTGGCCGCGCGTAGCCGTCGAGCTGGAAGTTGGCGGCGCGCGCGGTCTCGCCGATGACCAGCACGACCAGCAGCGGCCGCGCGCCCGGCGCCGCGTGGCGCGTGGCGTCGGTCGCGATCGGCTCGATCGCTTTCTTCGCCGCTGGCGCGCTGCGGCTGCGAAGGTATTGCCACACCGAGTAGAGCGGGTAGGTCGGGTTGGCATAGAGCCGCACCTCGCGGTGCGCGCGGCCCCACAGCGAGAACTCCTTGTACTGCGCGCCGACGCAGGCAGCGATCAGGGCCAGGCAGATGGCGATCAGCGCCGCGCGCCGCCCCAGCTCCGCCAGCGGCTTGCCGTACACGATGTTGGCCTGGGCCACCAGGAAAGCCGGCAGCACGCCCTGCAGCAGCACGTGCAGGAGAAAGCGGGTGCGCAGCAGGTCGGCCGCCTCGTGCACGTCGGTCTCGGCCATGTTGAGGATCATCGAGTGGTCGATGACGACGCGGAACGAGTCCATGAAGTAGCTGCAGATCGCCGCCACCAGCAGCACCACGACCAGCGCCGGCTTCAACACGCGCGGCCAGGCGAACAGGGCCAGCAGCGCCGCAAGCAGGGCCAGCAGCAGCAGGCCGATCGCCGCCAGGAACAGGGACTCGCGCAGGCCCATGGCCGGCGGCAGCGAGCCCAGCACCGCGCGGGCGAAGGCCAGGTTTTGGGTCAGCACCAGCCAGGCAGCGGCCAGCAGCACGACAGTGTTCGCGCCGACCGGGCGGCGCAATGGGTGATCCAAGGAAACCTCGACTGGCACGCCCTTTTGGCGCGCCGGGGGAATCTAGCAGGGCCTTCGTGGGCTTTCCGTGGAGCGGGCCGTCCCGCAGCATTAATTCGGCATTAAGGACACCAGCCGCGAGGCCGTTTCGAGCGGCGTCGCGCGTGACAGAATCTCTCATGACCACTGTCGCGCAACCCGAAACGCAGGCTCGTGCGCGACGCACGCCCGCGCCGCTGGACGACGAGGTCTTCCGCCTGCTGGTGGAAAGCGTCAGCGACTACGCCATCTTCATGCTCGACCCGGACGGCATCGTCAGCACCTGGAACGCGGGCGCCGCCAGGATCAAGGGCTACAGCGCCGTCGAGGTGATCGGCCGCCACTTCTCGCTGTTCTACCCGCGCGAAGCAGTCGAGGCCCGCTGGCCGGAGCACGAGCTGGAGGTCGCCGCGCGCGTGGGTCGCTTCGAGGACGAGGGCTGGCGCCTGCGCAAGGACGGCCAGCGCTTCTGGGCCAACGTCGCGATCAGCGCGGTGCGCGACGGCGAAGGACGCCTGCGCGGATTCGCCAAGGTCACGCGCGACCTGACCGAGCGCAAGCAGCAGGAGGAAGCCGTGCGCCAGAGCGAGGAGCGCTTCCGGCTGCTGGTGGACGGCGTGTCGGACTACGCCATCTGCATGCTCGACCCGGACGGCAAGGTGGTGAGCTGGCACGCCGGCGCGCGCAACGTCCAGGGCTACGCGGCCGACGAGATCATCGGGCGCGATTTCACCGTGTTCTACACGCCGGAGGACGTTGCCGCCGGCAGGCCCGCGGCCGCGCTGGCCACCGCGCGCAGGCAGGGACGCAGCGAGGACACCAGCTGGAGCGTGCGCAGGGACGGCAGCCGCTTCTGGGGCAGCACCATCCTCACCGGGCTGCGCAGCCCTGGTGGCGAACTGATCGGCTTCGCGCGGATCACGCGCGATTTGGCCGAGCGCAAGCGCATCGAGCGCCTCGAGGAGGAAGGCCGGCAGGTCAACGAGTTCCTGGCGATGCTGTGCCACGAGCTGCGCAACCCGCTGGCGCCGATCGCCAACGCGGTCGCCCTGCTGCAGGTCAGCCGCCTGGGCGAGCAGGACTCGCGCCATGCAGTGCAGGTGATCGAACGCCAGGTCGGCCACCTTGCGCGCCTGGTCGACGACCTGCTCGACATGAGCCGCGTCAGTCGCGGCAAGATCACGCTGCACCGCGAGACGGTGCCGGTGGCCGAGGTCGTCGCCCGCGCGATCGAGGCGGCCAACCCGGTGATCCAGCAGCGCCGCCACCGCCTGGAGATGGTCCTGCCGGAGCGCCAGGTGTCGGTCTACGGCGACCCGACACGGCTGGTGCAGATCGTCCTCAACCTGCTGACCAACGCTGCCAAGTACATGCCGGAGGAAGGCCTGATCACGCTGACCGTGGAGCAGGCCGCGCAGACCGTGATCCTGCGCGTCACCGACCGCGGCATCGGCATCGAATCGGAGCTGCTGCCGCACGTGTTCGACCTGTTCGTGCAGGGCCGGCGCGGGCTGGACCGCAGCGAAGGTGGCCTGGGGATCGGCTTGACCCTGGTCAAGCGCCTGACCGAACTGCACGGCGGCACCGTCGCTGCGCAAAGCGAAGGGTCGGGCAAGGGCAGTTCCTTCATTGTCCTGCTCCCTGCCGTGGCGCCGGTGTCCGCCGCGGATTCACCCGAGGCCCCGCAGGCCGCGGAAGAGCTGCTCCCGGGCGGCGGCCTGCGCGTCCTGGTGGTGGACGACAATGTGGACGCCGCGGACATGCTGGCCAGCTTCCTCAACCACTCGGGCCACACCGCGCAGCGCGCCTACGATGCGGGCTCTGCGCTGGCGCTGGCCGAAAGCTTCCAGCCGCACCTGTTCCTGCTCGACATCGGGCTTCCGGGTACCAGCGGCTACGAGCTGGCGCGCCAACTGCGCGACACCAAGCACTACCGAGACGCGACCATCGTCGCCGTCACCGGCTACGGCCAGAACCAGGACCGCCTGCGCGCGCATGAGAGCGGCTTCGACATGCTGCTGGTCAAGCCGGTCGATCCGGCTGCGCTCTCCACGCTGCTGGAGAACACGCTGGACAAGGTCCGCGCGGGCACACCCTCGGGACGTGCACTGGAGGGCCCGACGCCGGCGTAAATGCCGCGATCAGGGCGGCGCGGATGCACCGCCCAGCGCCGAACGGACCCGCTCGGCCCAGTCCAGCATCCGGAACTTGCCGTCCGACGGAATCTCCACGCTCAGCAGCTTGCCGCCGCCCCGTCGCGACTGGATGTTGTAGGTGAACGGCTCCACCATCGGCGGCTCACCCGGCGCCGCTTCCCTGAGCCTGACCACGCCGGAGCAGTCGGTGCGGGCGCGCGAGCGGTCATGGCCGCGGTAGGCCAGGTCCTCGACCGAGATCAGCGCCTGCGCCGGTCCCTGGAGCGCGGGCTCGGGCAGGGTGCGCAGTGACATCTTCAGCACCGCCTTGTTCACCGTTGCCACCGTGGTGCTGTCGGTGCACACGCGCTGCGGGCTGAACCACCAGGCGGCGGCGAGCGCCGCGGCCGCGGCGACGATCAAGCCCAGGCCCGCAAGGCCTGCATGTTTCAGGGTCATCCGCGTGCCTCCTGGCTTCACGCCCAGTGCGGTGGGCAGGGGGCTCGCGGAATCCTAGCTCGAAGCGTTCGGGCAGTGCATCGGACGCGCGGGCCGTTGCCCGCGACCGCTTGGACTCGGTGGGGGCGTGTCGCGGCTTACGCCGCTCGTACAAGC
>DATLCG010000167.1:0-6133 GCA_035526525.1 Binatia bacterium
CAACGACGTCCTGTGGTACGTGGCGATGACCACGGCCGACGCCACCGCGGGCACGGCCGCCACGCCGGCCTTCGAGTTCGGCAAGACCGGCATCGTGGATGCCGTGGCCGCGACCGCGGGCACCTTCGAGAAGCTGGGCGACCTCGATGCCGCCAGCCACTTCGACGCGGACGGCACCATCGTCCTGGTGTTCGACCCGTCCGCCATGAACCTCGCTCCGGGCGCCACCATGTACGGCGTCTACGCCAAGACCCGCGGCTCGACCGTGAACGAGACCATGAGCTTCGGCCTGACCAACGACGACACCGGCATCGGCGGCGACTACACGCTGATCGGCAATGCCGCCTGCGGCGGCGCCAAGGTGGGCGGCTCGGTCACGGGTGCGCTCGCTCCGGGCGTGCTGGTGGTGCTGGCCGTCGGCGCGCTGCGTCGTCGGCGTGCGGGCCTGATCGCGCGCTGACCGCTCTCCTGGGGCGGGCCTGATCCTGGGCTGACCCCTCTCCCGGGGCGCTGCGCGCCCTCGGCCTCTCCCACAAGGGGAGAGGCGAAGTAGCCGTTGCAGCTGGGCGGGCCGACTCGCGCTTTGCATCCGAGTTCCATGCCGCGCGTGCGCTGCCGCGCGTTTCTCGTTTTTCCACTCGCCGTTTGTGTCGCAGCGCGGCACTCGGCAAGAACTGCACGCCGCCCGGCGCGTGCAACGCGTTGCCTTCCGGCGACGGATTCCTCGCAAGGTTCCGGTCAAGTGCGCAGGCGCGCACACCGGCGGCGGAAGTTTTTCTCAGTCTGAATCATCCCTGTCGGGCCGCGGTCAGAACCTCGCATTCGTACGTTCCAGGACCGACCGGGCCATGATCCGAACCCATCTGCTCGAGAAGACCGCCTCGCTGTCGATCGTGCGCACGGCCGCTTCGGCGCCCGCGCCGCAGCCGCCGGAGGCCGTGCCGCAGCGCAATGGCCTGCTGGCGGCGCTGCCGGCCAGCGAGCTGGCGATGTGGCAGTCGTCCCTGGAGCGGGTCCGCGTCAACGCCGGGCAGGTCCTGCTCGAAGCCGACGTCGCCGCCCATCACGCGTACTTCCCGGTGGACGCCGTCATCTCGCTGGTCTGCACCACCGAGGAAGGCGGCTGCACCGAGGTCGCCGTGATCGGCCGCGAAGGCATGGTCGGCGTGGGCCTGTTCATCGGCGGCAGCGCCGGCGCCGGGCAGGCCATCGTGCAGTGCTCGGGCCAGGCTTTCCGCATCCGCGCCAGCGTGCTGCGCGAGCACTTCAACCGCTCGGCCGCCGTGCGCGACAACCTGCTGCGCTACCTGCAGAGCCTGCTGGTGCAGTCGGCGCAGATGGCCGTGTGCAACCGCCATCACACGGTGCAGCAGCAGCTGTGCCGCTGGCTGCTGTCGGCGCTCGACCGCGTGGACGGCCACGAGCTGCCGATGACCCAGGAGCTGATCGCGACGACGCTCGGCGTGCGCCGCGCCGGCATCACCGAGGCCATCACCCAGCTGCGCAAGCTCGACCTGGTGCGCTGCCGCCGCGGCCGCATCGCGGTGCCGGACCGCCGGCGCCTCGAGCAGCACGCCTGCGGCTGCTACGCGCACCTGCGCGCGCAATTCCGCCAGCTGCTGCCCGCCGCGGGACGGACCAGCGTGCTGGGCGTCACGGTTCCGGCGGCGCACCGCGCCGCAGCGGCACCGGCGGGGGAACTCCACCTCGGGACGGGAGTCACTTCCGCGAAGCGGGTCGCGGGCGCACGCAGTCTGATCGCCAAATAAGCGCGCCACGACCGATCGCCGCGCGTGGCGCGGCTCGAGCCGTTTCGCCGCGCAAGCGGCGGCTCCACTGGAGCAGGGGCATTCCATGAAACTCGCGGCTGCGGTGCTTGCGGCGGTGCTGGCATTGGGCGGGCAGGCGGCGCACGCCGCGGAATTCAGCATCGGCCCCTTCGCCAGCGCGCAGTACCTGTACGACTCCAACGTCTACCGCTTTTCGTCGCAGATGCAGCGCGACGTCGTCGCCGGCGGCTTCCCGCAGGCGGCCGACCTGGCCGACCGCGTGCACCGGTACGTGGTGGGCGCCGAGGGCGGCTACACCATCGAGCAGCAGCGCTTCACCGGCACGGTCGAAGGCCGCCGCTACGACTACGAGGATCTCAACACGCTCGATCACAACGAGCGCGGCTGGGGCGCGCGCTACGACGGCGGCATCCTCAGCGTGCTGTCGATGCAGACCGAGTACCACGACGACCGCCGCATGGGCACCTTCGAGGACCGGCACACGGCCGAGCCCGTCATGGAGCACGAGCGCATCGGCAAGGGTCTGTTCAGCATTGCGGTGACGCCGATGTGGCACGTGGACCTCGGCGGGTCGGCGCGCATGCTGCGCTCGCCGATCCCCGCGGGCGTGGCGACGACCGTTCCGCCGGGCACGTTTCCCGGCGTCAGCACGACCACCACCTTCCCGCCGCGCAACCCGATGCCGAACTACGCGGTGCACGAGAGCACCGGGCAGCTCGGCCTGCGCTACGGCATCGAGAACAAGGAGCACCCGGAGGTCGAGGCGCCGCTGGTGATGGGCGCCGTGCTCGAGTACCGCGACATCAGCCTCAGCGGCGTGGAGCGCCAGCCGGATCCGCCGGTACTGCCGCCTCCGACCCAGCTCGACCGCGAGAAATTCCATGGCTACAACACCCTGAGCCTGGAAGGCCTGGCCACCTACACCGTCAGCAGCCTGTCCGCCCTCGAGGCGCGGCTCGGCGCCACCCTGTTCAATCCGCATGAGGTCAACCAGGAAAGCCAGCCGGAGCTCACCGGCCGCATCGCCTACCGGCGGCGCTTCTCGGTCGTGACCGAGGCGCGGGCGGAAGTCTTCCGCCGCATCGCCACGCGCGACGTCACCGCGGAGGGCACCACCGAGACCGGCGCCGGCATCGGCCTGAAGTGGCAGCCGCTGCTGGACCTGCTGGTGCTGGCCGACTACAGCTATGCGCAGAGCGCCTACCAGGCCGGCACCGCGACGCCCGTCAACAAGGGCCGCAGCGATGACGTCAACACGGCGACGCTCAGCCTGGGCTATCCCTTCCTGCGGTATTTCAGCGTGCGCGTCTTCGGCGGCTGGACCGACCGCCGCTCGAACCGCTCGTGGCAGAACTTCCAGGACAAGCAGGCCGGCGCCGAGCTGGAATTCCGCTGGCGGCAGGGGAAGGAGAAAACGGAATAGCGCCGTCAGTTCAGCGGAGTGGCCGATGAGGCGGACAGGGCGGAGGCGCCGCGTCTTTCCGGAAGGTCCGCCGCGATCCCGGCGCCATCGCTCTCCATCGGCGCGGGCGCTTCGCTCCTGACGAATCTGGCGGGCAGCGGCAGCTCGGCCACCATCGACGCGGCCCGGGCAGCCGGCTTCAGTTTCTGTCGCAGCCGTGCGAGCAGTCCGCGCTGGGCCCAGGGCTCGCGCAGGCACTCGCGCACCAGCTCGGGTTCCTCCCACGGCACGTCGAGCTGCCGCAGGTACGGGCTGCGCGGATGGCGCAGCCACTCATCCGGGAAGATGGCGATGACCTGGCCGGGCGCCGGATCGGACGCGGGCGGCGGTACCGTGCCCGTGATGCAGGCGTGCAGCGCCGCGGGCGGCGGCAGGCCGTCGGGCAGCGACAGCTGGGCGGTGGGAGTGGCCCGCGGATTGACCTCGATCAGGTAGGCATCGCCGGTTTCGGCCTCGAGCATGAAGTCGAAGCCCCACAATCCGGACACGCCGAGGCAGCGCACCAGCCGTCGCGCGGCTTCCGCCATCTCGGGATGGTCCAGCGTCCGCACCACGGTGGCCGGGCCGTTGCGCCGCTGCGTGTGCAACACCTCCACGCTGATGCCCGCGATGACCTCGCCCCGCCAGCACGCCACCGCCCGGTTGGCCGGATGGCCGTGCACGAAGCTCTGCACGGTGACGCCGGTGCGCGCCGGCCGGCGCCGGCGCGCCCACACCGTCGCATCGCGATAGAGCAGTGCCTGCGACAGGGCGCGTCCGATGGTGGGACGCGCGATCGCCGCATTGAATGCACGCTGGGCAGCGGCTTCGCCATCCACGATCCACACGCCCTCGCCACCCCAGGTCTCGTCGGCCTTGATCACGGCCGGGTAGCCGGCCGCGGAGACCAGCTGCATCAGCTCGGCCGTGTCGTGCGCCATCGCGGTCGCCGGAACCCGCACGCCCCCGGCCGCGGCGAGGGTCATCAGGCGGTTGCGGTTGACGGCGAGGAAGCTCGCATCCGGGGCGCCGAGCGAAAATTCGAGCACGCGACGCAGTGCGGGGTCGGCCCTGGAATCCTGGTAGAGCCTCTGCAGGTCCAGCGCGGACTCGTCGTCGCAGGGAATGACGAAGTCCGGCGCCGAGCGCTCGATGACATGGCGCAGGGTGAGCGGCGAGCGCAGCTCCGATGCGCGGTGCACGCGCTGCACGCAGCGCAGCGCTTCGGCCGGGTGGCCGCGCGGCACGTGCGCCTCGACGGCGCAGCCGGCCCGTGCCAGCGCCATCGCCAGCCGCGCGCCGAGGGGCCACCGCAGCGTCGCCGTCACCAGCACGGTCGGAGTGCGGCGCGCGCTGGCGTCCGTGCTCCGGTCCGGCGGTGTCAGGCTCATGCGTTCCTCGCCAATGCGTACGGACCCGTGCCGGGACCGTCCCCGCAGGATGGCGGCCGCAGCCGGAGGAATCTGCACGCTGTCGTACACAGGCCCCGCCCGCCGCGCTCTGTCCGCCCACGGACAGATTCGCGCGGGCCGGCGCGCGATGCTGCAACGTCCATCCGGAGCCCTTCATGGCCGCTGCCACGCCCCTCGACTGCGAGCTCGACGGCTACGACCTCGAGCGCTTCCTGCCGGTCGCCGCCGGCTTCGGCAGCACGCGCTTCGGCTACGTCGTCACTCCCAACGCCGATCACCTGCTGCGGCTGCACGAGAGCGCCGCGTTCCGCCAGCTGTATGCGCAGGCGCAGTTCGTGCTGCTCGACAGCCGCTTCCTCGCCAGGATCCTGCGCCTGGTGCGCGGGCAGGAACTGCCGGTATGCACCGGCAGCGACCTCGTCGCGCGCGTGCTGGGCGAGGTGGCGCAGCCTGACGACCGCGTGGTGCTGGTCGGCGCGAGCGAGCTGCAGGCCGCCCAGCTGGCCCGGCGCTTCGGCCTGAAGGATCTCGCGCACCACAACCCGCCGATGGGCTTCATCGAGGACCCGGCCGCGGTCGAGGAGTGCCTGCGCTTCGTCGAGTCGCACAGCCCCTTCCGCTTCTGCCTGCTCGCCGTCGGCAGCCCGCGCCAGGAAATGCTGGCGCAGCGCCTGCGCGAACGCGGCCGGGCGCGCGGCCTGGCGCTGTGCATCGGCGCGTCGGTGGATTTCCTCACCGGCGTCGAGCGCCGCGCGCCGCGCTGGATGCAGCGCCTGGGAATCGAATGGCTGTTCCGCCTGCTGCAGAGCCCGCGCCGCCTCGGCCACCGCTACCTGGTCCGCGGCCCGCAGATCTTCCGCGTGCTGCGGCACATCCGGTTCAGGGTGCGCAGTGCACCGGTGGCGACGCTGCAGTGTGTCAGCGAGGTCCGGGCCGCCCGCGCGACCTGAAACGAAAACAGCGCTGCGGAGGGCTGCCGGATAGCATCCGGGCATGAAGTTCATATGGGAGGCACGCAAGGCCGGGCGCAACCTGCGCAAGCACGGCGTCGCGTTCGAAGAAGCGGCGACGATCTTCCTCGATCCGCTTTCCATCACAGGTTCTGACCCGGATCACTCGATGGGGGAGGATCGCTATGTGACCTTCGGCGTTTCCAATCGCGGCCGATTCCTTGCCGTCGCCCACACCGAGGAGGAAGATACGATCAGGTTGATCAGCGCCCGAGTCGGCACGGCGCGCGAAAGGGCATTCCATGAAGAAGGGTAAGGACACGCTTCGACCGGAATACGGGCGGGCGGATTTTCCTCGCGGGTTCGAGCGCGGCAAGTACGCGGCACGCGCGAAAGCAGCTTCCAACGTCGTCGTTCTGGAGCCGGACGTTGCGGCGGCCTTCCCGGACAGCGACTCGGTCAACGATGCCCTTCGTGGCCTGCTCCGCGCCACGGCCAGGGCGTCCGGCAGATAAACCTTGGGGGTTGAGGCGATGAGAC
>DATLCG010000182.1:0-4997 GCA_035526525.1 Binatia bacterium
ACTTGCCGCCCGGCTTCTTGGCGCCCGCAGCCTTCGGCTCGGATGCCTTGCCCTCCACCGGCGGCGCGTCACCCCGCATTTCCGTCCGCGGCTCGCCGGAACCCGAGCGCGAACCCAGCATCTGCATGCGGTCGGCGACGATCTCGGTGGTATAGCGCTCCTGCCCTTCCTTGTCCTGCCACTTCCGAGTGCGCAGCCGCCCTTCGATGTAGACCTGCGAGCCCTTCTTCAGGTACTGCGCCGCGATCTCGGCCAGGCGCTTGAAGAAGACCACCTGGTGCCACTCGGTCTTCTCCTTCTGCTCACCGGTCTGCTTGTCCTTCCAGCTGTCGGACGTGGCGACGGTGATGTTCGTGACTGCCTCGCCGGACGGCAGGGAGCGCGTCTCCGGGTCCTTGCCCAGGTTGCCGACCAGAATGACCTTGTTGATTCCGCGTGCCATGGCGCTGCTCCTCTCTCATGCCCTCGAAGGAATTCCCCGGATGGCGGGCCGCCAGCCGGCGGACGCCGCGAGCCACAATAGCGGCAGCGCCGCCGTAAAGCCAAAACCTCCGGGCACGCCCCATCGGGCCTGCACCAGGCCGCCGCCGACCCCGCCGGCGAAGGCGCCGAGGAACTGCGCGCTGGCATACACGCCCAGCGCCGCGCCCTTGCGGTCGGGCGGCGCCAGCCGCGAGATGAGGGACGGCAGCGCCCCTTCCAGGTAGTTGAAGCCGGTGAAGAACACCAGCAGCGCCGCAACCAGCGGCACGGCCTCGCTGCGTGCGAGCGTCATTGCCGCCAGCCCCGCGGCGAGCAGCACGATGGCGCCGACGAATGCCGCCCGCAGCCGCCCGTGCTCCTCGGCCCAGCGCGACAGCGGGAACACCGGCAGCACCGAGACCAGCAGCACCGGCAGATAGACCTTCCAGTGCTGGGCCCCGGGCAGGCCGAGCGTCCGCTCCAGCGTCGCGGGCAGCACCAGGAACAGCGAGGTCAGCATGGCGTGCAGCAGGAAGATGCCGAGATGCAGCCGCGACATCTGGCGGTCGAGCAGCGCCTCGGCCAGTCCGCCCGCGCGCGCCGCGCGCGGCTCGCTGCCCGGCACCACCCACCACACCACCGGCAAGGCCAGCAGCGCGAGCACGGCCGTCATCAGGAAGATGCCGTCGACCCCGATCCAGTCCGACACCACCGGGCCGAGCACCATCGCCAGGACGAAGGACAGGCCCATGCCGGCCCCGAGCACCGTCATGGCCTGGGTGCGCACCTGCTCGCGCGTGCTGTCCGCCAGCAGCGCGGCGACCGCGGAGGACACCGCCCCGGCGCCCTGCAGCGCGCGGCCGACGACGATCAGGTCGACGGTGCGGGCGAGGCCGGCCACCACGCTGCCGGCGGCGAACACGGCCATGCCGAGGGCGATCACGGGCTTGCGGCCCCAGCGGTCGGAGGCGATGCCGAGCGGGATCTGCAGCAGGGCCTGGGTCAGGCCGTAGACGCCGATGGCCAGCCCGACCCGGCGCGGATCCTGGCCGCCCGGCAGTCCGTGCGCGTACAGCGCGAACACGGGCAGCACCATGAACATGCCGGCCATGCGCAGCGCGTACAGGGCGCCGAGGCCGAGCGTGGCGCGCCACTCGAGGGCGTTCATGCGGCGGGTCGGGGGCGCTTCACGGGGCGCGCAGCGTAGCGGTTTTGCCCCACGACCTGCGACCCGTCCGGGGACTAAAATACGCAGTTCGCTTCACTTGCCCCGCTCAGGGGATTGCTGCATCCATGGACGCCATCAAGATCCGCGGCGCGCGGACCCACAACCTGAAGAACGTCTCGCTCGACCTGCCGCGGGACCGCTTCATCGTCATCACCGGCCTGTCGGGCTCGGGCAAGTCCTCGCTTGCCTTCGACACGCTGTACGCCGAAGGCCAGCGACGCTACGTCGAGTCGCTGTCGGCGTATGCCCGGCAGTTCCTCGGGCAGATGGACAAGCCGGACGTGGACTCGATCGAGGGCCTGTCGCCGGCGATCTCGATCGAGCAGAAATCGACCTCCCACAACCCGCGCTCGACCGTGGGCACGGTCACCGAGATCCACGACTACCTGCGCCTGCTGTTCGCGCGCGTCGGCACGGCGCGCTGCCCGGATCACGGCGTCGCGCTGGAAGCCATCCCGGTGTCGCAGATGGTGGACCAGGTGCTGGCGCTGCCGGCGGAAAGCGCGTGGATGCTGCTGGCGCCGGTGGTGCGCGGGCGCAAGGGCGAGCACCTCGAGGTGTTCGAGCAGATGAAGGCGCAGGGCTTCGTCCGTGCGCGCGTCAACGGCCGCGTCTACGAGCTGGAGGAGATCGCGCCGCTCAACCGCAAGCTCAAGCACGACATCGAGATCGTGGTGGACCGCTTCAAGGTGCGGCCGGACGCGCGCCAGCGGCTGGCGGAGTCCTTCGAGACCGCGCTGCGGCTCGGCGAAGGCCTGGTGTACGTGGCGCCCCACGGCGATGCCAAGGGCGTCGAGCCGCTGATGTTCTCCGCGCGCATGGCCTGCCCGCACTGCGGCTACTCGGTGCCCGAGCTCGAGCCGCGGCTGTTCTCGTTCAATGCGCCGCACGGCGCCTGCCCGAAGTGCGACGGCCTGGGCACGCTGCAGACCTTCGACGCCGAGCGCGTGGTCGGCGCGCCGAGCCTGTCGCTCGCCGCCGGCGCGATCCGTGGCTGGGACCGGCGCAACCCGTACTACTGGCACCTGCTGAAGTCGCTGGCCGACCACTACGGCTTCGACCTCGAGGCGCCGTTCGAGAAGCTGCCGAAGCGGGCGCGCGACGTCGTGCTGTTCGGCAGCGGCGACGAGCGCATCGCCTTCAGCTATCCGGACGAGCGCGGACGCCTGCAGCGGCGCGTGCACCGCTTCGAGGGGATCCTGCCCAACTTCGAGCGCCGCTACCGCGAGACCGAGTCCGACGCGGTGCGCGAGGAACTGGCGAAGTACCTGTCGAACAAGCCCTGCCCCGAGTGCCTCGGCGAGCGCCTCAACCGCGCCGCGCGCCACGTCTACGTCGCCGACCGCCGCCTGAGCGAGATCTGCCTGTGGTCGGTGAAGGAAGCCGAAGCGTTCTTCCGCACGCTGACGCTGCCGGGGCACAAGGGCGAGATCGCCTCGAAGATCCTGAAGGAGATCGGCGCGCGACTCGGCTTCCTCAACAACGTCGGCCTCGACTACCTGACGCTGGCGCGCAGCGCCGAGACGCTGTCGGGCGGCGAGGCGCAGCGCATCCGCCTGGCCTCGCAGATCGGCGCCGGCCTGGTGGGCGTGATGTACGTGCTGGACGAGCCGAGCATCGGCCTGCACCAGCGCGACAACCGGCGCCTGCTCGACACGCTGGTGCGGCTGCGCGACCTCGGCAACACCGTGCTGGTGGTGGAGCACGACGAGGAAGCGATCCTGGCCGCGGACCACGTGGTCGACATCGGCCCCGGCGCCGGCGTGCACGGCGGCGAGGTCGTCGCGCAGGGCACGCCCGACGACATCCGCAGGGCGCGCGACTCCTGGACCGGCAAGTACCTGTCGGGCCGCGACCGCATCGAGGTGCCTCGCCTGCGCAACCCGCTGCAGCCCAGGAAGCTGATCCGCATCCGCGGCGCGTGCGGCAACAACCTGAAGTCGCTCGACGTGGACATTCCCGTCGGACTGATGACCTGCGTCACCGGCGTGTCGGGCTCCGGCAAGTCGACACTGATCAACGACACGCTGCACGGCTATGCCGCGCGCCACCTCAACGGCGCGAGCTCGATCCACGCCGCGGTCGAATCGATCGACGGGCTGGAGCATCTCGACAAGGTCGTGGACATCGACCAGTCGCCGATCGGCCGCACGCCGCGCTCGAATCCGGCGACCTACACGCAGCTGTTCACGCCGATCCGGGAGCTGTTCGCGGAGGTGCCGGAATCCCGCGCGCGCGGCTACGGCCCGGGGCGCTTCTCCTTCAACGTCGCCGGCGGCCGCTGCGAGACCTGCGAGGGCGACGGCCTGATCAAGGTGGAAATGCACTTCCTGCCGGACGTGTACGTCACCTGCGACACCTGCCGCGGACGCCGCTACAACCGCGAGACGCTCGAGATCCACTACAAGGGGCGCAGCATCGACCAGGTGCTCAACATGACGGTCGAGGAGGCGCTGGGCTTCTTCAAGCCGGTGCCGCCGATCGCGCGCAAGCTCGAGACGCTGGTGGACGTCGGGCTGTCGTACATCACGCTCGGCCAGAACGCGACGACGCTGTCGGGCGGCGAGGCCCAGCGCGTGAAGCTCGCCAAGGAACTGTGCCGGCGCGACACCGGCCAGACGCTCTACATCCTCGACGAGCCGACCACCGGCCTGCACTTCCACGACGTCGCGCAACTGCTGCGGGTGCTGGAACGCCTGCGCGACCATGGCAACACCGTCGTGATCATCGAGCACAACCTGGACGTCATCAAGCGCGCCGACTGGATCGTGGACCTCGGTCCCGAGGGCGGCAGCGGCGGCGGCGAGGTGCTCGCAACCGGCACGCCCGAGCAGGTGGCGAAGGTGGCGCGCTCCTACACCGGGCAGTACCTGAAGCCGATGCTGCGTGCGGGGCGGGCGAAGGAGACGGTGGAGGAAGCGGCGGAGTAGCGGGGAAGAGCCGCGGTCTCCGCGTCGACGATCGCTGCGCGCGCTTCAGGCGCGCGGCGGGAGAGAGAGCGGGATTCTGACCGGGCTCGCCTAAAGCGAGCCCTGCTGATCCCGTTGCGGGCCTGCGGCCCGCCCGGGATGAGTCCACGATCGCTGCGCGCGCTTCGGGCGCGCGGCGATCGAGGCTCAAAACTCGTACTTCACGAACGCCAGGGCCTGGTCGCGGTCGGCGCTTTCGTTGGCCTTGCCGCCGCCCCAGAACCAGTAGTAGCCGAGGTTCAGCGACAGCGATTCCTTGTAGCGCGTCTCGAAGATGAACTGCAGGTCCTTGCGGCCTTCGGTGAACTGCGAGGCGACGTCGGTCGAGGTGCCGTAGA
>DATLCG010000007.1:0-14201 GCA_035526525.1 Binatia bacterium
CGAGTGCCTCGCGGTACCGGTAATGCACCGCGCCGCCGCCAGGGCCGCTGGAAGTATATACACCGGCCGAATCGAGCGGCACCGGCACGCCGTTGATGGTCAGGCGCTTGTCGCGGTAGACGACGTGATCGCCGGGCACCCGACCATGCGCTTGATGAAGTCCTTGCTCGGGTCCAGGGGAAAGCGGAACACCACCACGTCGCCGGTGCGCGGCGCGCCGATGCGAACCAGCTTGTAGTGCCCCACCGGCAGGCGCAGCCCGTAGGCGAACTTGTTCACCAGGATGAAGTCGCCGACCGAGAGCGTGGGGATCATCGAGCCCGACGGGATGCGGAACGGCTCCACCAGGAACGAGCGCAACAGCAGCACCAGCAGGATCACCGGGAAGAACGAGCGGCAGAAGTCCACGAAGGCGCCGGGCTGGTCCGGTGCCTCCGGCGGCAGCCGCGCACGGCGCTTCGGGCCGAGCCAGGCCTTGTCGAGCGCCCACACCACGCCGGTGACGCCGGTGAGCAGCGTCAGCAGCAGCGCGAAGTCGGTGAGCGCGCCCATCAGCGCTTGCGGTCCACGCCGAGCACGGCGAGGAACGCCTCCTGCGGGATTTCGACGGTGCCGACCTGTTTCATGCGCTTTTTTCCTTCCTTCTGTTTTTCCAGCAGCTTGCGCTTGCGCGACACGTCGCCGCCGTAGCACTTGGCGATGACGTCCTTGCGCAGCGCCTTGACCGTGCTGCGCGAGATGATCTTCGACCCGATGGCGGCCTGGATCGCGATGTCGAACATCTGGCGGTGGATCACTTCCTGCATCTTCTCGCAGAGGTCACGGCCCCTGGAATAGGACGCGTCGCGGTGCACGATGGTCGCGAGCGCGTCCACCTTGTCGCCGTTGACCAGCACGTCCAGCTTGACCAGGTCGCCGGCGTGAAAGCGCTCGAACTCGTACTCGAACGACGCGTAGCCGCGCGACACGCTCTTGAGCCGGTCGAAGAAATCGAGCACCACCTCGGCCAGCGGCATCTCCACTTCCATCTGCACCTGGGTGCCGTGGTAGCGCAGGTTCTTCTGCGTGCCGCGCTTCTCCATGCACAGCTGCATCACCGGCCCGACGTATTCCTGCGGCATCAGGATGCGCGCCACGATGATCGGCTCGCGGATCTCCTGGTACAGGCCGGCGTCGGGGAGCTTGGCCGGGTTGTCGATCTTCACCACCTCGCCGCCGGTCAGCACCACTTCGTAGACCACGCTGGGCGCGGTGGTGATGAGGTTGAGTCCGTACTCGCGCTCCAGCCGCTCCTGCACGATGTCCATGTGCAGCATGCCGAGGTAGCCGACGCGGAAGCCGAAGCCGAGCGCCATCGAGTTCTCGGGCTCGAACTGGATCGCCGAGTCGTTCAGGCGCAATTTCTGCAGCGAATCGCGGAAATTCTCGAAATCGGCGGCGTCGACCGGGAACATGCCGGCGAACACGCGCGGCTGCACTTTCTTGAAGCCGGGCAGCTGCGACGCGCACGGGCGCGCGGCGTCGGTGAGGGTGTCGCCCACGGGGGCGCCAAAGATGTCCTTGATGCCGGCGACCAGGAAACCGACCTCGCCGGTGACCAGCGCGTCGCGTCCCACCCGCTTCGGCGTGTGCACGCCCAGCATCGTCACCTCGTAATCCTTGCCGGTGGACATCACCCGGATCTTCTGGCCCTTGCGCACGGCGCCGTGCATCACGCGCACCAGCGACACCACGCCGAGATAGTTGTCGAACCACGAATCCACGATCAGCGCCTGCAGCGAGCCGCCTTCCGCGCCTTTCGGCGCCGGCAGCTGCCGCACCACCGCCTCGAGCACGTCCGGCACGTTGAGGCCGGTCTTGGCCGAGATGCGGATCGCAGCGGTGGCGTCGATGCCGACGATCTCCTCGATCTCCTCGGCGACGCGATCGGCCTCGGCGTTCTGCAGGTCGATCTTGTTGAGCACCGGCAGCACCTCGAGCTTCTGCTCGATCGCGGTGTAGCAGTTGGCGACGGTCTGGGCCTCGACGCCCTGCGTGGCGTCCACCACCAGCAGCGCACCCTCGCAGGCGGCGAGCGAGCGGCTGACCTCGTAGGAGAAGTCGACGTGGCCCGGCGTGTCGATGATGTTGAACTGGTACAGCTGGCCGTCGCGTGCCCGGTACTCCAGCGACACCGCCTGGGCCTTGATGGTGATGCCGCGCTCGCGCTCGATCGGATTGTTGTCGAGCACCTGCTCGGTCATCTCGCGGGCCTCGAGCCCGCCGCACAGCTGGATGAAGCGGTCCGCGAGCGTCGACTTGCCGTGGTCGATGTGCGCGATGATCGAAAAATTTCGGATGTGCGACTGCTGCATGACTCGGGGCGTCGGAGAAGCCTGCCCTGAGCGCAGCGTCCGAAGGACGCGGAGTCGAAGGGGGCGCGCAAGTATAGGGCTTTCAGCGCAGCGCCCGCGCCACCGCGCCGGCATCGAAGCGGGTCCGGCACACCACCGCACCGCGCTGGTCGAGCAGCACCGGGATGACCGTGCCGTGGGCCGCGCGCCAGTCCGCGCGATCGTCGACGCAGGCTTCGACCAGCTCATAGCGGCCGGCGAAAGCGGCCCCCAGCTCGTCGCGGAACTCCTCGCACAGGTGGCATTCCGGCCGAGTCAGCAAAGTAAAGCGGACCGTCATTGCTTCGCCGGGATCTCCAGCGCCAGGAAGATCGGCTGGCCGCGGCGCTGCACCAGCATCGGCACGGTAGTCGCCGGCGTCAGGCGACCGACCACCTCGGCCAGGCGGTCCGGGCCGTCGATCTCGTTGCCGGCGATGGTCAGCAGGATGTCGCCGGGCAGCAAACCCGACGCGCGGCCGGTGCCTTCGCGCACGTCCAGCACCAGCGCACCGCCGGACACGATCTGGGCCTTCTTGCGCTCGGGCGGAGACAGCGCCTGCACCACGATGCCGAGCGTGCCTTGCACCTTCGCCGGGGGCGGCTTGGGCGCATCGGCTTCTTCCTCGTTTTCCAGCGTGCCGACCTCGACCTTGATGGTGATGCGCTTGCCGTCGCGCAGGATCTCGAGCTCCGCGCTGGTCCCCGGGTCCGAGTTGCCCACCATTGGCGGCAACGCGCTGGAGATCGGGATCTCGCGCCCGCCATAACTGAGGATGACGTCGCCCGGCTTGAGGCCGGCCTGGGCGCCGGGGCCGCCGGGGACCACCTTGGCGATCAGCGCGCCCTCCGGCTTTTCCAGCCCGAAGGTATGGGCCAGGTCGCGCGTCACTTCCTGCACCACCACGCCCAGCCAGCCACGGTAGACACGGCCGCGGGCCTTGAGCTGCTCCGCGACTTTCGCGGCGACGTCCACCGGGATCGCGAACGACACGCCCATGTAGCCGCCGGTCTGGCTGAAGATCTGCGAGTTCACGCCGACCACCTCGCCGCGCGTGTTGAACAGCGGTCCGCCCGAGTTGCCCGGATTGATCGCGACGTCGGTCTGCAGGAAAGGCACGTAATTTTCGCTCGGCAATGCACGGGCCTTGGCCGAGATGATGCCGGCCGTCACCGAGGCCTCGAAGCCGAACGGCGAGCCGATGGCGAGCACCCATTCGCCGACGCGCAGGCGGTTGACGTCGCCCAGCTTCACCGCCGGCAGGCCGGTGGCGTCGATCTTCAGCAGAGCGAGGTCGCTGCGGTCGTCCATCCCCACGACCTTGGCCTGGAACTGGCGGCGGTCGGAGAGCTTGACGATGACCTCGCGCGCCTCGCGGACGACGTGACGGTTGGTGAGGACGTAGCCGTCCTCCCACAGCACGAAGCCGGAGCCTAGCGACTGCGGCTGGTTGATCGGCGCCTGGTCGTCGGCGGAATCGCCCTCGCGATCGCCGAAGAACTTGCGAAAGAAGTCCTCGAGCGGGCTGTCCGGCTCGGCCGGCGCCTCGGTGCCCTCGGCCGGGGCGCGATCGTCGCGCGCAGCCGCGACGGCACTGATGTTCACCACCGAGGGGCTGACCTGCTCGACCAGGTCGGCGAAATCCGGGACGCCGGCGGACCCGCCGCGGCCACAACCCACGGCTGCCGTGGCCAGCAGCAGGACGGCGCAGAGCCGCGGCGCGGAAAGCATGGATCGGGCGGGAGCGCGCATGGCGCGCAGGAAAATGGCGGGGCGGAAGTTCAGCACGCGACGCCGCGCGGCGCAACCGCCGAGCTCAGGGAGCGGCAGCGTCCTGCGGCTGCACGCCGTCACCGATCATGCGCACGGTGCTGCGCGGCACCTCGCCCACCACCGTCACCTGGTAGCCGCCGACACGGCGGGCGTAGGCATTCATGGCCCCCAGGCTCGCGTAGCCGTTGAAGGCGCGTGCCTCGTCCTGGGCCCGGGCACTGAAGATGGACACGGCGGACAGCCCGTCCGACAGCTGAACGTGCTCGACCGGGTCGCCGTCGCGCACCGGTTTCACCGTGCGCAACACCACCTCGAAGCCGGCCGGCACCGGGCCGAGCTTCCAGCCGGCCCCGGGCGCCACGTCCGGGGCCAGCGAGTCGGGCTCGGCGGCGGCCGCGGCGGCCGCGGGCAGCACGAACTCGGCGTCGGCGATGCGTGGCGGAAAGGCGATCTGCGTGAAAATGAGCTGCTGCACCAGGCGTCCTCGTGCCCCGAGCAGGCTCACCTTCAGCGGCACGCCGGTGGCGGCGTCGGCCCAGATCTGGAAGCCGTAGCGGTAGCCATCCCTGGGCACGATCTCGATGCCGCGAGTCGGCCGGCCGGCCACGCGGCCGGCGCCAAGCTCCGTGATGTCGTAGTGCTGCGCCAGCTGCCGCACGGCGGTCTCGTCGAGCCTGGGCAGCAGCGCCCCGGGCAATGCGGCATGAAGCTGGCGTGCCGGTGGCTCGCCCACCATGCCGACGACGCGCCCGTTCTCGCGGAAGACATCGCGCGGGGGGCCGTCGAGCGCGCTCAGGCGTTCCTGTTCGCGGGCGTTGCGGAAACGATGCAGGACGTGAAGCGTGCCGAGCTGGTCGCTGTCGTCGCGGTAGACCACGACGCCCTCGTAGCTCGCGGTTCGTGCCGCGTCGCTGGCCTGCAGCAGCCAGGCCGCGGGCTCGTCGGCCGCGCTCGCCGGCCGGAGGAAAAACAGCGCGGCGCTGACCAGGACTGGCAGCGCGCCGCGCATTACTTCTTGCGTTCCGGCACCCGCGGCGCGACTTCCTCGGCCGGGTTCGCCGCGTAGCGGGCGAGACCGGGGACGGCGCCATGCTCGGCGCGCGCGCTGCTGTAGCTCATGAAGTAGGTGTTCAGCTGGCGCGCGTTGTCGGTGTCCAGCTGCGCCCAGGGCCGGTACGAGGCCGGCAGGATCTGGCCATCCTCGGAATCGCTCGCCATCGTCGGGGACACGGCAGCCGCAGGAGCCGGCAGCGTGGCGGTGTCCGGGCGGACCGCGAACACCGCGATCGCCGCAACCGCCGCGGCCGCGGCGAAACCGGTGGCCGGACGCCAGGCCTGCGCGCGGCGGGAGGTCCAGCGGGTCGGGAACGCCAGCACCTTGCCGCTGGGACGGCCTTCCAGCGAGGCCATGACGCGGTCGGCGAAATCGAAGTCGGGCTTGCGCACACGGGTGCCGGCGCGGCTCTCGCGTGCCAGGCACAGGCGGCTGTAACGCTGCTTCAGCGCCGGCTGCCGCTCGATCTCCGCGAGCACGCGGTCGAGCTCCTCCGCGGAGCATTCGCCGTCGAGGAGGGCGGAGAGGGATTCGTCGGTCATGGGAGCTTCATCCTAGGCCAGTCGCGGTAAAGCCGCGTGAGTGCCACTTAAACCGCTGGAAACCGGCAAAGTTCCGAATCGGGGCATAGGAAAAAAGTCTAACGTCGGCGTCGCAAAAAACCCCTTATTTCAGAAGAGGTTGCAAAACGTCGTCGATCGCGGCCCGGGCGCGGAAGATGCGCGACCTCACGGTGCCGATGGGGCAGGCCATGGCCTCGGCGATCTCCTCGTAGGACAGACCCTCCAGCTCGCGCAGGGTGATGGCAGTGCGCAGGTCCTCCGGCAGCTTGCGGATCGCATCGGTCACCTTCTCGCGGATCTCGTCCGACAGCACCATGGCCTCGGGCGTGTCGACGTCGCTCATCTGCTCGGTGTGGCCGAACAGCTCGGCGTCGCCGACGTCGATGTCCTGCGACGCCGGGCGGCGCTTGCGCGCCACCAGGAAATTCTTCGAGGTGTTGATGGCGATGCGGTACAGCCAGGTGTAGAACGCCGACTGCCCGCGGAAGCCGTTGAGCGCGCGGTAGGCCTTGATGAAGCTTTCCTGCGCGACGTCCAGCGCGTCGCCCTCGCCCACCAGGCGCTCCACCAGCTGCACGATCTTGTACTGGTACTTGCGCACCAGCAGGTCGAATGCACGGCGGTCGCCGGATTGCGCACGGGTGACCAGATCTTCGTCTAGCTGTTCTTCGACCATCTCGTGCTGGACACTCGCGGCTCCGGGGCCCGCGCAGTTCGAACCGGCTACACTCATCCGGCAACCCGCTGCGTAGAGAGCTCCGATTTTAACCAGCCGGACGTGCAACGGGCCGTGACGCAATCGGCACAATGTCGACGATGAACGAAGTGCTCATCATCGGCAGCGGCGCCGCGGGCCTGTCGCTGGCACTGCGGCTCGCCGAGCGCGGCCATCGCAGCATCGTCGTCTCCAAGCAGTCGCTGTCGAGCGGCAGCACGCTGTGGGCCCAGGGCGGCATCTCGGCGGTGCTGGACAAGGACGACTCGCTGGAAGCGCACGTCCGCGACACGCTCGCGGCCGGCGCCGGCCTGTGCGACGAGGCGGCAGTCCGCTTCACCGTCGAGCACGGCCCGGCGTGCATCGCCTGGCTGATCGAGCAGGGCGTGCAGTTCTCTCACGACGAGGACGACTCCACCGGCCAGCGCCTGCATCTCACGCGCGAAGGCGGCCACAGCCATCGCCGCGTGGTGCACGCGGCCGACGCCACCGGGCGCGCGGTCGAAACGACGCTGGCCTCGCTGGCGCAGCACCATCCGCTGATCCAGGTGCGCGAGCACTGCGCGGCCGTGGACCTGATCCTCGAGCGCGGCGAGGGACGCGCCGTCGGCGCCTATTTGTACGACGTGCACGCCGACCGCGTGGACGCGGTGCCGGCCCGCGCGGTGGTACTGGCGACTGGCGGCGCCAACATGGTCTACGTCTATTCCAGCAACCCGCACGGCGCGTCGGGCGATGGCATCGCCATGGCGTGGCGCGCCGGCTGCCGGGTCGCCAACATGGAATTCATGCAGTTCCACCCGACCTGCCTCTATCACAAGGAATCGCGGTCCTTCCTGATCTCGGAAGCCTTGCGAGGCGAAGGCGCGGTGCTGCGGCTGCCCAGCGCCGATGGTTCGCCGGGGGAAGCCTTCATGGCGCGCTTCGACACGCGCGCCGAACTGGCGCCGCGCGACATCGTCGCCCGCGCGATCGACCACGAGATGAAGCGGCTCGGCCTCGACTACGTCTACCTCGACATCACGCACCGTCCGCCGGAGTTCGTGCGCAGCCACTTTCCGTTCATCCACGCGCGCTGCCTGGAGCTGGGCATCGACATCACCCGGGAGCCGATCCCCGTGGTGCCGTCCGCGCACTTCACCTGCGGCGGCGTGGTGACCGACTTGCGCGGGCGCACCGACGTCGAGGGCCTGTACGCCGTCGGCGAGGTCGCCTGCACCGGGCTGCACGGCGCCAATCGCCTCGCCAGCAACTCGCTGCTGGAGTGCCTGGCGTTCGCCGCGGCCGCCGCCGATGACCTTGATCGCAGCCTGGCGTCACGCCCGCGTCCCGGACCGCTGCCGCCGTGGGACGAGTCCCGCGTCACCGACTCCGACGAGGACGTGGTCGTTTCGCACAACTGGCTGGAGCTGCGGCGCTTCATGTGGGATTACGTCGGCATCGTGCGCACCAACAAGCGCCTGCAGCGCGCGCAGAGCCGCATCCGCCTGCTGCAGCAGGAGATCCAGGAGTACTACGGCAACTACCGGATCGGCGCCGACCTGATCGAGCTGCGCAACCTCGCCGTCTGCGCCGAGCTGATCATCCGCTCGGCGCTGTCGCGCCGCGAGAGCCGCGGCCTGCACTACACGCTGGACTACCCCAGAACCGAGCCGCTGGCGCGGCCGACGGTGCTGCCCGGCCGCGCGCTGCCGCTGGCCGCCTAGGGCCTGTTTTCCCGCGCGGCGAGCAGCCGCGCCCGCAACCGCCGCAACTGCGGCTCCGGCAACTCGTCCCCCAGCAGGATGCGCGTGCGGCGTCCGCGCGCGGTCTGGAAATTGAGCACCAGCGCCGGCCCGCTCACCACGCTCTCGCCCGCCAGAACGGCCTCCTGCGCCGTGCCCGACGCATCGTGCAGGGCCCAGTGGCCGTCGGCATGCCAGGTCAACCGGGTCAGCGCGCGCGGACCGAAGCCGATCGCCGGGTGACGGCGCGTCCACAGCCAGCTGCCCAGGACCGCGACCGCGAATGCGACCAGCCGCACGCCGCCACCCAGCACCGGCATGGCCAGGGCCAGCGGCAGGGCGTGCAGGAAGAACAGCAGCCGAAGCGCGCGCACCGAGGGGCGCGGCGCCAGGTCAAGCGTCGCGTCGAAGCTCATCGAGCAGTGCGTGGAAGCGTGGCGGCGCGAGGTCGGGCTGCAGCAGCCATTGCAGCAGCACGGGGTCTTCCTCGTCGAGCAGGGCTTCGAGACCGTCGCGCTCCGCGGGCGGTGCCGATGGGTAACGCCTCGCGTAATACCGCTCAAACACCACATCCAGCTCCTTGAGCCCGCGGCGCAGTCGCCAGCGCAGCGGAACGCCGCTCACGGGTGCGACCCGGCGCACGCGGCGCGCATCGTCCATGGAACGGGAGGCCGCACGGCCAGTCTGTAGCCGTGCAGTCCGTAGCCGTGCACTCGGTAGCCGTGGAGGGTGTTGCGATGCGCAAGCGGATGGCGTTCACAGTGGCGCTGTTGCTCGCGGCCGGCACCGCCCGCGGCGAGATGCCGCGTGCCGACCGCGACGGCCCTACCGTCCTCGATCCGCTGGTGATCCACGGCGAGCGTGCGCCGCAGCCGCGCCTGCGCAGGGCCCCGCCCTACCCGATGTCGGCGCGCAACCGCTGGGAGGAAGGCTGCGTGGTGCTGCGCTTCGTGGTGCGGCCCGACGGCAAGACCGACGACTTCACCATTCTCGAGTCGCACCCGCTCGGCGTGTTCGAGAAGAGCGTCATCGGCACCGTGTACGACTGGCAGTACGACCGCGCCGACCGGCCGCGGGAAGTGACCGAGGTGTTCGAGTTCCGCAACCCGGACCTGGCCGCGCAACCGCGCTACTCGGTGACCCGGGCGCACAAGGAATACGTCGGGCTCGACGGGTCCGGCAAGGCGCGCTACCGCTTCGAGATGACGCTCCAAGGCTACCGCCCGCCCAGCTGCCGCGTGCCCCGCTGACCCCACCGGGTCAGGTGGTGCGCTCCACCATCAGCTTCTTGATCTCGCCGATGGCCTTCGCGGGGTTCAGTCCCTTCGGGCACGTTTTCGTGCAGTTCATGATGGTGTGGCAGCGATACAGCTTGAACGGATCCTCGAGCGCGTCGAGTCGCGCTCCGGTGGCCTCGTCGCGAGAGTCCGCGATCCAGCGATAGGCCTGCAGCAGGATCGCCGGGCCCAGGTAGCGGTCGCCGTTCCACCAGTAGCTCGGGCAGGACGTCGAGCAGCACGCGCACAGGATGCATTCGTACAGGCCATCCAGCTTCGCGCGGTCCTCTTCCGATTGCAGCCGCTCGCGCGTGGGCGGCGGCGTGTCGGCCTTCAGCCACGGCTCGATGGAGGCGTACTGCGCGAAGAAGTGCGTCAGGTCGGGAACCAGGTCCTTCACCACCGGCAGGTGAGGCAGCGGGAACACGCGCACCTCGCCCTTGATCTCGTCGCAGCCCTTGGTGCACGCCAGGGTGTTGGTGCCGTCGATGTTCATGGCGCAGGAGCCGCAGATGCCCTCGCGGCAGGACCGGCGAAACGCCAGCGTCGGGTCGATCTCGTTCTTGATCTTGATCAGCGCGTCGAGGACCATCGGCCCGCACGCGGCCATGTCCACTTCGTACGTGTCGACGCGCGGGTTCCTGCCGCCGTCAGGGTCATAGCGATAGACCTTGAAGGTGCGCGGAGCCTTGGCGCCGGGCGGCGCCTCGAACGTCCTGCCGGCCTGCCGGTCGAGCGTCGAGTTCTTCGGCAGCGTGAACTGCGCCATCAGTAGGTCCTCTTCTTCGGCGGGATCACCTCGGCGTCGCCGTCGAGCGTCGCCATGTGGACCGGCCGGTAGTCGATCCTCACGTCGCCGGCGCCCGTGCGCCAAGCCAGCGTGTGCTTCATCCAGGCCGCATCGTCGCGCTCCGGGAAATCCTCGTGCGCATGCGCGCCGCGCGACTCCTTGCGGTTCGCCGCCGAGGCCAGCGTGACCAGCGCATTGCCGAGCAGGTTGTCGAGCTCCAGCGTCTCCGCCAGGTCCGAGTTCCATATCAGCGAGCGGTCCGCCACCTGCACGTCGCCGAATCCGTCGATCACGCGACGCAGCTTCTGCAGGCCTTCGTCCATCGACTGCTGCGTGCGGAACACGGCGGCGTGGTCCTGCATGGTGCGTTGCATGTCCAGCCGCACTTTTGCGGTGGGCTGCGAGCCCTTCGCGTGGCGCAGCCGGTCCAGGCGGTCCAGCGCCTTCTGCTCGGAATCGCCCTTCAGCGCCTTGTGCTTGGCGCCGCGCTCGAGCGTCTCTGCGCACCGCAGCGCCGCGGCGCGGCCGAACACGACGAGGTCCAGCAGGGAGTTGCTGCCGAGCCGGTTGGCGCCGTGCACGGACACGCAGGCCGCTTCGCCGACGGCCATCAGGCCTGGCACCACGGCGTCGGGATTGCCGTCCTTCGCGGTCACCGCCTCGCCGTGGAAATTGGTCGGCACGCCGCCCATGTTGTAGTGCACCGTCGGCAGCACGGGGATCGGCTCGCGGGTGACGTCCACGCCGGCGAAGATCTTCGCCGTCTCGGAAATCCCCGGCAGGCGCTGGTGCAGCACCTCGGGCCCGAGGTGCTCCAGGTGCAGGTGAATGTGGTCCTTGTTCTCGCCGACGCCGCGGCCCTCGCGGATCTCGACCGTCATCGAGCGCGACACCACGTCGCGCGATGCCAGGTCCTTGCGGTTCGGCGCATAGCGCTCCATGAAGCGCTCGCCCTTGGAATTGGTGAGGTAGCCCCCCTCGCCGCGCGCGCCTTCCGTGATCAGGCAGCCGGAGCCGTAGATGCCGGTCGGATGGAACTGCACGAACTCCATGTCCTGCAGCGGCACGCCCGCGCGCAGTGCCATGGCGTTGCCGTCGCCGGTGCAGGTGTGCGCGGAGGTGCAGGAGAAATACGCGCGGCCGTAGCCGCCGGTGGCGAGAATCACGGTCTGCGCGCGGAAGCGGTGCAGCTGCCCGGTGGACAGGTCCCACGCCAGCACGCCGCGGCAGGCGCCGTCGTCGTCCATCAGCAGGTCGAGCGCGACGTATTCGACGAAGAACTCGCCCTTGGCCCGCAGCGACTGCTGGTACATCGCATGCAGCATGGCGTGGCCGGTGCGGTCGGCGGCGGCACAGGTGCGCTGGGCGGTGCCCTCGCCGTTGTGCGTGGTCATGCCGCCGAACGGCCGCTGGTAGATCTTGCCCTCGCGCGTGCGCGAGAACGGCACGCCCCAGTGCTCGAGCTCGATCACCGCGGGGATCGCCTCGCGGCACATGTACTGGATCGCGTCCTGGTCGCCGAGCCAGTCGGAGCCCTTGACCGTGTCGAACATGTGCCAGCGCCAGTCGTCCTGGCCCATGTTGCCGAGCGCCGCGGAGATGCCGCCCTGCGCGGCGACGGTGTGCGACCGCGTCGGAAAGACCTTGGTGAGACACGCGGTCTTCAGGCCGGCCTGGGCCAGGCCGACCACGGCGCGCAGGCCCGCACCGCCGGCGCCGACCACGACGACGTCGTACTCGTGATGGGTCAGGGGATAGGCGGCGGCCACGCGGTCAGGCTCCGAAAGCGATGCGCAGCACCGCGAAGATGCCGGCCGCCGCGGCGGCGGCGTGCGCGAACTTGGACAGCAGCAGCGTCACCAGCTTGCGGCCCTCGCCGGCGACATAGTCCTCGATCACCACCTGCACGCCGAGTGCCGAGTGATAGAAGAGCGCCGCGAGCGTCAGCACCAGCGTCACCGCCACGGACGGCGAAGCGATCCAGTGCTTCGCGGATGCAAAGCTGCCGCCGGTCAGGCGCGCCTGGCCGAACAGCAGCCACAGGGCGAGCGGGATCAGCGCCACCGCCGACACGCGCTGCACCCAGAAATGATGCACGCCGGTCTTGGCCGAGCCCAGACCGCGAGCCCGCGCCAGCGGCGAGCGCAGCGAATTCATGTCCTTCACGGCACCAGTCTCGCCATGACCCAGGCGGCCCCGGTCAGCGCGAACGACACGGCGACCGCGGTCCAGCCGCTGCGATACACCGTGCGGAGGTCATAGCCGCGGCCGAGATCCCAGAACAGGTGGCGGATGCCGTTGCACAGGTGGTACATCAGCGCCCAGCTCCAGCCGAGCAGCGCGAGCTGGCCGTACCAGGTGCCGAGATGCCGCGCGAAGGAAGCGAACTGCCACGGACCGGCGGAGACCGCGAGCAGCCACGCCACCAGCCCGAGTGCCCCCACCGTCAGCGCCACGCCGGTGGCACGGTGCAGGATCGACAGCGTGGAGGTCAGCTGCGCCCGGTAGTACGTCGGGATCATGAAGGGCGACAGCGGCCGGCCCGTGTCGGGCGGCGCGCTCGGCGGCGCTACCGGATTGTCGGTCATGGCCTGTCCTAGAAGTCGATGCAGCGGCCGTGCTTTTCCCAGTCGCCGAAGCGCGTCGGTTCGGTGCCGTCGCGGCGCCCGCCCACTTCCTCGCGGCGTTCCTGACCCTGCCCTTCCGTCACGGCTCCGGCGCGCGTCGCCGGCTCCGGCCGCACGACGTGCACGAGCGGATCGGAAGTGTCGGTCAAGGCGCGGGTACGCGGGCGGTGCGGGGCTCGTAGTGTGACAACATTTGCCCCCGATGAAAACCGATTCCGCGTTCTTCGTCCGCCTCGCCACGCGTGGCCTGATCGCGGTGCGTGGCGCCGATACCGACGGGTTCCTGCAGGGTCAGCTCAGCAGCGACCTGCGCCAGCTGACCGCGGCGCAGGCGCAGCTGTCGTCGTACAACAGCGCCAAGGGGCGCTTGCTGGCGGTGCTCCACTTGCTGCGTGCCGGCGACGCCGTGCTCATGGCGACCGCACTCGACGTCGTCGATCCGGTGATGAAGCGCCTGCGGATGTTCGTGCTGCGCTCCAAGGTCACCCTCGACGACGCCAGCTCGGAGTGGACGCTGTTCGGCGCCGGCGGTCCGCACGTCGACACGGCGCTCGGGCCCTGGGGCCCGCTGCCCGCGACGCCGCTCGCCGTCACCGAAAGCACGCGCGGCATCCGCATCGTGCGCGCCCTCGGACCGTCGCCGCGCTACCTGCTGCTGGTTCCGGCGGCCGAGGTCAACCGCACCGCCGCCGCACTCGCCGAAGTCAGCATCGCAGGCACGCTCGACGACTGGCAGCGCCTGGAGATCGAGGCCGGCGTACCCACCGTCCACGCGGCCACGCAGGACCGCTTCGTGCCGCAGATGTGCAACCTCGACCAGCTCGGCGGCATCAGCTTCGACAAGGGCTGCTACACCGGCCAGGAAGTGGTGGCGCGAGTGCATTACCTCGGCGCGGTGAAGCGGCGCATGACGCGCATACACCTCGACCGCGCACCGCCGGCGCCGGGCGAAAAGATTGCGGAAGGGGAAGTGGTGGATGCGGTAGCCGACGCCGACGGCGGATGCGTCGCGCTCGTTGTCGGTTGAGCTGATCTGCGCGGCGTGCGCCCGAAACGGCGCCGGCTTCGCCGGAAATCGGGGCACGAACCTGTTTTCGAACGGTCCGTGTTCGTGGTGGACGGCCGCATCCGGTGCTTCCGCTACGGGATGGCTCCCCGCGTGGCCCTTACGGGCCACCCCCGCAGCGAAAAGATGCTGCGGGGGCTCCGCGCGGGTCCGCTTTGACTCCCTCCGCGAAAGCCCCGGACGCGGCCTGATCATCTGCGGCGGCTGCTTTTCGAAAAACAAACCACCGCTGCCGGAAGG
>DATLCG010000070.1:0-8430 GCA_035526525.1 Binatia bacterium
ATCGTGCTGCCGTGCGCGGACGGCGCGCTGCGCGCGCATTTTCTGGGCACCGACGGCGGCGTGCGCACGCTGCCGCCGGGGCAGCTCGGCAGCGTCGACGATGCGCTCGCCATCACCGTGCACCGTGCGCAGGGCTCGGAGCTGGACCGGGTCGCGGTCGTGATCGATCCGCTGCGCCTGCGCGGCCTCAGCCGCGCGCTGCTGTACACCGCGGTCACGCGCGCGCGCCGCGCCGTGCAGCTCTTCGCCACGCCGGACACGCTCGCGGCGCTGGGCTGATCCGGCCCTGCAATCGGGCCGCGAGGGCGTCCGGCAAGGCGATCGCTGCTTCAGCCTCGGCTAGCATGCGTGCGGTTCGGGGGAACCATGGCAGCGACACCGGAAGCATTCGAGCTCAAGGCGCGCCTGAAGCAGGCCGGCGACGCCCTGCCCGAGACGCTACGCGTGCGCATCCACCGCGCGCTGAGCTGGCTGGCGCGGGCCGAGAAGGAATCCCGTGACCACGACGCGCGCTTCATCTTCCTGTGGATCGCGTTCAATGCCGCGTACGCGCAGGAGTTCGGCCCGGAGCAGGCCGAGCGCGCGCAGCTGCGCGCTTTCCTGACGAAGCTGGTCGCGGTCGACGGCGGCAAGGCGCTGCACCGGCTGCTGTTCGAGAAGTACACCGGCCCGGTGCGCCTGCTGATCGAGAACAAGTTCGTGTTCGAGCCGTTCTGGCGCGCGCTGCGCACCCACGATGCGTCCAACGAGTGGGGCATGCGCTTCCAGCACGAGAAGAAGGCCGCGCTCAAGGCGGTGATGTCGAACGAGACCGTGACGGTGCTGGGCGTGGTCTTCGACCGCCTCTACGTGTTGCGCAACCAGCTGGTGCACGGCGGCGCGACCTGGAACGGGCAGGTGAACCGCCCGCAGGTGCGGGACGGCGCGGAGCTGCTGCACTCGATCGTCCCGGCGATCGTCGCGCTCATGCTGGAGCACCCGGAGCTGGACCTCGGCAGCATCAGCTTCCCGGTGATCGGCGCCGTGCCGCGGGCGTGATAGATTTCCTGGCGCGGGGGCTTGCAGGCTCCCCGTCATCCCAGACGAATCCTTCGTCCAAGCCCTGCTCCAGTGCGCCATTCGGGCGCGAGGAGCACGTGTGATGGGTGATGCCTTCCAGAGAGTCTTCCTGCTGCTGGTCCTGATGGGCGGCGTGTCGCTGCTCGAGGCCTGGCGGCCTTTTCGCGAGCGCGGCACGCGCAGCGCGGCGCCCAACCTCGGGCTGACGCTGCTGTTCCTGGCGGTGAACCTGGCCGCGACCGCGCTGCTGGCCGGCGCGGTGGCCTGGCTCGACCGCGGGCAGCCCGGCCTGCTGGCGCAGCTGCAGTGGCCGGCCTGGGCGGCGGTGGCCGCCGGCATCGTGCTGCTGGATTTCAGCGCATGGGCGGCGCACCTGCTGATGCACAAGGTGCCGTGGCTGTGGCGCTTCCACCGCGTGCACCACAGCGACGTGCTGGTGGACGTGACCACGGCGTTCCGCCAGCACCCGGGCGAGACGGTGCTGCGCTTCACCTTCACCGCCGCCCCGGCGCTGCTGCTGGGCGTGCCGGCGGAAGTGGTCCTGCTCTACCGCGCGCTGTCCGGCATCAGTGCCCTGATCGAGCACGCCAACGTGCGGCTGCCGGACGCGCTCGACCGGGCGCTGCGCGCGATCATCGTCAGCCCGCTGCTGCACAAGGTGCACCACTCGCGCACGGCCGCGGAGACCGACTCGAACTACGGCAACATCCTGTCGGTGTTCGACCGGCTGCTGGGCACCTTCACGCCCGCGTCGCGTGCGACCGCGGTGCGATACGGGCTCGACGGCTTCGACGCACCGGCACAGCAGCGATTCGGTGGACTGCTGCGGCTGCCATGGCGGGCCTGAGGCCGGGCGGATGCGTCCGGCGGGCCTGCAGCAGCATCGCCGCGGGAACCCAGAGCAGCTCGTGCGCGATGGCGAGTGTCCCGACGGCGAGCACTGTCCACAGCAGGGTCGCGGACGGCCACACCATCCAGGCATACAGGTAGGCGGTGGCGGGCGCCGCAGCAGTTGCGGCGATGAGGGTGTCGGTCGGGTTGGTGCGGTTCATGGGCCCCATGCTGGCGCGGGCGGGGCTCGCCACGTGAGCCTGCCGCGGGGTCGCCAGCCTCCGGCAGGCGCCGGGCTGCACTTATCATGGCGGCGCCGCCTCACCATGCACCGCGACGGGGATCGCGATGGAACGCACCGAGCGCTTCTACCAGATGCTGCGCCTGATCCGCAGCGCGGGCTGGGTCACGCGCAGCCGTTTCCTCGAGCAGCTCGAGGTCTCGCCGGCGACGTTCAAGCGCGACCTCGAGTACCTGCGCTCGCGCATGAACGTGCCGATCGAGTGGGACCGCGACCGCGCCGCCTACCGCATCGATCCCGAGGTGCTGGCGAGGGGACTCACCGAGCTGCCGGGCCTGTGGTTCAGCGCCGAGGAGGCGCACGCGCTGCTGACCATGTACCAGCTCGTCAGCCGGCTCGAGCCCGGCATCCTCGAGGACCAGATCTCGCCGCTGAAGGAGCGCATCGAAAAGCTGATCGGCCAGCAGGCCGGCAAGTCCGCCGAGGTGATCCGGCGCGTGCGCGTGATCCCGATGGGCGGCCGCGCGGTGCCGGCGCGCTACTTCGCCGCGCTGGCGCGCGCGCTGATGGAACGCCGGCAGGTCCAGCTGCGCTACTACAACCGCGAGCGCGACGACGAGACGCAGCGCGAGGTGTCGCCGCAGCGGCTCACGCACTACCGCGACAACTGGTACCTCGACGGCTGGTGCCACCTGCGCCAGGGCCTGCGCAGCTTCTCGGTCGACGCGATCCGCGGCATGCAGGTGCTGGAAGCCCGCGCGCGCGACGTGCCGGACGCGCAGCTCGACCGCCACTACACCTCCAGCTACGGCATCTTCAGCGGCGAGCCCACCGCAGTCGCCAGGCTGCGCTTCACCCCGGAGCGGGCGCGCTGGGTCGCGCGCGAGTCCTGGCATCCGCAGCAGAAGGGCAGCGTCGACGCACAGGGGCGCTACCTGCTGGAAGTGCCGTACGGGGACGATCGCGAGCTGCTCATGGACGTGCTGCGGCACGGCGCCGAAGTGGAGGTGATCGGACCCGCGTCGTTGCGCCAACGCGTCGCCGACGCCACCCGCCGCGCCGCGGCGGTCTACGGCTGAAACCGCGCGGCTACTGCAGCCGCGAGCCCTCGGAGCAGCGCGTCTCGCCGCGCTCCGGCCGCTGGCAGTAATAGGTGCGCCCGCCGCAGGTCGCGGTCCAGGCTTCCTCGCCGTAGTTGCGGTTGTGGTCGCTGACCGTCACTTCCGCGCGGTCGCAGCCGGTCGCCGCGGCCGTGCGGCCTTCGAGGTTGACGCAGGCCGCGAGCAGGGAGGCCGCCAGCAGGGAAAAGGAGCGGATCACGGCTTTGATTATGACCAGTCCACTGCAACTGATAACGATTCGCATTAAAATGCGAGCCATTCCCGATGCAGGCGGTGGCGATGTCCGTGCGGTGGACGGCGAGAAGCGCGGGCGCGGCGGCGTGGTGCTGCGCGTGCCTGCTGGCGTTTCCCGCGGCGCTCCGCGCCGAGGCCGGCGCGGCCACGGGCGCGGCGGCGAATCCCGCTGCCGCGCTGGTGCAGCTGCTCGACTACCTCGCGGTGGACTATCCCGGCGCGGTGCAGGCGGGCCGCGTGGTGAATCCCACCGAGTACGAAGAGATGCGCGAGTTCGCGCAGCGCGCCGCCAGCACGGCCGCCGCGTTGCCCGCGGGTGAGCCCGCCACGCGGCTGCAGGCGGACGCCGCGACGCTGCGCTCGCTGATCCAGCAGCGCGCCGACGTCGCTGCGCTGCGCTCGCTGATCCAGCGCATGCGCGGCGAGCTCATCGCCAATTACCGCATTGCCGTCGTGCCCCGCACCGCGCCCGACCTGGCCCGCGGCGCGAAGCTGTTCCAGGAAAACTGCGCCGGCTGCCACGGCGCCAGCGGCCACGGCGATGGTGCCGCGGCGGCCTCGCTCGACCCGAAGCCGACCGATTTCCACGACGCCGAGCGCTGGCGCCAGCGCAGCCTGTATGGCCTCTATTCGACGCTGTCGAACGGCGTCGCCGGCACTGCGATGCCGTCGTTCGGGCAACTGGACGAGGCGCAGCGCTGGGACCTGGCATTCCTCGCCGGCTCCTTCGGCGCGCCGCCGGCCGCGCCGGGCGAGCCGCCGGCATGGGCGCGGCTCACCGAAATGGTGACGGCGACGCCGGCGGAAATCGAAGCCGCGCACGGCGCCGAAGGCCTGCAGGCGATGGCGAGCTTCCGCCGCGATCCGTCGCGCCTCGCCGGCGCGTCGCCGGTGGAGCGCGCGCGCCGAGACCTGCTGGCCTCGCGCACGGCCTACGCCGCCGGCGATGCCGAAGGCGCCTACGCGCTGGCGCTGTCGGGCTACCTCGAAGGCTTCGAGCTCGCCGAAGCGCCGCTCGACGCGGTGGATCCGGACTTGCGCCATCGCGCGGAGAAGGCGCTGCTCGAGCACCGCGCCGCGCTGCAGGATCGCGCGCCGGCGGAGCAGGTGGAGCAGCGGCTGCGCGCGGCCCTCGAGCTGGTCGACCGGTCCGCCGAGCGCCTCGCCGCCGGGCGGCTCACCGGCAGCGCCGCGTTCTCGGCGTCGTTCATCATCCTGGTGCGCGAAGGGCTGGAAGCGCTGCTGGTGATCGCCGCGCTGATGGCGTTCCTGGTCAAGACCGGGCAGCGCCGCGGCCTGCCGTACCTGCACGCGGGCTGGCTCGGCGCGCTCGCGCTGGGCGGGCTGCTGTGGTGGGTGTCGCTGCGCTTCGTGCACGTCAGCGGCGCGGCCAGAGAGCTGACCGAGGGCATCGGCGCGCTGTTCGCGGCGGCGGTGATGTTCGGGCTCGGCTTCTGGATGCACAACCGCAGCAACTCGATCGAGTGGCAGCGCTACATCAACCAGAACCTGGACCGCATCCTCGGCCGCGGCAGCCTGTGGGGCGTTGCCGGCCTGTCCTTCATCGCGGTGTTCCGCGAATGCTTCGAGATCGTGCTGTTCTACCAGGCGCTCTGGGCGCAGACCGACGATCTCGGGCGCGCGATGACCTTCTCGGGCATCGGCGCCGCGTCGGTGGTGCTGGTCGTGATCGGCGCGCTGATCCTGAAGTACAGCACGCGCCTGCCGCTGCGCCAGTTCTTCGCGGCCACCGGCGTGTTCCTGTTCGTGCTCGCGGTGGTGTTCGCGGGCAAGGGCATCGTCGCGCTGCAGGAGGCCGGCCAGCTGCCGGTGATGCCGGTGCCCGGCCCGCGCATCGACCTGCTCGGCATCTACCCGAACACGCTCAGCCTCGCGCTGCAGGCGGCGATGATCGTGCTCGGCGCAGTGCTGCTGTGGCGCTCGCGCACCGGCGCGGAGTAGGCAGGGCGCAGCGCGCGACTAGTGCGGGTGGCGGTGATGCGCGTCCGGAAAATGGGGATGCGCGTGGGTCAGCCGCTCGTGCCGGTGCCGATGCGTGTGGCGCACGCCCGGCGGCACCGGCGGATCGTGCTCGTGCCGGTGGTGCTCGTCGTGCTCGTGCTCATGCTCGTGCTCGAGCGGCTCGTGCAGATGCTCGTGGCTGTGGCGCTCGGTCAGGTGCAGCCAGACGCCCAGCGCCATCAGCGCGCCGGAGACCGCCAGCCGCGCGCTGGCCGGCTCGCCCAGCAGCACGATCGCGATCAGCGCCCCGAAGAACGGCGCCACCGAGAAATACGCGCCGGTGCGCGCGCTGCCGAGCTGCCGCAGCGCCAGCACGAACAGCGTCAGGCTGATGCCGTAGGAAAACAGGCCGATCGCGAGCGCCCCTGCGATCTCCGGCAGCCGCGGCAGCGTGGCGCCGAGCGCCAGCGCGATGGCCAGGTTCACGCCGCCCGCCGACAGTCCCTTCACCGCGGCGATCCAGGTGGCGTCGTTGAGCGACACGCGCCGCGTCAGGTTGTTGTCCACGCCCCACGCCAGGCACGCGCCGAGCACCGCGAGCGCCGGCCACAGCGCGCCGGGCTGCATCTGCGACGGCCAGCCGAGCACGACGGCGCCGGCCACGATCGCCAGCATGCCGAGAGCGATGCGCCGGTCGAAGTTCTCGCGGAAGGCGAACCACGCGATCATCGCGGTGAACAAGCCCTCGACGTTGAGCAGCAGCGAAGCCCCCGACGCGGGCATTCCGCCGAGTCCGTACATCAGCAGCACCGGCGCGATCACGCCGCCCGCCAGCACCGCGCCGGCGAGCCAGGGCGCATCGCCGCGCGGCAGCGGCGCGCGCGGCGCCCGGCGCAGGGCGCGCCAGGCCAGCAGGCCGAGCCCCGAGCCCAGGTAAAGGAGTGCCGCCAGCAGCCACGGTGCCATGCTGTCCAGCAGCGTCTTGGCCAGCGGCGTGCCGGCGCCGAACAGCAGCGCGGCGCCGAGCGCGGCGGCGATGCCGGGGCGGAAGAACGAGCCGTGAGAGCTCATGCGATGGGGCAGGGCATGGACGAAAGTGCGCGCCGTTTTACCATGTGCGCCATGGGGAACGCGGCATGAACGGCTGGCTGCACTTCGTCGCGACGTCGGCCGCGCTCGGCGTGGCGATGGAAATGGGCGCCGCCGCGGGACGGCTGTGGGCCTACACGCCGCCGCGCAACGTGATCGGCAACGTCGTGGCGATGGTGGGGCTGGTGTTCGGCACGCTCGCCTGGCTCACGCGAGGCTCGCCGGCCTTGCAGGTGCTCTGCGGCGCGGCAATCGGCATCGCCTACGAGGCCGCGAATTTCGCATGGCTGCACGCCTGGACGTTTCCCGGCGGGCGCTGCCTGTTCCTGCGAGGACGAACGCAGCTCACCCTGGGCATCGGTGCTGCGTGGGGCGTCTATCCCGTGCTCACGAACCTGGCTGTTTCCAGGTGGTGAAGCCGGCGGTCGCCGACCGCATCCACGCCGCCGCGATGGCGCTGACCGCGCTCGGCACCATCGCGTTCTGGATCGTCTTCTACACGAGCGGCGAGAACCACGTCCGTGAAGACGAAGTGTATTTCGCCTTCGAGCACTCCTTCGTGCTGGCGGACTCGTGGATGGCGCTGTTCTTTTTGCTGGCAGCCTGGAACCTGGTCCGCGCCCGCCCCATCGCGACGCTGTTCGGCATCTGCGCCGGCGCCATGATGCTGTTCCTCGGCAGCATGGACCTGCTGTTCAACCTGCAGCAGCACACGTTCGCAGTGATGAGCGAGGCGATGATCGCGGAGTGCGTGATCGTGGCGTACAGCTGGGTGTTCGGGCCGGTGACGGTTTGGCGGATGTGGGGGCATCCGTTGCGGCGGGAGGGGGAGTGAAAAGGAATGGGGGCTCTCACCGATGCCCGCTAAACCTCGCGGTCACGGTGATCGAGGACAACGCCCAACAACTCCTGGCGGGTGCCGGTCCGCCGGTCCGTCCGCAGGAAGGCCACGCAGTGGCCCTGGCGGACATGCGCCGCCAGCTCGGCATCGGTGCTGCAGAGGTGGACGGTTTCCCTGCAGGTATCGCAGTGGCGATGCGAGCCGGTGCCCGGCAGGGGCGTGAGGCTTTCCCATTGGCGCGGACACCGGTATCGCATGACGCAGTTCTGGATGGTCGCCTCGCCGTGCGCGCCGGCCCCGGCCGCGAAAGGGCGACTGCGCGAGTGGTCTTCGTGCGGCGATGCGATCCCATGAGCCGCGCTCCTGCCGCACGAGCATTTTGCGGGGGCGGGGCTCATGGGCTGAGCCAGGTGGGCGGGGCTCATCCCTTGAGCCTGCGATCCGGGATTCTGCACATCCACCATTACAGAGCTTCGATCATGAGGATCGACATGGAAGGATGCGTGCCGGCCTGGCCCGTCGGGGCCCGGCTGCGCTTCCGGCTCGACGCGCCCGTCCAGGAAAAATATCGTTTCGTCCGCGGCACGGACGTGGAAATCCTCGGCCCGCCGAAGTTGTGCCCGCCGAACGATGCACCCGAATGGGCGGTGCGCCAGCCGGTATGGTCCTTCGCAATGGGCCGGGACGG
Source organism: Binatia bacterium (assembly GCA_035526525.1). Lineage (GTDB taxonomy): Bacteria > Pseudomonadota > Gammaproteobacteria > Nevskiales > Nevskiaceae > JACPFV01. The sequence goes on from DATLCG010000070.1 coordinate 8,067, forward strand.
ATGGGCCAAGTACGACCAGCTAGAGCCGCGGCCCGACGATGCGGCTCCGGCAAAACTGGAAGAAGTGAAACTCGTCCGGCCACTGCGCGTGGGTGAGCCGGCGTGAGGTGAGCCCCGTTGCGGAAATGTGGTGGGATGGGCGCACTCGAAGTCGAAGGTTAAGCCCTTGTAAGGGTTCGAAGACGCGCACGCCTGCGTTGCAGGTTACCCCAATTGTTACCCCAGACTGGCGCTCCTCCCCAAGACCAAACCGATGCGACCACTGGCTAATCGACGCCCGGGCCAACCACGCGTTCAAGGGCAGCCGGCAGCAGTGTTCCTTGGATATCTGCGAGCTGTTTGAGGTCGTTTTCGCACTTTAACG
>DATLCG010000090.1:0-6328 GCA_035526525.1 Binatia bacterium
CTCGAACATCCGCTGCGCGCGAGCAATTCGACAAGCCACGCACTGCACTCACCCAGGCCGCGTCCGGGGCTTTCGCGGAGGGAGTCAAGCGGACCCGCGCGGAGCCCCCGCAGCATCTTTTCGCTGCGGGGGTGGCCCGGAGGGCCACGCGGGGAGCCATCCCGTAGCGGAAGCACCGGATGCGGCCGTCCGCCACCCGAAGCTGACGCGCAGCCTCCCACGCGCTCGGCCCAGCCACTGCACCAACAACCGAAGATCACTTCGCAGCGATTTCTCCGCCGACCATCGCCGCGCGCTTCGAATAGTCGCGGCCGATGTACAGGTACATCGCCGGCACCACGTACAGCGTGAACAGCGTGCCGATGGTCATGCCTGCGGCGATGACCATGCCCATGGAAAAACGGGCGGCGGCGCCGGGGCCGTCGGCTCGCAGCAGCGGGACCATCGCCACCACCAGCGCGGCGGTGGTCATCAGCACGGGGCGCAGGCGGATGCTGGCGGCTTCCTCGATCGCGGCGCGCTTCGACAGGCCCTGCTGCCGCTGCAGCTTGTTGGCGAACTCCACGATCAGGATGCCGTGCTTCGAGATCACGCCGATCAGCGTGACCAGGCCCACCTGCGTGTAGATGTTCAGCGTCATGCCGGGCAGGTGCGTCAGCTGCATGCCGTTGGTCATGCCGAAGATGTTCAGGAACAGCAGCGCGCCGCAGATCGACATCGGCACGGTCACCAGCATGATCAGCGGGTCGCGGAACGACTCGAACTGCGCGGCCAGCACCAGGTAGATCGCGATCAGCGCGAAGGCGAAGGTCAGCAGCAGCGCGGTGCCTTCCTGCTTGAACTGCCGCGACGGGCCGGAATAATCGACCTGGTAATCCGGCGGCATCACTTCCCTGGCGATGCCGCCGATCAGTTCCAGCGCCTGGCCCTGCGTCACGCCCGGGCGCGGCACGCCGATCAGCACGTTCGCGGTCAGCTGCTGGAAATGCTCGATGGTGCGCGGCACCGTGCGCTGCTCGATCTTCACCAGCGTGGCGATCGGCACCAGGCCGCCGTTGGCGGCGCGCGTGTAGTAGCCCTGCAGCTGCGCCGGCGTCAGGCGCTCGTCGCGCGTCACCTGCTGGATCACGCGGTAGGAGCGGCCGTCGAAGTTGAAGCGGTTGACCTCGCCGCCGGCCAGCAGCGCCGACAGGTCGGCCGAGAGGTGCTGCATGTCCACGCCCAGCAGCGCGGCCTTGTCGCGATCCACCTGGACCACCGCCTCCGGGCGGTCCACGCGCAGGCGCGGCGCCATGAAGAAGAACTTCTTGCTGGCCATGGCGCGGCCGATGATTTCCTCGCCCACGCGCGCCATCTGGTCCGGCGTGGCCGTGGACTTGATGACGAACTCGACCGGGTAGCCCTGCCCCGGCGTCGGCAGCGACGGCGGCTCGATCACGGCGGAACGGATGCCGGCCACCTGGGTCAGCTTGCCGGTGACGTCGGCCACGATCTGGTGGGCGCTGCGCGTGCGCTCGTTCCACGGCTTCATGATCAGGCCCATGAAGCCGGTGTTGGTGCTGCCGGCGCCGCCGACGCTGAAGGTGAAGATGTGCTGCACGTCGGGATCGGCCAGCACCAGCTTCTGCGATTCGCGGAAGTACTGGTCCAGGTACTCCTGCGACGAGTGGCCATCGGTCTCGTTGATGGAGAAGGCGAAGCCCGCGTCCTCGGCCGGCGCCAGCTCGGCGGGCGTCGACACGAACAGGAACCAGCACGACACCAGCACGATCAGCCCGAACACGCCGATGACGTGGTGCGTGTCGAGCGCGCCGTGCAGCCGGCGCTTGTAGCCGTTGCGCAGCCACTCGAAGCGCGCGTCGAGCCAGTGCGCCAGCCGCCCTTCCGACTGCGCGCTGCGCATGATCCGCGAGCACATCATCGGCGTCAGCGTCAGCGCAATGACGCCGGAGATCAGCACCGCCCCGGCGAGCGTGAAGGCGAACTCGGTGAACAGCTTGCCGGTGATGCCGCTGAGAAAGCCGATCGGCGCGTACACCGCCATCAGCGTGACGGTCATCGCGATCACCGGGCCGACCAGCTCGCGCGCGCCGCGCACCGCGGCGTCCCACGGCGTCATGCCTTCCTCGATGTGCCGGTGCACGTTCTCCATGACGATGATGGCGTCGTCCACCACCATGCCGATCGCCAGCACCATCGCCAGCAGCGTCAGCAGGTTGATCGAAAAGCCCATCGCGTACATCAGGAACAGCGCGCCGACCAGCGACAGCGGCACCGTCACCGCCGGGATCAGCGCGTTCCGCATCGAGCCGAGGAACAGGAAGATCACCGCGATGACGATGATCACGGCCTCGGCCAGCGTGGTGCGCACCTCCTCGATGGCGTGGCGCACGTAGGTGGTGCTGTCGTAGCCGATGCGCGCTTCCAGCCCCTGCGGCAGGCGCTCGACGATGGCGGGCCACCTCTCGCGCACCTTCGCGGTCACCTCGAGCAGGTTCGCCTCGGGCCGCGTCTCGACGCCGATGAAGGTCGCGGGGTCGCCGTCCCAGCCGGCGCCGCCGTCGTAGTTCTCCGAGCCGAGGATCACGTCGGCCACGTCGCCCAGCCGCACCACCGAGTTGCCGTCGGACTTGATCACCAGCTGCCGGAATTCCTCGGGCGAGTGCAGGTCGGTGCGCGCGGACAGGCCGATGCGGACGTAGTTGCCCTTGGCCTCGCCCACCGCCGACAGCACGTTCTGGCTCCGCAACCGCGCGTACACCTCGCTGGCGGTCAGGTCGTGCGCCGCCAGGCTGTCCGGCTTGAGCCACACGCGCATCGCGTAGGTGCGCTCGCCGATGATGCGCGCCTTTTGCACGCCGGCGATGGACGACAGCTGCGGGACCACCACGCGCGAGAGGTAGTCGGTGATCTGCGTCTTGTCCATGACCTTCGAGTAGAAGGACATGTACATGGCCGCGGTGCCGCGCCCTTCGGCGATCTCGATGATCGGATCTTCCGAGCCCTCGGGCAGCTGGTTGCGCAGCTTGTTCACCTTGGCCGAGATCTCGGTCAGGGCCTCGTTCGGGTCCTTGTCGAGCCGCAGGTTGGCGGTGATGACGCTGGAGCCCTGCGCGGTGCTGGAGCTCATCACGTCGATGCCATCGGCGGTGGCGACCTCGCGCTCCAGCGGCGTGGTGACGAAGCCTTCCATCAGCGCCGGGTCGGCGCCCGGGTAGAACACCGACACGTTGACCTGCGCGTTCTGCAGGTACGGGAACTGCCGGATGGTCAGCTCGAAGCCCGCGCGCAGGCCCAGCAGCAGGATGACCAGGCTGACCACGGTCGCGAGGACCGGGCGCTTGATGAAGATGTCGGTGAAGTGCATCGGGCGGGGCTGGGGGCTTGGGGTTCGAGGCTGGGGAGCGCCTAGCCTTCTGCGGGCTTGGGCGCGAGCTGCACGTCGGGGCGGACGCTGTTGTTGACGATCACGGGCTGGCCGTTGCGCAGCTTGAGCAGGCCGGAGGTGGCGATCTCGTCGCCGGGCTTCAGGCCCTCGGTGATGGCGACGAAGTCGCCGCGCGCCTCGCCGAGCTTGACGAAGCGCTGCACGACTTCGAGGTCGGTCGGCGGCGGGCCCTGCGGGGCGCCCTTGCCTGCCTTCTCTTCCGGCTTCGCCTCCTTCGCCGCGGCAGCCGGCATTCCGGCGGCGGGCGCGGCCTTCTTCTGCAGCAGGAACACCGAGGTGCCGTACGAGCTGTAGTTGATCGCCGTGCGCGGCACGGCAACGACGTCGATCGAGCCCTTCAGGTCGAGGATCACGCGGCCGAACATGCCGGGACGCAGCTTGCGCTGCGGGTTCGGCAGGCGCGCGCGCACGCGGAAATTGCGCGTCGCCGGATCGACTCGCGACTCGGTGGCGAGCACCGCGCCGCGAAAGCTGGCGCCGGGATACGCGTCCACCGACACCTCGACGTCCAGCCCCGGCCGCATCGCCGACATCACGCTCTCCGGCAGCGAGAAGTCCAGGTCCACCGGGTCCATGGATTGCAGCGTGACGATGGCGGTGCCGGGCGCGAGGTACTGGCCCAGGTTGATCTGGCGGATGCCGAGCATCCCCGCGAACGGCGCGCGCAGGGTCTTCTGCGCGATGCGCGCCCGCTGCGTGGCCACCGCGCCCTCAGTGGCGGCTGCTTCTGCGACCGCGCTGTCGTAGTCGGCCTTGGAGATGGTGCCGCTGCCGACCAGCTTCTCGCGCCGGTCGCGGTTGAGCCGGGCCAGCTCGGCCTGCGCCTCGAGCCGCTGCATCTCGGCCTGCTCGGTGCTGGCGTCCAGCGTCGCCAGCACCGTGCCGGCGGGCACGTAGCTGCCGGACTCGAAGTGGATGCTGCGGACGATGCCGGCCGCCTCGGTGGTGACGTTGGTGCCGTTCACCGCGACGAAGCTGCCCGGCGCGTCGAGCTTCATCTCCCACTTCATCGCCTGGGCCTGGCCCGTGGTGATGGTCGCCGCCGGCACCGGCATGTTGTCGAAGTAGGCGTTCATGCCCTTCGCGCCCATGTACTTCATGAAGAAGATGCCGCCGAACACCAGCAGCGTCAGCGCCAGCATCACGATCATGCGCACCGCCAGCGAGCCCTTCCTGCGCTCGCCCTCGATGCCGGTGGAAGGGTCGCGGGTCTTCATGTCCATGCTTCTTTCTCTCGGCGGCTCGCTCGGGCGGCGGCGCGGCGTGCCGGCCGCGCGCGGTCTTCACACAGGTCGCCGAACACCTCGTCGCTGACGCGGCGGATCAGCCGCTCCAGCGCGCGCGTGTCGGACGGGTCGGCCAGCGGCTGCCAGCCGCAGCCGTTGAGCAGGTGCTGCATGTGGCGGCACATGACCCGGTAGGGCTCGTGCACGGTGAAGTCCTCGAGCACGCCCTCGGCATGCGCCAGGTTGTGGAAGCCGAACGCCAGCGACCAGAGCCCGGTGGTCAGCTCCTGCGGCGTCTGGCCGCGCAGCGCCAGGTCGCCGGCGCGCACCGCTTCCTCGACGATGCCGGTCACCACGCCGGCCACCGGCTTGTTGGCCTGCAGCAGCTGCTCGCGCCGCTGCGCCGAAGCCGCCTGCCAGACCACCTCGCACAGGGCGTACTGGGCGAGGCGGAAGTGGTCGGGATTGCGCCGCACGAAGATCATGTCGGCGACGCCGATGCCGAACATGCGCTCGCGCGTGCCGGCCTTCCACCGCCCGACGCGCTCGAACAGCCCCGCGTGCTCGCGCACGCTCTGCGTCACCAGCGCGACCAGCAGGTCCTCCTTGGAGGCGAAGTGCTGGTAGAGCGTGCCCACCGCGTATTCGCAGCGCTCGGCCAGGCGCGACATCTGCAGCTTGAGCAGCCCCTCCTCGCGGATCAGCTCGCGCGCGGCGGACAGGAACAGCTGCTCGCGGTCGACGATCTGTCGCTGGCGGCGTTCGCGGGTACCCACGGCGAGGCCCGGGGTGAATGGGGGCGCGGATTATGAATCTGGTTCAAAACGCCCACAAGGGGCACGGGCCAGGAGCGCCGCCGCTACTCAGTGCGCGAGCCGGGCGCCCGCGGCGAACACTTCCTGCAGCGCCGCCGCGCGCACCGGCTTGCTGAGCTGCAGGTCGACGGCGGCGCCGTCCTCCTCCGAGTCGGGCCTGCCCCAGCCGGTCACCGCGACCAGCAGCGCGTCGCGGCCCCAGGGCTCGGCGCGCAGGCGCCGCGCCAGCTCGTAGCCGGTGACTTGCGGCATCACCACGTCGAGCAGCACCACCTCGGGATGGATCCGCTCCGACATCTCCAGCGCGTGCGCGGCGTCGTAGGCGGTGTGCACCTCGTGGCCCTCGCTGCGCAGGCTCGCGGCCAGCGCGTCCGCGGCGTCCTGGTTGTCGTCCACCACCAGCACGCGCCGGCGCACCGGCAGCGGCACCGGCGCGATCTCCTCCGGGCGCATCGGCTGCAGCTGCGGCGCGAGTGAAGCGAGATCCTCGGCGCCGCTGGCGCACGCCAGCACCAGCAGGTCGGCCGGATTGCACAACTCGGCGGCACGCAGCAGGGCGGCCGCGGCGTCCAGCCGCGTCTCGGCGTTGCGGCCGGCCGCGGCGGCAGCGGCGGCCATCCTGCCGGCCACCTCGCCCGGCGCCCGGCCGCGGCGATCCGTCATCTCGTAGAACACCACGGCGTCGGCGCCCTGGGCGCACAGCCGCCCGATCTCGTCGAGGTCCGTATCGCGACGGTCTCCCGGCGCGCTGGCCGCCAGCACCAGGCGCGCGCGGCCGAGGGCGCGCGCGGTCTCCAGCAGCGCCTGGCAGGACGCCGCGTTGTGCGCGTAATCCACCA
>DATLCG010000124.1:0-27831 GCA_035526525.1 Binatia bacterium
TGCCGGCCGACGTGAAGTTCATGCGGACCGTGACGGTCGAGCCGGTCGATCACCAGCAGGAAATTTCGGCCGACCTCGCCTGGGTGTCGAGCCGCTCGCGCCTGGTCGGCCGGGATGCCGCCAGGCGACGCGTCGTCGTCAGCACGGAAACGGTGGTGCTGCAGCGCCGCGACGGCCGCTGGCTGATCCGGCACGTGCACTGGTCGTCCGCCGCCGCGCGCGATCCCTCCACGGAGAAATGACATGACGGCAGACAAGGCACCACAGCATCACCACGCGCACCACGCACCCGGCCCGGCCGCCCACGAGGGCCATTCCTGCGGCCATCCCCAGGCCACCGGCGGGAGCACCGGCGGAAACGCGACACGGACGGCGCCGCTGCATGCGCATGCCCACGGAGGATCGGGTTGGCGCGCCGCGGCCAGCGTCACCACGCACTGTCTGACCGGATGCCTGGTCGGCGAGTGGCTGGGCCTCGCGATCGGCGTGGTCTTCGCGCTGCCCACCGCCGCCACCGTGGCGCTTGCCACGGTGCTCGCCTACGTCAGCGGCTTCGCGCTGACGCTCTGGCCGCTGCTGCGTGGCGGCACGGCGCTCGCGCACGCGGTGCGAGTGGTGTTCGTCGGGGAGGCCATTTCCATCGGCGTGATGGAACTGGTCATGAATGCAGTGGATTACTCCATGGGAGGCATGGCGGTGAAAAGCCTGATGGCGGCGCGTTACTGGGAAGCGCTGGCCGTCGCGGCCGTGGCCGGATTTCTCGCGGCCTGGCCGGTGAACGTCTGGCTTCTGTCACGCAACCTCAAGAGCTGCCATTGAGCGGCCGCGACGGCTACGTCCCCGCGCTGGGCTTCCGCTGGCTGACGCCCGCGTACGACGTCGTCGTCGGCCTGACCACGCGCGAGCGCGCCTTCAAGCAGGCACTGCTGGCGCAGGCGAATCTTCAGGCGGGACAACGCGCGCTGGACCTCGCGTGCGGCACGGGCACGCTCGCCATCCTCGCGGCGGGCGCGGTGCCGGAGGCAGGCATGCACGGGATCGACGGCGACCCGCAGATGCTCGCCCGCGCCCGGCGCAAGGCGCAGTCGGCGGGCGTCGCCATCGAATGGCGCGAAGGCCTGTCGACCGCGCTGCCCTGGCCGGACGGCACCTTCGACCGCGTCCTGTCCTCGCTTTTCTTCCACCACCTGGACCGCGAGAGCAAGCGCGCCAGCTTCACCGAAGTGGTGCGCGTGCTGCGGCCCGGCGGCGAGTTGCACGTCGCCGACTGGGGCGCGGCGGCGAACCCGCTGATGCGTGCGGCCTATCTCGGCATCCAGTTGCTGGACGGCTTCGCCAACACCGCCGACAACGTCCGCGGCCTGCTGCCGAAGATGATGGAGGACGCCGGCCTGCGCGAGGTGCGCGAGACCCGGCGGTTCAGCACGATGTTCGGGACGCTGTCGCTGTATCGCGCGCAGCGACCCTGATCCCTCCTGGGGCTTAGGGGATTTCGACGCGCCGCGGCTTGTAGCCGGGCTTGCTGAATTCGACGCGGTCGCCCCGGGCCAGCTCCCACGTCCCCAGCATGGCCAGGTCGCGGAAACCGTGCGCCTTCACCGTCAGGTCCATGGACTGCGTCGCGCCGGTGGCAGGGCGCTGCACCGAAACGCGCAATGCGACCTCGTCCGCCGTCTCGTTCTGCAACGACACCGTGCGTACCGCGCTCAACGCCGGCGGCGCCACGGCGATCTTCAGCGGCAGGTCGGGCAGCTTGGCGAAATCCAGCTCGGCCCGCAGCACCTGCTGGCCCGCCTGCGCGCTCTGCAGGGCGCTGGCGTGCGCGGCGTCGCGCGAGGCGATCGCCGCCGCCAGTTTCAGCTCGGCGGCATCGGACTGCGCCTTCAGCTTCTGCTCGTAGTCGCTACGTTGCCGTTCGATCGCCTCGACGTGCGATCGCGACAGCCAGCGCTGCTGGGCCCATGCGCCGGCGATGGCCAGCGCCGCGACGACCCAACCGAGCGCGAGCAGCGTCCGCAGCAGGCTGCCCGCGGCGCGCGGCGCGGTCGCCGTCGTGGGCGGGCTGCCGGCCGCGGGCGGCGCGGCGGCCGCCGGCACCGGCGTGCCCTTCGGCAGCGCAGCCAGCTTGCGGGCGATGTCGGGTGGCAACTTCGGTCCGGCCATGGTCCGGACGCTAGCGCGTCAGCCGGCGCGGGTCTGCAGCATGGCGACGGCCGGCAGGGTTTTGCCTTCCAGGAATTCGAGGAAGGCGCCGCCGCCCGTGGAGATGTACGACAGCCGCTCGCCGACGCCGAACTTCTCGATCGCCGCGAGCGTGTCGCCGCCGCCGGCCAGCGAGAAGGCGCCGGCCCCGGCGATCGCCTGCGCCAGCGCGCGCGTGCCCCCGGCGAACTGCTCGATCTCGAACACGCCCACCGGGCCATTCCAGACGATCGTGCCGCAGCCGCCGAGCGTGCGCGCCAGCTGCTCGCGCGACTTCGGGCCGATGTCGAGGATCATCTCGTCGTCCTCGACCTCGTCCACGCCGCGGACCTGTGCACGGGCCTCGGCGGAGACCTCGGTGGCGACGACCACGTCCACCGGCAGCGGGATGTCCCCGCCGCGGGCGCGCACCTGTGCAGTGATCTTCTGCGCCACGCTGACCAGATCGGCCTCGTACAGCGAGCGGCCGACGCGCTTGCCCGCGGCGGCGAGGAAGGTATTGGCGATGCCGCCGCCCAGGATCAGGCGGTCGGCGATCTTCGCCAGGCTCTGCAGCAACTCGAGCTTGCTGCTGACCTTGGAGCCGCCGACGATCACCGCCAGCGGCCGCTTGGGGTTGGCAAGCGCCTTGCCCAGCGCATCCAGCTCCGCGGCCAGCAACGGACCGGCGCAGGCGACCTTCGCGTGCCTGGCCACGCCGTGGGTCGAGGCCTCGGCGCGGTGCGCGGTGCCGAAGGCATCCATGACGTAGACGTCGCAGAGCGCCGCCATCTTTCGCGCGAGCGCGTCGTCGTCCTCCTTCTCGCCCTTGAGGAAGCGCGTGTTCTCGCCGATGGCGACCTCGCCCGGCTGCACCGCGGCGCCATCGATCCAGTCCGGCAGCAGCGGCACCGTCCGGCCCAGCTCGCGCGTGAACCACTCGGCAACGGGCTTGAGCGATTGCGCCGCGTCGAAGACGCCGGCCTTGGGCCGTCCCAGGTGCGACGTCACCAGCACCGCCGCTCCCTTCTGCAGCGCGAGCTGCACGGTCGGCAGCGAGGCCCGCAGCCGCGCCTCAGAGGTGATGCGGCCGTCGGTGACCGGGACATTGAGGTCCTGGCGGATCAGCAGGCGCTTGCCCTGGAGGTCCAGGTCGGACATGCGGAGGAATTTCACGGGTTCTCCCTGCGGGCCCTGGCCAGCAGAGTCACTGTCCGGCAATGACGCGCACCATCTCCAGGCACTTGTTGGAGTAGCCCCACTCGTTGTCGTACCAGGACACCAGCTTGACGAAGGTCGGGTCGAGCTGGATGCCGGCATCGGCGTCGAAGATCGAGGTGCGTGCATCGCCGCGGAAATCGGTGGCGACGACCTTGTCCTCGGTGTACCCCAGGATGCCCTTCAGCGCGCCCTCGCTCTGCGCCTTCATCTCCGCGCAGATCTCCTTGTAGGTGGCCGGTTTTTCCAGCTCGGCGGTCAGGTCCACCACCGACACGTCGGACGTCGGCACGCGGAACGACATGCCGGTGAGCTTCTTGTTGAGCTCGGGGATCACCACGCCGACGGCCTTCGCCGCGCCGGTCGACGAGGGAATGATGTTCTCGAGGATGCCGCGGCCCCCGCGCCAGTCCTTGTTGCTCGGGCCGTCCACCGTCTTCTGCGTGGCGGTGGCGGCGTGCACCGTCGTCATCAGGCCGCGCCTGATGCCCCACCTGTCGTTCAGCACCTTGGCCAGCGGCGCCAGGCAGTTGGTGGTGCACGAGGCATTCGAGACGATCGCCTGGCCGGCGTAGGTCCGGTGGTTGACGCCGTAGACGAACATCGGCGTGTCGTCCTTCGACGGCGCCGAGATCAGCACCTTGCGCGAGCCGGCGTCGAGGTGCTTCTGCGCGCTCGCCTTGTCCAGGAACAGGCCGGTGGACTCGATCACCACGTCGGCGCCGACGTCCTTCCACTTGAGGGCGGCGGGATCGCGCTCCTGCGACAGGCGGATGCGGCGGCCGTTGACCACCAGCTGCCCGCCCTCGACGCCGAGCGTGCCCTTGAAGCGGCCGTGCACGGAGTCGTACTGGAGCATGTAGGCGAGGTAGTCCGGCTCGAGCAGGTCGTTGATGCCGACGATCTCGATGTCGGAGAAGTTCTGCACCGCGGCGCGGAGCACGTTGCGGCCGATGCGGCCGAACCCGTTGATACCGACTTTGACTGCCATTGCCGTCCTCGTCCTCTGACTATTTCGGGAGTGCCGCGAGTTTCTCGAGCACGTTTTCCAAAGTGAATCCCAGCGCCTTGAATACCGCGGGCGCGGGCGCCGACTCGCCGTAGCGGTCCACGCCCAGCACGTCGCCGGCATCGCCGACGAATGGCCGCCAGTACCAGGACACGCCGGCCTCGATGGCGAGGCGCTGCGTGATCCTGCGTGGCAGCACCGACTCGCGGTACGCGGCGTCCTGGCGCAGGAAGCGCTCGGCGCACGGCATGGACACCACGCGTACCGGCCGGTTCTCCTTCTGCGCCGCCTGCACGGCGAGCCCGATTTCCGATCCCGTGGCAATGATCAGGGCCTCGGGCGGACGCGACGGCTCCCACAGCACGTAGCCGCCGCGCGCGATGAGCGCGGCGTGACTGGCGTCATGCTTCTGCACGTCGGTGTTCTGGCGCGACAGCGCGAGCGCACTGGGCCCGTTGCGGCGCTCGATGGCCTGCTGCCACGCGACCGTGGTCTCCAGCAGGTCGGCCGGACGCCACAGCTCGAGGTTGGGGATCAGACGCAGCGACGCCACGTGCTCGACCGACTGGTGCGTCGGACCGTCCTCGCCGAGGCCGATGGAGTCGTGCGTGTAGACGAAGATGCTGCGGATGCCCATCAGCGCGGCCATGCGCACGGCGTTGCGGGCGTAGTCGGAGAAGGTGAGGAAGGTGCCGCCGAAGGGAATGAAGCCCCCGTGCAGGGCCAGGCCATTCATCGCGGCGCTCATGCCGAACTCGCGCACGCCGTAGAACAGGTAGTTGCCCGCGAGCTGTCCCGGACGGACGCCGGTCGCGCCCTCCCACTTGGTCAGGTTCGACTCGGTCAGGTCGGCCGAGCCGCCGACCATCTCGGGCAGCTTGGGCGCCAGCGCATTCAGCGCGACCTGGCTGGACTTGCGCGTCGCCATCGGCTTGTCGCTGGCCGCCGCCTTCGCCAGCAGCGCCTGCACCGTCTCGCGCCATTCCGCCGGCAACTCGCCGTTCATGCGACGCTCGAACTCGGCGGCGTCGGCCGGATACGCGGCGCGATATTTCGCCAGCAGCGCTTCCCACTCCTTCTGTGCCGCCGCGCCGCGGGCACGCGCATCCCAGGCCGCGCGGATCGCGTCCGGAAGCTCGAACGGCGCGTGCGGCCACTTCAGGGTCTCGCGCACCAGCCGGACCTCGTCGGCACCGAGCGCGGCGCCGTGGCACGCCTCCTTGCCCTGCTTGTTCGGCGAGCCCCAGCCGATGACGGTCTTGCAGCAGACCAGCGTGGGCTTGCCGTCGGAGCGCCGAGCGGTCTCCAGCGCGCGGCGGATTTCTGCCGGGTCGTGGCCGTCGACGTTGCGGATCACCTGCCAGCCGTACGACTCGAAGCGCGCCGGCGTGTCGTCGCGGAACCAGCCATGCACCTCGCCGTCGATGGAGATGCTGTTGTCGTCGTACAGCACCACCAGCTTGCCGAGCCCGAGCGTGCCCGCGAGCGAGCAGGCCTCGTGCGAGATGCCTTCCATCAGGCAGCCGTCGCCCGCGAAGACGTAGGTCCAGTGGTCGACCAGCTGCAGGCCGTCGCGGTTGTAGCGCGAAGCCAGCAACTGCTCGGCGATGGCCATGCCGACCGCGTTCGCCAGGCCCTGGCCGAGCGGGCCGGTGGTGGTCTCGACGCCCGGCGTGATGCCGTACTCGGGATGACCCGGCGTCTTGCTGTGGAGCTGGCGGAAGTTCTGCAGCTCCTCGACCGGCAGCGGGTAGCCGCTCAGGTGCAGCAGCGAGTACAGCAGCATGGAGCCGTGGCCGTTGCTGACCACGAAGCGGTCGCGGTTGAACCAGTGCGGGTCCGCCGGGTTGTGCCGCAGGAAGTCGTTCCACAGGACTTCGGCGATGTCGGCCATGCCCATCGGCATGCCCGGGTGTCCGGAGTTGGCCTTCTGCACGGCGTCCATGGACAGCGCGCGAATGGCGTTGGCGAGCTCGAGGCGGGTCGGCATGGGGGCGGGCCGCGAAGGCCTGAGCGGACGTCGGAAGGACGCGGAGTCGAAGGGGCCGCGTATTGTCCCCGCAGCCCCCTCTGCGGGCAACCGTTTTTTCCTGCCGCGACGGCGCACGCGGCGCGTATGGGAGAATCGCCGCGAAGCCCCTCTCCCACGGAATCTCATGCGCATCGGCAAGGAATTCGGCGCGAAGCGGCTGCTCGTCACCGGCGGCGCCGGCTTCATCGGCTCGCACCTCTGCGCGCGGCTGCTCGAGCAGGGCCACGAGCTGGTCTGCGTCGACAACTTCTACACCGGCACCCGCGACAACCTGCTGCCGCTGCTGGACCACGCGCACTTCGAGATCCTGCGCCACGACGTCACGTTCCCGCTCTACGTCGAGTGCGACGCCATCTACAACCTGGCCTGCCCCGCCTCGCCGGTGCACTACCAGTTCGATCCGGTGCAGACCACCAAGACCTCGGTCCACGGCGCCATCAACATGCTGGGCCTGGCCAAGCGCATGCGCTGCCCGATCCTGCAGGCGTCCACCAGCGAGGTCTACGGCGACCCCGAGGTGCACCCGCAGCCCGAGAGCTACTGGGGCCGCGTCAATCCGATCGGCATCCGTTCCTGCTACGACGAGGGCAAGCGCTGCGCCGAGACCCTGTTTTTCGACTACTGGCGCCAGCACAAGCTGCAGATCAAGGTCGCGCGCATCTTCAATACCTACGGCCCGAACATGCATCCCAACGACGGGCGCGTGGTGAGCAACTTCATCATGCAGGCGCTGCAGGACCGGCCGATCACGCTCTACGGCGACGGGCAGCAGACGCGGTCGTTCTGCTACGTCGACGACCTGGTCGACGGGCTGATGCGGCTGATGAACACGGCCGCCGCCGTCACCGGGCCGGTGAACCTGGGCAATCCGGGCGAATTCACCATCCGCCAGCTGGCGGAGCTGGTGATCGAGCTGACCGGCTCGCGCTCGAAGCTGGTGAAGAAGCCGCTGCCGCAGGACGACCCCAAGCAGCGCAAGCCCGACATCCGCCTGGCGCGCAAGGCGCTCGGCTGGCAGCCGCAGGTGAAGCTGCGCGCAGGACTCGAAAAGACCATTCCATATTTCGAGAACGTGCTGCGCCACGGCCGGCGCGCGGAGTAGCGCGCCCAAAAAGACGAAGGCCCGCGTTTCGCGGGCCTTCGGGGTTCGGCTGAAGCTCCCTCGCTACGCGGCCGGGGCCGCGGCACTCGGGATGATGTCGCCGGCCGATTACTTCAGATGCTTGTTCACCAGCTTGGTCATCTCGAACATGCTGACCGTGGACTTGCCGCCGAAGACCTTCTTCAGGTTGTCGTCCGCGTTGATGTTGCGCTTGTTGTTCTTGTCCTGCAGGCCGTTCTTCTTGATGTAGGCCCAGAGCTTCTTGGTGACCTCGGTGCGCGGGATCGCCTTGCTGCCGACCACGGGCGCGAGAGCGTCGCTCGGCGTCATCGCCTTCATGAATGCCGCGTTGGGCTTGCGGGCGGACTTCTTCGCTTTGGTTGCCATCGGTACTCCTTGGATGTGGGCGGCCGGCGGTCCGGCCATGTCGTTTTCGAGTCTTTTGTCACCGCCGGCGACGGCGCGACGCGGAGGAGTCTACCTGTCGCTCGCACTCTGTAAACCCCCCGACGCTCTGGACGGAGCGCGCGCGATGTGCGTCGCGTTTTTCGGGTGCGCCTGCGTTGCCGCTCTTTCGCAGCGCCGATCCGCGGCTGTCAAGCGCCAATGTCACGGCGAAGCGCAATGCGCTCAGCGCCTTAGTGCGGGCAGTTGCCGCACTCCTTGAGATGCAGATGCCTGCGCGGCGCAGCCGCTAGCCGGCGCGCGCCTTCCACTTGATGTTGCAGCCGACGCTCGGCTTCTGTGCCGGCGACGGTGCGCGGCCCGCCAGCAGGGCCTCGAGCGCGGCGCGCAGATCGCGGCCGTCGGACGCCGCCTGGCCGGGCCGCGAGTCGTCGAGCTGGCCGCGGTAGACGCACTGCAGCGCGGCGTCGAACAGGTAGAAATCCGGCGTGCACGCGGCCTGGTACGCGCGCGCCACCTGCTGCGACTCGTCGTGCAGGTACGGGAACGGGTACCCCAGCGCGCGCGCGGCCTCGCGCATGCGCTCCGGCGCGTCGTCCGGATGGCTGCGCGCGTCGTTCGACGAGATCGCCACGAAACCGGTGCCGCGCGGCTGGTATTCCTTCGCCAGGCGCACCAGCTCCGGGTTGACGTGCTTCACGTACGGGCAGTGGTTGCAGATGAACATCACCACCGTGCCCTGCGTGCCCTTCACCTCGGCGAGCGACAGCGTGCGGCCGCTCACCGTGTCGGGCAGCGTGAAGTCCGGCGCCCGGGTTCCCAGCGGCAGCATGTTGGAAGGGGTGAGCGCCATGACGGTCGGAGGCAGTGGAACGGAGAAGTAGGAGAGGTGCGGCCGCGCGGAGTTCCCGCGCCGCGCGCCCGCTCAGCGGATCCCGGCGGCGCGCGCTTCAAGCGCGGCTTCCTGCGCCAGCAGGTCCAGCTCGCGGAACTGCGCGGCGAACGCTGCCGGGTCGCGCACCATCTGGAGCGCCTGCTCCACCGGTACGCCGGGGGAGAAGTAGAAACCCTGGATCAGCGGGCAGCCGAGCTCGATCAGCCGCAGCACCTCGTGCGCCATGCCGGCGCCTTCCGCGATCGTGCGCAGGCCCAGGTTCTCGCCCAGCGCCAGGATGCTGCCGATGATCTTCTCGCCCTCCTGGCCGAGCGACATTGCGCGCACGAACTCGCGGTCGATCTTCAGGGCCGTGATCGGCAGCGTATGCAGGCGCGACAGCGCCGAGTAGCCGGTGCCGAAGTCGTCCACGCAGAGCGCCACGCCCAGCGCGCGCAGGCGCTGCAGGTTGTCGCGCGCCGCCGGCACCAGCGCGACACGCTCCAGCACCTCGATCTGCAGCGCCGCAGGGCGCAGTCGGTTGCGCTGCAGCTGCTCGGCGACGCGCTCGACGATGTCCGGGCGGCGCAATACCTCCTCGGCCATGTTGATGTTCACGGTGAGGCCGCGCTCGCCGGCCGCCGCCAGCAGCTGCTGCAGGTCGGTGCAGGCTTGCGCCAGCACATGGCAGTCGATGGCCGTGATCAGGCCGACCTGCTCGGCGAATTCGAGGAAGTCGCCCGGCAGCAGCAGGCCGCGCTCCGGATGCTGCCAGCGCACCAGGGCCTCGAAGCCGGCCAGCTTCCGCTCGGTGGCATGCATCACCGGCTGGTAGTACACGCGGAACTCCGCCGCCTCGATGGCGCGGCGCAGGTCGGACTCCAGGTGCGTGCGCTGCGTCGCCACCTCGCCGGCCGACACGACGTGCACGCCGCCGCCGCCGCGCTCCTTGACGCGATACATCGCCACGCTGGCCTTGCGCAGCAGGTCGGCGCCGCCGCTGGGGGCCAGCTCGTGGCCGGCCAGGCCGACGCTGATGGACAGGTACAGCTGGTGATCGTCCAGCAGCAGGGGCGCCCGCAGCGCCTGCTGCAGGCGCTCGACGAAGGCCTTGACGTAGCCGGGGTGCGGCGGCCGCTCGATCAGGATGCCGAACTCGTCGCCGCCCAGGCGCGCCACCAGCTCGGCGTGCGTGACCAGCCGCCGCAGGCGCTGGGCGGTTTCGATCAGCACGCGATCGCCCACGGCGTAGCCGAGGTCCTCGTTGATGATGCGCATGCGGTCGATGCCGACGAAGCACACCGCGTACGGCCTGCCGCCGGCCTCGCCGGCGTGGCGCACCGCGGACTCGAGGCGATCGAGGAACAGCGTGCGGTTGGGCAGGCCGGTGACGCGGTCGTTGAGGCCTTCCGACAGCCGCTCCTGCGCCGCACGTTTCTGCTCGGTGACGTCACGCAGCAGGCAGACCCAGGCAACCGCGCGCGAATGGCGGTCGTGCACCGCCGAGACCGACAGCGCGAGGTCGCGGGCCTGCCCTCCGGGGCCGGTGTACAGCAGCTCCTTCTCGGCGTCGCGGTCCTCGGTGCGGGCCAGCTGCGCCAGCCGCTCGGGTGCGCCGGCCTCGCCCAGCACCTCGCGCGCCGGCTTGCCCACCAGCTCGGCGGCAGGCCGGTCGAGCACCTGCGTGACGCGCGTGTTGACGACCTGGATCACGCCGTCGCGGTCCAGCAGCAGCAGGCCGCCGCGGACCATCTCGGCGAGCTCGCCGGCCGCCAGCTCGGGCGTCACTTCGACGAGGCCGAAGCGCAGCGTCACCCACGCGGTGAGCAGGATGAAACCCAGCACCGGCACGAACGCGACGGGATATACCGGCACGCCGGAGGACGGCAGAAAATCCACAGCGGCGCCGTAAAGACACAGCATCGCCAGGCCGAACCAGCTCAGGCGGCGGTGCTCGTTGCTGCCGGGGGTTTCGCGCCGGCGTGCGCGCCAGAGGTCGGCGCTGGCGACGCCCATCAGCATCGTGGTCCAGCCCACCATGACCAGGCCCAACGGTCCGTGTATCGGCTCGATGCCCCAGGAATAGAGTTGCGTGCCGCCGATGACCCACGGCGTGGTCACCGCCGCGATCGCCATCGCCCAGCCGACGATCCAGTTGGTCCGGATCAGGCCGCGCCGCTCGCGCTCGCGGCGCAGCAGCACTTCGACCAGTTGGAAGAGCAGCGGGATGGCCAGCATGATCAGGACGTAGATTCCGCGCCCGATCGGCAGCGCCAGCTCGGGCACGACCAGCATGCGGATCAGGCCGCGGCCGATCAGCCACAGGCCGAACAGCGCGGTGGCCACCGCGAACATCCAGGCGATGCGGGTGCCGCGCTCCCATGCCACCACCAGGCCGCAGACGGCGGCGGCCAGGGCCGCGACGACGAAGTGCGGCACGGCCATCCGGGCGAAGGCGTAGCTGGCTGGGTCCAGCAAGGCCGCGAGCATGATCCGAGGATAGCCCATGGACCCTGCCGCACCGCGGCGGGACGGCCACGCCCCTCGCGCGTCGCGCTATACTATCCGCCTATCCGCATAAGCAGATGGCGCGCCGCAAGCGGCGGGTCGTCCCCGCGAAAGCGGGCCCCATCCACACGAGGCCTACCGTCCCCATGTCCGATTACCTGTTCACCTCCGAGTCCGTCTCCGAGGGGCACCCCGACAAGATGGCCGACCAGATCTCCGACGCGGTGCTCGACGCGATCATCGCGCGCGACAAGTACGCCCGCGTCGCCTGCGAGACTTTGGTCAAGACCGGCGTCGCCATCATTGCCGGCGAAGTCACCACCTCGGCGTGGGTCGACCTAGAGGAGCTGGTGCGCAAGGTCATCAACGGCATCGGCTACAGCTCGTCGGCGGTGGGCTTCGACGGCTCGACCTGTGGCGTGCTGAACATCATCGGCAAGCAGAGCGTGGACATCGCCGCCGGCGTGGACCGCGCGCGCGCCGAGGACCAGGGCGCGGGCGACCAGGGCCTGATGTTCGGCTACGCCACCAGCGAGACCGACATGCTGATGCCGGCGCCGATCCAGTACGCGCACCGGCTGGTGGAGCGCCAGGCGGAAGTGCGCAAGAACAAGCTGCTGCCATGGCTGCGCCCCGACGCCAAGTCCCAGGTCACGCTGCGCTACCAGGACGACAAGCCGGTCGGCATCAACGCCGTGGTGCTGTCCACCCAGCACGATCCGGACGTCAAGCAGTCCGACATCCGCGAAGCGGTGATGGAGCTGATCATCAAGCAGGTGCTGCCGAAGGAATGGCTCGATCACTGCCCGAAGGACGCCATCCACATCAACCCCACCGGCAGCTTCGTCATCGGCGGCCCGGTGGGCGACTGCGGCCTCACCGGCCGCAAGATCATCGTCGACACCTATGGCGGCTATGCCCGCCACGGCGGCGGCGCGTTCTCCGGCAAGGACCCGTCGAAGGTGGACCGCAGCGCCGCGTACGTCGGCCGCTACGTCGCCAAGAACGTGGTCGCGGCCGGCCTGGCCGATCGCTGCGAGGTGCAGATCAGCTACGCCATCGGCGTGGCGCAGCCGACCTCGGTGTACGTCACCAGCTTCGGCACCGGCAAGATTCCCGACGCGAAGATCGAGCAGCTGGTGCGCAAGCATTTCGACCTGCGGCCCTACGCGATCACGCGGATGCTCGACCTGCTGCACCCCGGCTACCAGCCGACCGCCGCGTACGGGCATTTCGGCCGCAAGCCGGTGGAGATGACCTACGAGTACGAGGAGATCGAGGGCGGCAAGAAGGTGAAGAAAAGCGAGACCTTCACCGCGTTCTCCTGGGAAAAGACCGACAGGGCCGCGGCGCTGCGCGCCGATGCCGGCCTGCGTACCGTGCAGGCCGCCTGAGGAGATGCTCATGAATGCCGCCGTTCTGAAGCAGCAGACCGACTTCAAGGTCAAGGATCTTTCGCTGGCCGAGCTGGGCCGCAAGCGCATCCGCATGGCCGAGGAGGAGATGCCCGGGCTGATGTCGATCCGCGGCAAGTACGCGCCGCTGCAGCCGCTCAAGGGCGTGCGCCTGACGGGTTCGCTGCACATGACCAAGGAAACCGCGGTCCTGATCGAGACGCTCGCGGCGCTCGGCGCCAGCGTGCGCTGGGCCTCGTGCAACATCTTCTCGACGCAGGACGACGCCGCCGCTGCAATCGCGGTGACCGGCACGCCGGTGTTCGCCTGGAAGGGCGAGACGCTCGAGGAATACTGGGACTGCACGCTCGACGCCATCACCCATCCGGGCCAGAAGGGCCCCGAGCTGGTGGTGGATGACGGCGGCGACGTGACGCTGCTGATCCACAAGGGCTACGA
This sequence comes from Binatia bacterium, assembly GCA_035526525.1. GTDB lineage: Bacteria > Pseudomonadota > Gammaproteobacteria > Nevskiales > Nevskiaceae > JACPFV01. The sequence goes on from DATLCG010000124.1 coordinate 13,183, forward strand.
GCTGGAGCAGGGCGACGCGTGGGTGGATTCGCCGAGTGCCGCGCACGAAGAGCAGGTCATCAAGAACCTGCTGAAGCGCGTGGCGAAGGAGCGGCCGGGGTTCTGGACGCGCGTGGTCAAGGACTGGCGCGGCGTGTCGGAGGAGACCACCACCGGCGTGCACCGCCTCTACCAGATGGTGGAAGCCGGCAAGCTGCTGGTGCCCGCGATCAACGTCAACGACTCGGTCACCAAGAGCAAGTTCGACAACCTGTACGGCTGCCGCGAGTCGCTGGCGGACGGCATCAAGCGCGCCACCGACCTGATGATCGCCGGCAAGCTCGCGGTGGTCTGCGGCTACGGCGACGTCGGCAAGGGCTCGGCGCACTCGCTGCGCGGCTTCGGCGCGCGCGTCATCGTCACCGAGATCGACCCGATCAACGCGCTGCAGGCCGCCATGGAAGGCTTCCAGGTCGCGCGCATCGAGGACGTGCTGAAGCTGGCCGACATCTTCATCACCACCACCGGCAACTGCGACGTCATCACCATCGAGCACATGCGCGCGATGAAGGACGGCGCGCTGGTCGGCAACATCGGCCACTTCGACAACGAGATCCAGATGGACGCGCTCAACAACGAAAAGGGCGTGAAGCGCGACACCATCAAGCCGCAGCTCGACAAGTACACCTTCGCCGACGGCCACAGCATCTACGTGCTGGCCGAGGGCCGGCTGCTGAACCTGGGATGCGCGCACGGCCATCCGTCGTTCGTCATGTCCAACTCGTTCAGCAACCAGACGCTCGCGCAGATCGACCTGTGGGCGCACAAGGACGAGTACGGCAAGCAGGTCTACCGGCTGCCGAAGAAGCTCGACGAGGAAGTGGCACGCCTGCACCTCGACAAGATCGGCGTGAAGCTGACCACGCTGACCGACCGGCAGGCCGCCTACCTCGGCGTGTCGAAGGACGGGCCCTACAAGCCGGACCACTACCGGTACTGATGTGGGCGCGGAAATCGGCTTCTCGTTCGAGCTGTTTCCGCCGCGCACGCCCGAAGGCGTGGCGAAGCTGCCGGACACGGTGCGGCAGCTCGCTGCCGTCGGGCCGAAGTACTTCTCCGTCACCTACGGCGCCGGCGGCTCGGCGCAGAACGGCACCTACGACACGATCGTGAAGGTGGTGGAGGCCACCGGCATCGAGGCCGCGCCGCATCTCACCTGCGTCGGCTCGACGCGCGTTCGCGTATCGGCGCTGCTCGACCAGTACCGCGCGGCCGGCGTGCAGCGCATCGTCGCGCTGCGCGGCGACCTGCCGGCGACGGCGCTCGGTGCCGCGGCGCCCGGCGAGTTCCGCTATGCGAGCGAGTTGGTGGAATTCATCCGCGCTCGCCACGACTCGCACTTCCGCATCGAGGTCGCGTGCTACCCGGAAGTGCATCCGCAGGCGCCGGACGCCGCCACGGACTTCGCCCATTTCGTCCGCAAGGCGCGCGCCGGCGCGGATTGCGCGATCACGCAGTACTTCTTCAACGCCGACGCCTACTTCGATTTCGTCGGGCGTGCGCGCGCTGCGGGGCTGGCGCTGCCGATCGTCGCCGGCATCATGCCCATCACCAACTTCACCCAGCTGGCCAAGTTCTCGGCCGGCTGCGGGGCGGACATCCCGCGCTGGATCCGGCTGCGGCTCGAGCAGCTGCAGCACGACCGCGCCGCGCTGCTGGATTTCGGGCTCGAGGTGGTGGCGCGCCTGTGCGAGACCCTGCTCAAGGATGGCGCACCGGGCCTGCATTTCTACACGCTGAACCAGGCGGAGCCGACGCTGCGGCTGTGGCGGCACCTCGGCCTGCCGATGCCGCTGGCCGCCTGATGGCGCGTCCGCCGGTGCCGCCGCGCATCGCGCCGCGGCTCGAGCCGGACGAAGCACCGCACCCGCTCCTCCCCCCGCCGGCGCTCCCGGGCCTCGACGGGGATCCAGCGTCGCGGCGTCCCGCACGCCGGGGGCGACGCATCGCGCTGGGCGCGCTGGTGCTGTTCCTGTTGCCGCCCGCGGCGGTGCTCGCGCTTCGGTGGGTGCCGCCGCCGACCACGGCTTTCATGCTGCAGAGCCCGGTGAAGCCGGTGGAGTACCGCTGGGTGCCGGCCGCGCGGCAGCCCGAAAACCTGCGGCGCGCCGTGATCGCCTCCGAGGACCAGAAATTCTGGACGCACCGCGGCTTCGACCTCGACGCCATCCAGGAGGCGCTGGCCCGCAACCAGAAAGGACGCCACGTGCGGGGCGCCAGCACCATCAGCCAGCAGGTGGCGAAGAACCTGTTCCTGTGGCCCGGGCGCAGCTGGCTGCGCAAGGGCGTGGAAGCCACGTTCACCGTGCTGATCGAGGCGCTCTGGGGCAAGGCGCGCATTCTCGAGGTGTACCTCAACACCGCCGAGTTCGGCCCGGGCCTGTTTGGCGCCGAGGCTGCCGCGCAACGCTTCTTCCATCGCGGCGCGGCACAGCTCACACCGGAGCAGTGCGCGCGGCTGGCGGCGGTGCTGCCCAATCCGCGCAAATGGAACGCCGAGCGCCCCGGTCCCTACGTGCAGGCGCGTGCCCAGTGGATTCTCGGCCAGCTGGGCTATCGCCCGCCGCAGCCCGAGCCGGTAGCGCCCATCGAATCGCCGCGCGAGTGGATGCCCGCGCAGCAGGGCGCGCCGGGGCCGGACGCACCGCCCGGGACGACGCCGTTGCCGCAGGAAGCTCCCGCCGCGGACGCCGCGACGGATCCTGCAGAGCCCGCGGCGCCGGATCTCGACGCCGACGACCTGCCGCCGCCGGCGGAAGCGCCGGCGTCCGACGCCCCGCACTAGCGGCCGGGCTGCACGCGCGCCTGCGATCGGAAATTTCCGCTCCGCTGTCGCCGGGTTCGCGCAGTTAAGCGCAGCTTCGCACTCGGTCGTCAGGTTGTTCCGCTAACATCGCGCTGCCAAACGTTTTCCGCAATGTGATGCACAGCACTTGTGAAGAACCCTGTGGACAAGCCGCGCGGCGCGCATCGGGCAAGGGCCAAAACTGCGGATTCGAGCGGTCGCGGCCACTTTGTAACCAGCCTGAAATGCGAAGGGCCGCCAAGCATTTGCGCTCCGGGGCGCCGCCCTGGCCCGTACCCGGGAGACTCGCACTGCCGCCGAATGGCGACAGGCTTGCGCGCTGTGCATAACCCCGCGGTTTCTGACTATTGAGTCAATACCCATGACCGCGCCCGCGGTGGTGCTGTGCATCTCCGGGCACGACCCGTGCGGGGGCGCGGGCATCCAGGCGGACATCGAGGCGGTCGCCGCGGCCGGCGCACACGCGGTGACCGTGATCACCGCGCACACCGTGCAGGACACCTCGGACGTGCGCCGCGTGGCCGCGGTGGACGCAACCCTGCTCGACGAGCAGCTGCGCGTGCTGGCCGCGGACGTGCCGATCGCCGCGGTGAAGATCGGCCTGCTCGGCAGCGCGGCGCAGGTGCCCGTGCTGCTGCAGTTCCTCGCGCGACTGGGGCGCCCGGTCGTGCTCGACCCGGTGCTGCGCGCCGGTGGCGGCGCCATGCTGGCGTCGCCCGGGCTCGCCGCCGGGCTGCTGGCGGCCACGACGGTCGCCACGCCGAACGCCGACGAGGCGCGGGGCCTCGCACCGGCGGCGGCGGACCTGGACACCGCAGGTGCGGCACTTGTCGCAGCGGGTGCCCGGCACGTCTTGATCACCGGCGGCGACGAGCCCGGAGACGCGGTGGTGAACCGCTGGTACCGCGCCGGGCACGGCCCGCGACGCTACGTCTGGCCGCGGCTGGCCGGCGGCTTTCACGGCGCGGGGTGCACGCTGGCCGCCGCGATCGCGGCCAGGCTGGCGCAGGGCATGGAGGTGGCCGCCGCGCTGGAGGATGCACAGGCCTTCACCCAGCGCGCGCTCGCGGCCGCCGTCGCCATCGGCGGCGGTCGCCGGATCCCGCGACGGATCCATCAATGACATCGGTGATGCCCGCACTTCGGGGCCTGTACGCCATCACGCCCGATGCGCTGTGCGCCGACCCGCAACGACTCGAAGCCGCGGTCGCCGCTGCGCTGCGCGGCGGTGCGCGCCTGGTCCAGTACCGCGACAAGCTCAGCGACGCCGCCGGACGCCTGCAGCGCGCCCGCCGGCTGGCCACGCTGTGCCGCGCGCACGGCGTGCCGCTGGTGGTCAACGACGACCCGCTGCTCGCTGCGGAGTCCGGCGCCGGCGGCGTTCACCTGGGCCTCGCCGATGCCACGGTCGCCGCTGCGCGTGCGCGGCTGGGCACCGGCGCGATCGTCGGGGTCACCTGCGGCAACGTGCTGGCGCGTGCGCTCGCAGCGCAGGACGCCGGCGCCAGCTACGTCTCGTTCGGCCGCTTCTTCGAGTCGCGCACCAAGCCGCAGGCCCCGCCGGCGGAACCGAAGGTGCTGCGCGAGGCCGTGCAGTCGCTGCACCTGCCGCTGTGCGCCATCGGCGGCATCACGCCGGAGCGCGCTCCTGCGCTGATCGCGGCGGGCGCCAGCCTGATCGCCGCGGCCGGCGGCGTCTTCGACGTTCCGGACGTCGAGACTGCGGCCCGGCACTACGCAAGTCTTTTTTCCTGACGGGCCGGAGTGCGACCATGGCGCCCCGCGCCCGCAACACCGGGTCCGTTCGCCTTTACCCACGATGAGCCGCTCCGACGAACTGTTCGCCCGCGCCCAGCGGAGCATTCCCGGGGGCGTCAATTCTCCCGTGCGCGCGTTTCGCGCGGTGGGCGGAACGCCGCGATTCATCGAGCGCGCCGAAGGCGCGTACCTCGTCGATGCGGACGGGCACCGCTTCGTGGACTACGTCGGCTCGTGGGGACCGATGATCCTCGGCCACCAGCATCCCGCGGTGGTCGAAGCGATCCGGCGACAGGCGTCCATCGGCGTGTCCTACGGCGCACCGACCGCGCTCGAGATCGAGATGGCCGAGCTGCTGTGCACGCGCGTGCCGGGGCTGGAGCAGGTGCGCATGGTGAATTCCGGCACCGAGGCCACCATGAGCGCGATCCGGCTGGCGCGCGGCGCCACTGGCCGCGACAAGCTGATCAAGTTCGAGGGCGGCTATCACGGGCACGGCGATGCGCTGCTGGTGAAGGCCGGCTCGGGCGCACTCACCTTCGGCGTGCCGACCTCGCCCGGGGTGCCGGCGTCGTACGCGGTGCACACGCTCACCGCCCATTACAACGACCTGGCCAGCGTCGCCGCCCTGTTCGACGCCAACGCGGGGGCCATCGCCTGCGTCATCGTCGAGCCCGTGGCCGGCAACATGAACTGCGTGCCGCCGGCGCCGGGATTCCTCCAGGGCCTGCGCGCGCTGTGCGACCGTCACGGCGCGTTGCTGATCTTCGACGAGGTGATGACCGGCTTTCGCGTCCATCCCCGCGGCGCCGCGGGCGCCTTCGGCGTGACGCCGGACCTGGTCACGCTCGGCAAGATCATCGGCGGCGGCCTGCCGGTCGGCGCCTTCGGAGGCCGGCGCGACGTGATGCAGCAGCTCGCCCCGGTCGGATCGGTGTACCAGGCCGGGACGCTCTCGGGCAACCCGCTGGCGATGGCGGCCGGCCTGGCGACGCTGCGCGCGCTTGCCGACACCGCGCCCTACGAGCAGCTCGAGCGCACCACGCGCGCGCTCCTGGATGGGCTCGGTGCCGCCGCGCGCGACGCCGGCATCCCTTTCACCACGACGCAGCAGGGCAGCATGTTCGGGCTGTACTTCACCGCGGAGCGCGAGATCCGCAGCTACGCGCAGGTGATGGCCTGCGACGTGGCGCGGTTCCGCGCCTTCTTCCACGCCATGCTGGATCGTGGCGTGTACCTCGCGCCTTCGGCCTTCGAGGCAGGTTTCGTCTCGGCCGCGCACGGCGAAACCGAACTGCGCCTCACCCTCGATGCCGCCGCCGGGGCCTTCCGGATCGCCGCCGCGTGACGCACCTGCAGCCGCTGCTCGACTGGCTCGGGGCGCACCCGGGCCTGGGGCTGATCTGCGTGCTCCTGATCTCGCTGTGCGATTCGCTGCTGGTCATCAGCATCGTGGTGCCGGCGATGCCGCTGATGTTCGGCATCGGCGCACTCACCGCGCTGGACGCGCTGGCGTTCTGGCCGTGCGTCGCCGCGGTCAGCGCCGGAGCCGTCGCCGGCGACTCGATCTCTTTCTGGTTCGGGCGCCGCTTCGGCAAGGAGATGTTCGCCTCCCGGCTGGCGAAGCGTTACCCGGAGATGGTCGCGCGCAGCGAGCGCTTCTTCGAGCAGCACGGCAAGAAGAGCATCTTCATCGGCCGCTTCGTCGGCCTGGTGCGCCCCTTCATTCCCGCGATCGCCGCCGCGCACGGCATGCGCTGGGCGGTGTTCGTGGCGCTCGATGCGTTCGCGGGCCTGTGCTGGGCGCTGGCCTACATGACGCCCGGCGTCGTGTTCGGCGCCTCGCTCGGGCTTGCCTCCGAGGTCGCCGCGCGCCTGGCGACGCTGCTGCTCACGCTGCTGGTGCTGGTGACGGCGCTGATCTGGGTTGCGGACCGGGTGGTGCGCCGCGCGCAGCGTCGCGCCGGCCGCTGGATCGACGCGATGCTGGACTGGAGCGCGCGGCACCGCACCGTCGGGCGGCTCGGCGGATGGCTGGCCGACCCGGCGCAGCCGGAGACCCCCGCGCTCGCCGCGTTGGCGCTCGGCCTGTTCGCCGTGGGCGCCTTCATGCTGCTGGTGTGGTGGGGCGTGGGCCAGCAGGTGCCGCCGGCGGCAGACCAGCTGGCCTGGCAGCTGAGCCAGGACCTGCGCACGCCGGTCACCACGGCGCTGGCCGTGGCGGCCGGCTCGCTGTCGAACTGGAAGGTGTACGCGCCAGTGGCCGCGACGGTGCTGCTGACGCTGTGGCTCGGCGGCCACGTGCGCGCCGCGGCGCACTGGCTGGCGGCGCTCGGCTTCGGCGTGATGCTCAGCTGCGGCCTGCGCGCGCTGGTGCACGTCACCGACCCGGCGCACTTCTATCACCTGCCGGTGGCAGGGCACACCGCCGGCTTCGATCTCGTCATTGCCACCGCCATCTACGCCTTCGTGCCCGTGCTGCTCACCACGCAGCGGCCACCGGCCGTGCGGGCGCGCTACTACGGGGTGGCGGCGTCGCTGATCGTGCTGATGCTGCTCGGCGAGCTGTACCTCGGCGGCGTCTGGCTGTCGGTGGGCGTCACTGCCGTGCTGTTCGGGACGCTGTGGGTCGCGGTGCTCGGCGTCGGCTACCGGCGGCACGGCGCACTGCCGATCGCGGGCCGCGAGCTGCTGCCCGCGGTGATCGGCGTGCTGGTGGCGGCGACCACGCTGGCCGGCGCCTTCGAGCTGCAGCATGACCGCAGCAAGACCATCGCCCAGATGCAGCGCCTGCCCTCGGCCGCCTGGTGGAATGGCCGCTACGCCGAGCTGCCCGCCTATCGCATGGACAACACCGGCCGCGAGAAGCAGCCGCTGACGGTGCAGTGGGCCGGGGAGCTCAACGACATCAACGGCGCGCTGCACCGGGCGGGCTGGCAGGAGCCGCCGGTGCTGTCGTGGACCACGGCGTTGCGCTGGCTCGCGCCGAGCGCGCCGCTGGCCGAACTGCCGCTGCTGCCCCAGGCGCACGCCGGCGCGCACCAGGCACTGATGCTGCGCAAGCCGATGGGCGCGGTCGCGGACGGCGACTACGAGCAGGAGGCGGTGATCCGCCTGTGGCCCTCCGGGGCGCGCATCGAGCGGCTGCCGCTGTGGATCGGCACGCTGTCGACGCAGACCGGACAGCGCACGCTGCGGCTCATGCGCTATCCGCGCACCGACCGCGATTTCGACCTGCCGCTCGCCGCGCTGTCACCGGCGCCGGCGGGCTTCGAGGCGCGCCGCGTGCAGCATCGGCGCCGCGAGGCGGACGTCTCGCTGTGGACCGGCGGCGTGTGGCTGCTGCGCCCCGCCCGCGCCGAAGCGGCGCCGCCCGCACCCGCGGCGCCAGCCGCCGAGCCGCCCGCACCGTCGCGGCCGTGACGCGCTGATGGCGGAAACGTCGCTGGCGCGCCTGCGCGCGCGGCTCAATCGGGGAGAGTCGTGGCTGACCTATGACGTCGGCCGGCTGTTCGCGCGCGACGGCCTCGGCGAAGACGCGGTCGAGGAGCTGGAGACGCGCCTGCTGCAGGCCGACGCCGGAGTCGAGGCGGCCCAGCACTTCGCGGAGCGCCTGCGCATCGCCATCCGCCAGGGCCGGGTGCGCGACGCTGCCGCGCTGCGGGCGTTGCTGCGCGAGCTGCTGACGGAGTGGCTGCGGCCGTGCGAGCGCCCGCTCGACGTCGGCGCGGCCAGGCCGTTCGTGGTGCTCGGCGTCGGGGTCAACGGCGTCGGCAAGACCACGACCCTGGGCAAGCTCGCGCACCGCTGGACCGGCGAAGGCCGCTCGGTGCTGCTCGCGGCCGGCGACACGTTCCGCGCCGCCGCCGCGGAGCAGCTGCGCGAGTGGGCGCAGCGCGCCGGCGCACCGCTGGTGGCGCAGGCCGCCGGCGCGGACGCCGCCTCGGTGCTGTTCGACGCGCTGCAGGCCGCGCGCGCACGCGACACCGACGTGCTCGTGGCGGATACCGCCGGCCGCCTGCACACCCAGGCACAGCTGATGGACGAGCTGAAGAAGGTGCAGCGCGTGCTGCGCAAGCTCGACCCCGGTGCGCCGCACGAGGTGCTGCTCGTGCTCGACGCCACCACCGGCCAGAACGCGCTGCGACAGGCCGAGACCTTCCATGCCGCGCTCGGCGTCACCGGCCTGGTCCTGACCAAGCTCGACGGCACCGCCAAGGGCGGCATCGTGCTCGCGATCGCGCACAAGCTGGCGCTGCCGATCCGCTACGTCGGCGTTGGGGAGGACCCGGCCGATTTGCTACCGTTCGACGCAGCGCAGTTCGCGGACGCGTTGCTCGGCTGAATGGACACCCTCCACTTCCACAAGGTCAGCCATCGCTACGGCGACGGCGGCGAAGCCCTGTCGGAGGTGAGCTTCCGGCTCGGCGCCGGCGAGCTGGCGTTCGTCACCGGACACTCCGGCGCGGGCAAGAGCACGCTGCTGCGACTGGCGGCGCTGCTCGCACGGCCGACCCGCGGCCACGTCGTGGTCAACGGCCAGAACCTGTCGACGCTGCCGCGGCGCAAGGTGCCCGAATTCCGGCAGAACATCGGCATCGTGTTCCAGAGCTTCAACCTGCTCAACGACCGGCCGGTGTTCGACAACGTCGGGCTGCCGCTGGTGATCCGCGGCTACCGCCACGCCGACCTCGCCCGGCGCGTGCGTGCCGCACTCGACGCGGTGGGGCTGCTGGACAAGGAAAAACTGCTGCCGCTGACGCTCTCCGGCGGCGAGCAGCAGCGGGTCGGCATCGCGCGCGCCATCGTCACCAAGCCCGCGCTGCTGCTGGCGGACGAGCCGACCGGCAACCTGGATCCGCAGATGGCGCGCGAGGTGATGCAGTTGTTCGCGCGCTTCAATGCGGTCGGCGTGAGCGTGCTGGTGGCGACGCACGCCATCGACCTGATCCGCCAGATGAACCGGCGCATCATCCATCTCGATCACGGCCGCGTCAGCCGCGACCAGCCGTCGGGCTTCCTCGACGCTCGCGTGCCGGCATGAGCACGCCGGCTCCCGCGCCGGTCCCCGTGTCCGCCGCCGAGGACGCGGTGCGCCCGCCCTTGCTGCAGCGCTGGACGCAGGAGCACGCCCGGGTGTTCTTCGCCACGCTGGGGCGGCTGTGGCGCGAGCCCGTGTCCACGCTGCTCACCGCCGCCGTCATCGGCATCACCCTGGCGCTGCCGGCGGGCCTGCACATCCTCGTGGGCAACGTCTCCGCGATCAGCTATTCCTGGGAAGGGGCGGTGCAGGCTTCGCTGTTCCTGCGCGACAACGTCACGCCCAACCAGGGCCTGTCGCTGACGCAGCACCTGTCGCGGCACAAGAGCGTGGCGCGAGTGCAGTACATCTCGCGCGAGCAGTCGCTGGCGGAATTCCGCACGCTGTCGGGCTTCGGCGAGGCGCTGGACCTGCTGCAGGACAATCCGCTGCCTGCGGTGATCGTGCTCACCCCGCAGCGTGGCCTGGCCCCCGCCGCGCTGGATGCATTGATGGCGGAAGTCTCGCGCCTTCCCGAAATCGAGGTGGCCAAGCTGGATCGCAAGTGGCTCGACCGGCTGTACGCGATCCTCGGCATCGTCGAGCGCGCCGTGCTCATCATCGCCGCCGTGCTGGCGCTGGCGGTGATCGTCACGGTGGGCAACACCATCCGTCTCGACATCGAAGGCCGTCGCGACGAGATCGTGGTGATGAAGCTGATCGGTGCGCCCGATTCCTTCATCCGCCGGCCGTTCCTCTATACAGGCCTCTGGTACGGCCTCGCCGGCGGCGTCCTCGCCTGGCTGCTGGTGCACGCCGCGCTCTGGGCCCTGGCAGGGCCGGCCCGCCGGCTGGCCGGACTCTACGACAGCAGCTATTCGCTCAGCGGGCTGTCGCTGGACGCCACGCTGCTGATGCTGGCGGGCGGGGTCCTTCTGGGAATGCTGGGCTCGGCGTGGACGGTCGGTCGTCACCTCAGCCGCTACGAGCCTTCCTGAAAAGCTGACAAGCTGTTGACATGGTTGAGAAACTTTTACAATTTTTAGCACTCTAACGTCGCGAGTGCTACGATCATGGCCATGACCGGAACCCCCCGCGAAACCGCCGCGAAAGCCCCGAAGGCTGTCGCCCTGCGCATGCCCTCGACACTGGTGCCGATCACCGGGTCGCTCGATGCCTACATCTCGGCGGTGAACCGGCTGCCGGTGCTGGACGCCGAGGAAGAGCGGCAACTGGCGCAGCGCCTGCGCCAGGACAACGACCTCGACGCCGCCCAGCAGCTGGTGCTCGCCAACCTGCGCCACGTCGTGCACATCGCCCGCGGCTACCTCGGCTACGGGTTGCCGTTCGCCGATCTCATCCAGGAAGGCAACATCGGCCTGATGAAGGCGGTGAAGCGCTTCGATCCGAAGGTCGGCGTGCGCCTGATCTCCTTCGCCGTGCACTGGATCAAGGCGGACATCCACGAGTACATCGTGCGCAACTGGCGCATGGTGAAGATCGCGACCACCAAGGCGCAGCGCAAGCTGTTCTTCAACCTGCGGCGCCTGAAGGGCCGCCTGGGCTGGATGAACCGCGCCGAAGTGAACGCGGTGGCGCGCGACCTCAACGTCAAGCCGGAGGAAGTGCTGCAGATGGAGGCGCGTCTGGCCGCCGGCGACATGTCCTTCAGCGCCACGCCGGGCGACAGCGACGAGAACGCCTACGTCCCCGAGGACTATCTCGCCGACGAGCGCGACGCGGTGTCCGAGCTCGAGCAGGCCGAGTTCGACCACGAGCGCGGGCAGCGGATGCAGCGCGCGTTGGCGACGCTGGACGCGCGCTCGCGGGACATCGTGCAGCGGCGCTGGCTGAACGAGTCCGGCAAGGACGGCCTGCAGGAGCTCGCCGACGAGTACGGCGTGTCGGCCGAGCGCATCCGCCAGATCGAGGTGAGCGCCATGAAGAAGCTGCGCAAGCTGATCGAGGGCGAAGCCGCCCCTGCCATGCCCGCGCCGGCCTGAGATCGGCGCGGCAGCCAAAGAACCCGCCGCGCGCGGGTTTTTTCTTGCCCGGCGCCAGCGGCCGGCGTCTAATCGGCAGCAGGCCGCGGGGGCGGCAACGGGGATCCCATGAAGGCAGCGACAGCCTGGCCCTGGCTGGTGGCCGCGAGCACCCTCGCCGGCTGCGCTGCCGCTCCGACATCGCTCGACCTGTCCGCACCGCCGCCCGGGAAGATCGCCCCGGGAGCGCGCCAGGTGGTGATCCGCAGCGTGCGTGACGAGCGCAGCACGCCCGGTCCTGCAGGCACGGAGCGGTCGCACCTGCTCGGCCACAAGCAGCGCTCGTTCGCGCACCGGCCCGGCGACCTGGTGCTGGAGCACGGCAGCGTCGAGGCGCTGATGCGCGCGCAACTCGCGGCGGCGCTGCGGCAGGCCGGCCATGAAGTGGTGGCGCGTGGCACCGACCCCGACGCGCCTGCGGCGATCGTCGACGTCCGCCTGCGCGAACTGTGGGTGAGCGCGACGCCCGGCTGGTTCGCGCAGACGCTCTCTGCCGACGTGGCGGTCGAGCTGGAACTCGCGCACGGGCCCAGCCCCGTCATGCTCCGCGGCCAGGCGCGGCAGCAGCGCGCGCCCGCGCCGGAAGCGTGGCGCGAGGTGCTCGAATCGGCACTCGGGGAATTCCGAACCGCGGCCGCGCGCCAGCTGGCCGTGCTGCCCGACCCGCCGCCGGCGTCCCCCACGACCGCGCCGCTGGACACCGAACCACTGCCGCAGGCCGTGGACACAACGCCGCCGCCATCGCCCGCGGACCCTGTTGGGCCCGACCCTGGCGCTGCGCCCGCATCCGAAGGTGTGGAAGCCGCGCCGGAGCCCCCACCCGAGCCGGGCACGCTCCGCCCGTGAGCGCACCGCTGCGCTACTGCAGGATCTTCTGCGAGAACCTGACCCTGCGGCTGACGCTGACCACCGCGCTGCTGCCGAAGAACGAGCTGGCGCTCGACTTCATCCTGCCGTAGCGGGCTCGCCTTGGTCACGGGGCAGCGGCAGGCGCACCGTGAACTGGCTGCCCTTGCCCGTACCGTCGCTGCTGGCCTGCACGGTGCCGCCGTGCAGTTCGACGGTTTCGCGCACCAGCGCCAGGCCGATGCCGAGGCCGCCCTGCGGCCGATGCGACGGATCCGCGGTCGTGCCCTGCGTGAACAGCTCGAAGATGTGCGGCATCAGCTCGGGCGCAATGCCGACCCCGTTGTCGCGCACGTTGACGACCGCTTCGTCGCCCTCGGTGGTGAGCTTGAGCCAGATCACGCCGCGCTCGGGTGTGTACTTGGCTGCGTTCTCGATGAGGTTGACGAAGACCTGCTGCAGTTTCACGGGGTCGGCGTCGACCGCGATCGGCGTCCGTGACACCAGCCGGTGCACCTGGTGCGAGCGCCGGTCGATCAGCGGGCGGCAAGCCTCGACGCTGTGTTCCAGCACCTCCTGCAGCACGATGCGGTCCCGGTGCAGCAAGGGCTTGCCGAGAGCCGCGCGCGCCACGTCCAGCAGGTCGCTGATCATGCGGCTCATGAAATCGACCTGGCGCCGGACGACGCTCGCCGCGAACCGCACTTCGGGCGCGACGTTGGCGACGCCGTCGATCAGGCTCGTGCCGCTTTCGATCGCGGCCAGGGGATTGCGCAGCTCGTGGGCCAGGGTGGACACGAAATGCACGCGGCGCGTTTCCGCATGCTCCAGTGCCGCGACACGGCCCGCAGCCGCCTCGACCTGCAATTTCTGGTCCGTGCGCGCGCGCATGATCTTGACGAAGCCGGCCGGCTGCCCCTCGGCGTCGCGCAGCGCGGTCAGGGTACCGCTGACCCAGATGCGGCCGCCGTCCTTGCGCTGATGCCAGCGGTCATCCTCCGAATCGCCGGCGCGCGTCGCCGTGTCGCGCTCCCAGACATCGGCGCCGCGCGCGAGATCCTCGGCGACAAACAGCAGGGCGATGTTCTTGCCGACGATCTCGTCGGACCGGTAGCCGAAGATCCGCTCGGCGCCCGCCAGCCAGGCGTCCACGCGGCCATCGCTGTCCAGCAGCGCCACGGCGTGGCTGCGCAGTTCCCGCAGGGCCAGTGCCAGCCGGCGCTGGATCGTTTCCGGCAAGTCCGTGGGCATCCGGGCGGAGCCCCGCAAGGCTGCGGCCGAGGGAAGTCCGCTCCTCCCGGGCATCGGGCCTTCGGACGACACCTAGAAAGACGCCTCAGGCTCCCGCGGGCGGCGCCACCGGCTGCCGCGGCGGACCCGCGCGGCGGAACTGGACGCAGGCCGCCTTCGACGACTCGCCGAAGGTGAGCTCGCAGACGATCACGTTGGCCATGCACCATTGCTGCAGCAGGGTCCATGCTGCCGCGCCCGGGAACACCTCCCGGCGCAGGGCTCCCCAGTGCTCGGTGTGCCATCCGGTAGCGGCAATCGCGGCCCGCACACGCGCCAGAAAAGGGTGTTCGTCGCTCATTGGGGTGTCTCGCGAAGCGCGAATGCGCCGTCGCACCTGATGTGGACCGGTCCACCGGCGAATTAGTGCCGCGTCGCCTGCGACCGCCGAGTGGCTTGCCCGTGAACCAGCCGCTGACGCAGCCGATCGGCTACTTCAGGTAATGATCCAGCAGCAGCAGGCTGAAGAGGGCCATCAGGTACACGATCGAGTACCCGAACGTGCGCATCGGCAGCCCCGGCCGCGGGGCCCAGCGCAGTCGCACGGCGTATGCCAGGAAGACGCCGCCGAGCGCCAGCGCGCCGAGCAGGTAGACGGGTCCGCTCATGCCGGACGCGAAGGGCAGCAGGCTCACGGCCACCAGCAACAGCGTGTACAGCAGCACCTGAAGGCGGGTGAACGCGAGTCCGTGCGTCACCGGCAGCATGGGGATGCCGGCGTCCTTGTATTCCTCGTGGCGCTCGATCGCCAGCGCCCAGAAATGCGGCGGCGTCCAGACGAAGATGATCGCGAAGAGCAGCAGCGGCAGCACGTCCACGCCGCCCGTCACCGCCGCCCAGCCGATCAC
>DATLCG010000131.1:0-7738 GCA_035526525.1 Binatia bacterium
ACATCGGCACGCTGTACCTGATTTTCAGTTTTACGATGTTCCTGATGGGTGGTGTGCTGGCGCTCGGCATCCGGGCTGAACTATTTCAGCCGGGGCTCCAGCTCTGGAGTCCGGATTTCTTCAACGAGCTGACCACCATGCACGGCCTCATCATGGTGTTTGGCGCGATCATGCCCGCGTTCGTAGGGTTCGCGAATTGGCAGATTCCGATGATGATCGGCGCGCCGGATATGGCGTTCGCCCGCATGAACAACTGGAGTTTCTGGCTGCTCCCACCGGCCGCTGCATTGCTGGTGATTTCGTTCTTCGTCCCGGGTGGTGCAACCGCGGCGGGGTGGACGCTTTATGCCCCCTTGTCCACGCAGATGGGCCCGGGTATGGACCTGGCCATTTTTGCGCTGCATATCATGGGCGCCTCGTCGATCATGGGCTCGATCAACATCATCACCACCATCCTGAATATGCGGGCGCCAGGGATGACGCTCATGAAGATGCCGCTATTCGTGTGGACCTGGCTGATTACCGCTTACCTGCTGATTGCCGTGATGCCGGTGCTCGCAGGCGCGGTCACCATGGTGCTGACCGACCGTCATTTCGGCACGAACTTCTTCAATGCAGCGGGCGGCGGCGACCCGGTGATGTTCCAGCATATCTTCTGGTTTTTTGGGCATCCTGAGGTCTACATCATGATTCTGCCGGCGTTTGGAATCGTGTCACAGATCGTGCCGACCTTCGCCCGCAAGCCGTTATTCGGCTACTCGTCGATGGTTTACGCGACCGCCTCCATTGCGATCCTGTCGTTCATCGTCTGGGCGCACCACATGTTCACGGTGGGCATGCCGCTGGCAGGCGAGCTGTTCTTCATGTTCGCGACGATGCTGATCGCGGTGCCGACCGGCGTGAAGGTGTTCAACTGGATCGCCACCATGTGGCGCGGCTCGCTGACCTTCGAGACGCCGATGCTGTGGGCGGTCGCGTTCGTGTTCCTGTTCTCGATCGGCGGCTTCTCGGGCCTGATGCTCGCGATCGCGCCGGCCGACTTCCAGTACCAGGACACCTACTTCGTCGTTGCGCACTTCCACTACGTGCTGGTGCCAGGCGCCGTGTTCGCGATCATCGCGGCGGTGTACTACTGGCTGCCGAAATGGACCGGCGTCATGTACAGCGAGCCCCTCGGCAAGCTGCACTTCTGGCTGAGCGCGATCTTCATCAACCTGACGTTCTTCCCGCAGCACTTCTCCGGCCTCGCCGGCATGCAGCGCCGCGTGCCGGATTACGCCGCGGCCTTCACCGACTTCAACCAGTGGTCGACCGTCGGCGCCTTCGGCTTCTTCGCGTCGCAGCTGATCATGATGTTCAACTTCGCGCGCTGCATCTGGTTCCGCGAAGGCCTGCAGCAGGCGCCGGCCCGCGCCTGGGAAGGCGCACACGGCCTGGAGTGGACCGTGCCCTCGCCGGCGCCGTACCACACCTTCGAGACGCCGCCGCACGTCGACGACGCCGAGATCACGGTGACGCACGACGACGAGGATGCCCTGGATCACCACAAGCTGGGCCTGCAGTGACGGATCCGCGCGCCGGCCGCAACGTGCGCCTGGCGCTGGCGCACGGTGCGCTGGCCGCGGCGATCCTCGCGCTGTTCCTCTGGTCGCAGCTGCACCGCTGACGCATGGATTCCCGCCGCCGCCATCACCTGCTGCGCCTGTCCGGCGTGGCCGTGGCGATGTTCGTCGCGGGCTTCGCCATGGCGCCGCTGTACAACGCGCTATGCGAGCTGACCGGCTTCAACGGCAAGTCCGCCGGGCTCGCCATCGCCAGTGAAGCCCCGGAGCAGCCGGACCTCACGCGCTCCGTGAACGTGGAGTTCGTCACCACCGTCAACGGCGGCAAGCCCTGGCGTTTCGTCGCGGAGACGCCGCGCGTCTCGGTTCATCCCGGCCAGTACGTGACGGTGTGGTTCGAGGCGCAGAACACCGAGGACCGCGCCATCGTCGCGCAGGCGGTGCCCAGCGTGACCCCCTGGGATGGCGCGCGCCACCTGAAGAAGACCGAATGCTTCTGCTTCCGGCGGCAGCCATTCGCCGCCGGCGAGACGCGCCGCCTGCCGGTACGTTTCATGCTGGATCCGCAGCTGCCGGCATCGCTCGACACCGTCACGCTGTCGTACACGATCTTCGACGTCACCGATCAGAAGAGCTGAAGGGAAACGCCATGGCCACGACCAACGTCAAAACCGACCACAGCCGCTACTTCGTCCCCGACCCGAGCTGGTACCCGTTCGCGCTGACGGTGGGATTGTTCACGCTGATCTGGGGCGTCTGGAGCTACCTGGAGGACAAGCACCTCGGCATCGCGCCGGTGCTGATCGGCATCGCCATTGCGGTGTTCATCATCGTGCGCTGGTTCAACGCCATCATCGGCGAGAGCGAAGGCGGCGCGTACAGCGCGCAGGTCGACCGCACGTTCCGCTGGGGCATGAGCTGGTTCATTTTCAGCGAGGTCATGTTCTTCGGTGCCTTCTTCGGCGCGCTGTTCTACTCGCGCGGCCTGACGGTCCCGTGGCTGGCCGGCGAGGGCGCCAAGCTCGCGACGCACCTGACGCTGTGGCCGGGCTTCGAGGCGCACTGGCCCACCAACGGCCCCGCCAACGTCGGCGGCGAGTTCGAGACCATCCCCGAATGGGGCGTGCCGTTCCTGAACACGATCCTGCTGGTCACCTCGAGCTTCACCGTGACCTGGGCGCACCATGCGCTCAAGGAGGGCCAGCGGCGGCGCTGCATCGGCTGGATGTTCGTGACGGTCCTGCTGGGCGCGACGTTCCTGTACTTCCAGGCCGGCGAGTACCACCACGCGTACACCGAGCTGAACCTGACGCTGGGCTCGGGCATCTACGGCAGCACGTTCTTCATGCTGACGGGCTTCCACGGCATGCACGTGACGCTCGGCACCCTGATGCTGATCGTCATCACCGGACGCCTGATGGCCGGGCATTTCCGGCCGGACCATCACTTCGGGTTCGAGGGCGTCGCCTGGTACTGGCACTTCGTGGACGTGGTGTGGATCGGCCTGTTCACCTTCGTCTACGTCATCTAGCGCGGTACGCAGTGGAGACGGCCTCGGCGGCGTCAGCCTCCGAGGCCGTGCGGTTTCAGCCAGCCGTTGATGAACGCCAGCGCCAGGAAAACCAGCAGCGCGATGGACAGTCCCACGCGGAACTTGAGCGCGGTCAGCACGCGGCGCCGGTCGCTGCGGTCATGCAGCAGGAAATAGAGTCCGCTGAACAGCGACACCACGATGCCGGCGAGCAGCAGCAGCAGGATGATCTTGGGCAGCACGGCGGACGCGGCGCGGCGGGTGAGCCCGCATGATAGCGGCGCGATGACGCGCCCGGGCCGGGTGTGGTGGCTGGCGCCGGTCGCCGCGATCGCTTTCGCCAGTGCCGGAGCCTGGCAAGTGCAGCGTGGCCTCGCCAAGCGCGAGCTGCAGCGGCACTCCGCGGAGGCCTGGCGTGCGCCGGCCGGAACGCTCAAAGACGCGGCCGCTGCCGAATCCCGCCACGTCGAGGTGCACGGGACCTGGCTCGGCGACCGGCAGGTCCTTCAGGACGGCCAGGCCCACGGAGGCCAACCCGGCTTTCACGTATGGACGCCGCTGCGCAGCACGGACAACAGCCTGGTGATGGTGGATCGCGGCTGGATTCCCTTGCCCGCACCGGCCAGCCTGCCAGTGCCGGCAGGAGTGGTGGCCGTGCAAGGCTTGTGGCGCACGCTGCCGGCACCTGCGTTGCGCCTGCCGGCGGGCGAGTGCGTGACGGCACCCCATTACCCGGCCATCGCGATCTATCCGGACGCCGCGCGGCTGCGCTGCCTGCTGGGCGAGCGCGTGCTCGATGGCCTGCTGCTGCTGGATGCGGTGGAGCCGGACGGCTTCGTGCGCGAGTGGCAGTCGCCGGGCTTTCCGCCAGAGAGGCACTACGCCTATGCCGCGCAGTGGTTCGGCCTGGCGGCGCTCGCGATGGTGATGTTCGTGCGCCGGTGGCTGCGGCGATGACGGCACGCCGTGGCCGCGTGCAGCTGTGGCTGCTGCTGGGCCTGTTCGCCGCACCGCCGCTGGCGGCACTGCTGCTGTATTTCGTTTTTCCGCAATGGATTCCCGGCGGCCGCACCAACCATGGAACGCTGCTCGACCCGGCGCGGCCCTTGCCCGCATTTGCGCTGGTGGACGCAGCGGGCAGGCCGCTGCCGCCGGATCGCAAGTGGACGCTGCTGTACGCCGGCGGGCACGGCTGCGACGCCGCGTGCGCGGCGGTGCTGGCGGAAGGCCGGCAGGTCTGGCACGCCCTCGACAAGGACCGGCAGCGGGTGCGCCGGGTATACGTGGCCCCGGATGCCGCTGCGCTGGCGCAGGCGAAGGCGGCGTTGCAGGCGCAGCACTGGGACCTGGCGATCGTGGCCGATGCAGGCACTGCGGGTGCGCGCCTGGCCGACGCCCTGGGGCCCCAGCCGCCGAATGCGCTGTTCCTGCTGGACCCGAACGGCAACTGGGTGATGACCTTCGATGCGCTCTCCGAAAAGGATCTCTACCGGGACCTGCGGCGCCTGCTGCGCTTCTCGCACATCGGCTGACGGCGCGCCCGGCGCCGGCAGTACACTGCGCGCCCCGATGCTGTCCGATCTTTTTCCGACGTGACCCTGTTTCGCTGGCTCACCGCCGCGGCGCTCGCGCTGTGCTTCTGCGTGGTCGTGCTCGGCGCGTACGTGCGGCTGTCCGATGCCGGCCTCGGCTGCCCGGACTGGCCGGGCTGCTACGGCCATCTCGCCGTGCCGACCGCGGCCGCGCGGGTCGAAGCCGCGCAGCAGCGGTTTCCCGGGCGTCCGGTGGTGGCGCACAAGGCGTGGAAGGAGATGATCCACCGCTATCTGGCGTCCACACTCGGCCTGCTGATCCTGGGCCTGTTCGCGCTGAGCTTCCGCCGCGGGCTGCCCTCGCGCCTGCCGAAGATCCTGCTCGGGCTGGTCGTGCTCCAGGGATTGCTCGGCATGTGGACGGTGACGCTGCTGCTGAAGCCGGTCATCGTCACGGCGCACCTGCTCGGCGGGATGAGCACCCTCGCGGTGCTGGGCTGGCTGTGGCTCGAGGTGCGGGAAGCACGAAGCGGGAAGCAGGAGCCGGAAGCGCCGTCCCTCGCGACGCGGCTGGACCCGCATGCCAGCGACCTGCGCAACGAGCGCGAGGCGCTCCATGCGCTGCGCGCCACCCTTGCGCCGGGCGCCCCGCCGGCTACCGGCCTGCGGCTCGCCGCCGGCTTCACGGCGATGCTCGTGCTGGGCCAGATCTTTCTGGGCGGCTGGACCAGCAGCAACTACGCGGCGCTGGCGTGTCCCGACCTGCCCACCTGCCAGGGCCGCCTGGTGCCGGAGCTGGGCCTGCACGAGGCCTTTCTGGAGACGCATGGCGACGTCAATTACGAAGGCGGTGTCCTGAACAACCGCGCACGCGTCACGATCCACTGGATGCATCGCGCCGGTGCGGCCGCGGTGACGCTGGCAGCGCTGCTGCTGGTGCTGGGCCTGGCGCGCGGCGACGCGTCGCGCCGGCGCTTCGCGCGGCTGATCGGTGCAGCGCTTGCGGTGCAGCTCGCGCTCGGCCTCGGCCTGATCCTGCTGCAGTGGCCGCTGCCGCTGGCCGCGGCCCACAACGCGGGTGCGGCGCTACTATGGCTGGCGATGATCTCGCTGAATCATTTCGCGTGGCGGCGCGCTTCGTCGTGAGCGCGGTGAGCGCACCGGCCGCGCGCCTGCCGCTGCATCGCCGCCTGCGCGAGTATTACGAGCTCTGCAAGCCGCGCGTGGTGATGCTGATCGTGTTCACGGCGATCGTCGGCATGTTCCTCGCCACGCCCGGACTCGTGCCGTTGCCGGTGCTGCTGCTGGGGACTCTCGGCATCGGGGCCATGGCGGCCTCGGCCGCGGCGGTGAACCAGCTGCTCGACCGGCACGTCGATGCGCAGATGGCACGCACCTGCGGACGACCCCTGGTGACGGGCACGCTCGGGGTGCCGGAGTCGCTCGGCTTCGCGAGCGTGCTCGGCGCCGCGGGTTTCGTGGTGCTGTACGGCTGGGTGAACCCGCTGACGGCCTGGCTCACGCTCGCCACGCTGATCGGCTACGCCGGCGTCTACACGCTGTACCTGAAGCGCGCCACGCCGCAGAACATCGTCATCGGCGGCGCCGCCGGCGCTGCGCCGCCGGTGCTCGGCTGGACCGCCGTCACCGGCACGCTCGATGCGCACGCGCTCCTGCTGTTCCTGATCGTGTTCGTCTGGACGCCGCCGCATTTCTGGGCGCTGGCGATCGAGCGCCACGAGGAATACAAGGACGCCGGCATCCCCATGCTGCCGGTGACGCACGGACTCGCCTTCACCCGCTTGCAGGTGCTGCTGTACACGCTGCTGCTGGTGGCCGTGAGCCTGCTGCCCTTCGCGTTTGGCATGAGCGGACCCGTCTACCTCCTCGGCGCACTGGCCCTCGGCGGCGTCTTCCTGGCATACGCCGTGCGCCTGCGCTGGGCCCCGCGGCCGGGGCTGCCGATGCGCACCTTCGGGTACTCGATCGTGTACCTGATGGCCCTGTTCAGCCTGCTGCTGCTGGATCACTACCTGAAGTAGCCGATCGGCTGCGTCGGCGTCCAGGTTCGGGGGTCATCCGCCCGGCGGTCGCAGGCGTCGCCGCACTAATGCGCCGGTGGACAGGTCCACATCAGGTGCGAAGGCGCATTCGCGCTTCGCGAGACTCCCCCATGAGCGAAGAACATCCATTTCTGGCGCGTGTCCGGGCCGCGATTGCAGCCACCGGATGGCACACGGAGCACTGGGGCGCCCTGCGCCGCGAGGTGTTCCCGGGCGCGGCAGCGTGGAGCCTGCTGCAGCAATGGTGCATGGCCAACGTGATCGTCTGCGAGCTCACCTTCGGCGAGTCGTCGAAGTCGGCTTGCGTCCAGTTCCGCCGCGCGGGCACGACGCGGCTACCGGTGGCGCCGCCCGCGGGAGCCTGAGGCGTCTTTCAAAGTGCCGACCGAAGGCCCGATGCCCGGGAGGAGCGGGCTTCGCTCGGCCGCAGCCTCGCGGGGCTCCGCCCGGATGCCCACGGACTTGCCGGAAACGATCCAGCACCGGCTGGCACTGGCCCTGCGGGAACTGCGCAGCCACGCCGTGGCGCTGCTGGACAGCGATGGCCGCGTGGACGCCTGGCTGGCGGGCGCCGAGCGGATCTTCGGCTATCGCGCCGACGAGATCGTCGGCAGGAACATTTCCGTGCTGTTCGTCGCCGAGGATCTTGCCCGCGGCGCGGACGTCTGGGAGCGCGATACGGCGACGCACGCCGGCGATTCGGAAGACGATCGCTGGCATCAGCGCAAGGACGGCGGCCGCATCTGGGTCAGCGGTACCCTGACCGCGCTGCGCGACGCCGAGGGGCAGCCGGCCGGCTTCGTCAAGATCATGCGCGCGCGCACGGACCAGAAATTGCAGGTGGAGGCGGCTGCCGGCCGTGTCGCGGCACTGGAGCATGCGGAAACGCGCCGCGTGCATTTCGTGTCCACCCTGGCCCACGAGCTGCGCAACCCCCTGGCCGCGATCGAAAGCGGCACGAGCCTGATCGACGGCGTCGCCAACGTCGCGCCCGAAGTGCGGTTCGCGGCGAGCGTCGTCCGGCGCCAGGTCGATTTCATGAGCCGCGTG
>DATLCG010000153.1:0-36920 GCA_035526525.1 Binatia bacterium
AGATGCGCACGTCGATGTCCGGGTGCAGCCGGCGGAACTGCGCGAGGCGCGGCACCAGCCAGAGCGACGCGAACGTCACCATGGTCGTGACGGTGAGCATGCGGGTGCGGTTGCCGGCGATGCGCTCGACCGTGTCGCGCAGCTGCCGCAGGACCTGCTGCGCCGACTGGTAGAGCTGCTGGCCCTCGTCGGTCAGCAGCAGCGCGCGGTGCCGGCGCTGGAACAGCGGCACCCCGAGCTGCTGCTCCAGCGCCTGCACCTGGCGGCTGATCGCGGACTGCGTGCGGAACAGCTCCGCGGCGGCACGGGTGAACGACAGGTGGCGGGCCGCGGCCTCGAAGCCGCGCAGCAGGTCGAGGGCGGGGAGGTCGGGACGGCGCGCGGGCATGCGGCATCATGCATGCGCACCACGCATGCATGCAATGCCGGGAATTCGCTTGAGGCCCCAGAGCCGCCGCCGCAGACTGGTCTCACGCCGGACCAGAGATGCATGCGCCGCATGCATGACCGGCCGAAGGAGCAGAAGCCCATGAAGACGCCCACCCGCACCGCCGCCGCACTGGCCGGCGTGCTGCTCGCCCTCCCCGCGGTCCTGGCCTCCGGCGGCACCGGCGCGATGTTCGTGCCGCGTGCGCCGGACCCGGACAACGCGCTCGCCATCGCCGACCAGGGCAACCGTGCACTGCTCGAGATCCGCCGCGACGCCACGCGCCTCGCCCCGCCGGCACTGCCGCGCCATGCGATGGAAGCCCGCAAGTGATCCAGCTCTACGGCATGAGCGCATCCGGCAACTGCTTCAAGCCGGCGCTGGCGATGCGCCAGCTCGGCATCGCCTACCGCTGGACCGAGGTGGACCTGCTGCGCGGCGAGTCGCGCACCCCGGAATTCCTGGCGAAGAACCCCAACGGCAAGGTGCCGCTGCTCGAGGTCGAGCCCGGACGCTTCCTGGCCGAGTCCAACGCGATGCTGTGCTGGATCGCGGAAGGCTCGCGCCTGCTGCCGTCCGACCGCTGGCAGAGGGCCAAGGTGATGGAGTGGCTGTTCTTCGAGCAGTACTCGCACGAGCCGTACGTCGCCACGGTGCGCTGGTGGGTGAAGTTCCTGCGCAAGCAGGACGAGTGGCGCGAGAAGATCGCCGAGGCGATGAAGCGCGGCCACGCCGCATTCGGCGTCATGGAGCAGCAACTGGCGCGCACGCCCTTCCTGGCCGGCGAGTCGTACACCATCGCCGACATCGCCCTGTACGCGTACACCCACGTGGCGCACGACGGCGGCTACGACCTGCAGCCGTATCCGCAACTGCGGGCGTGGCTGGCGCGGGTCTCCTCGCAGCCGGGCTTCGTGCCGATGGCGGAGGCGGCGCGCACCGGCAACTGAGCCTGCTCGCCGCGCGCCTTGCGGCGGCGCACGCACAGAGGGAAGCTGGCGCCCTCCGCGACCGTCCGGAAAAGCCATGCGCGCCGTCCTGTGCCTGCTGTCCCTGCTGCTCACCGCCTGTGCCGGCGAGACGGCGCGCAAAGACGCCGCCGCGCCGCTGTTCACCGACCTCGGCAATCATCACCACGCCATCACCACCGCGTCGCCGCTGGCGCAGCGCTATTTCGACCAGGGCCTGACGCTCGCTTTCGGCTTCAACCACGCCGAGGCGGAGCGCTCGTTCCGCCAGGCCGCGGCGCTCGATCCGGCATGCGCCATGTGCTGGTGGGGCGTGGCCTTGGTGCTCGGCCCCAACATCAACGTGCCGATGGACCCCGCCGCCGCGGCGCCGGCCTGGGAGGCCATCGGCAAGGCGCGTGAGCGCGCGGACGCCGCGAGCGCGATCGAACGTGCGTACATCGAGGCGCTGGCCCGGCGCTACGCGCCGCAGCCGCCGGCCGACCGCTCGCCGCTCGACCAGGCCTTCGCCGCCGCGGCTGGCGAGGTGGCGCGCAAATACCCGCAGGATCTCGACGCCCGCGCGCTGTACGCCGAGGCGCTGCTCGACCAGCATCCGTGGGACTACTACGACGCCGCGGGCAAGCCCCGGCGCGAATCCACCCGCCTGATCGTCAGCACGCTCGAATCGGTGCTCAAGGACGATCCGCGCCACGCGTGGGCGATCCATTTGTACATCCACGCGACCGAGGCTTCGGACCGGCCGCAGCGCGCCGAGGCGTACGCCGACCGCCTCACCGTGCTGGTGCCCGGCGCCGGTCACCTGGTCCACATGCCGGGCCATACCTACATGCGTGTCGGCCGCTACCACGACGCGGTGCTCGCCAACGAGCGGGCCACCGCCGCCGACGATTCCTACCTGGCGCAGTGCCAGCAGCAGGGCGTGTATCCGATCGGCTACGTGCCGCACAACCATCACTTCCTGTACGCCGCCGCGGCGATGCTGGGCAATCGCGCCGAGGCGCTGAAGGCCGCGGCCAGCACCGACGCCCATACCGCGCATGGCCTGCTGCACGACCCGGGCTTCGGCACGTCGCTGCAGCATTACTCGGTGCAGCCGCTGTTCGCCTACGTGCGCTTCGGCGAGTGGCAGCGGATCCTCGCCCAGCCGGAGCCGGCCGCGGACCTGCCCTATCCCGCCGGCGTGCGGCACTACGCGCGCGGCCGGGCGCACGCGGCGCTCGGCGAGCTCGACGCGGCGGATCGGGATCTCGCGGCGCTCGAGGCCGTGATTGCCGACCCGGCCCTGGCGCAGGCCGGCAACGTCAGCAGCTACAACTCGGCGGTGGATCTCCTGCGCATCGCCGCGGCCGTGCTCGGCGGCGAGATCGCCGCGCAGCGCCAGGACTGGCGGCAGGCGGTGGCGCGGCTCACCGAGGGCGTCAAGCGCGAGGACGCGCTGCACTACAACGAGCCGTCCGACTGGAACTATCCGGTGCGCCATTCGCTCGGGGCCGTGCTGCTCGCCGCGGGCCGGCCGGCCGAGGCGGAGCGCGTGTACCGCGAGGACCTGCGGCGCAACCCGGACAACGGCTGGTCGCTCTTCGGACTGATGGCGAGCCTCGACGCACAGAAGAAACGCTCGCAGGTGCGGGAGGTGCGCGAGCGGCTGGTCGACGCCTGGCGCTGGGCCGACATCGAGCTGACCGGGTCGCGGCTGTGATCCTCGACCCCTCCACGCTGTCCGACGCCGCCGTGCGCCTGTGCATCGCCGCGGCCGGCGTGTTCTTCATGACCGGCCTGGTCACGGGCGTCTGGAAGTACGCACACATCGCGCGCTCGCCGACGGCCACTGCGCCGGTCTACGTCGACCTGTGCCACCGGGCCGCGCTGCTGTACTCGTTCGCCTCGCTGCTGCTGGCGCAGTTCGCGGCGCTGTCGCGCTGGAGTCCTTCGGTGAACCTGGTCGCCAGCGCCGGACCGCTGCTGTTCTTCGCCGCCGCCATCGGCGGCTACGCCATTCACGGCGCACTGCGCGACACCGACAACCAGTTCCTGGCTCCGCACCGCCTCGGCAGTCGTACGCTCCCGGGCTCGATGGTCCACGGCTTCATGTGGATCCTGGTGGCGGTCGAGATCGGCGGCTTTGGCGTGCTGCTGGCGGGCGCCTGGCCGCGACTGTTTTCCTGATCGCCGCATCACCGGAATGCCGGGCGTAGAATCCCGGTGCCCATGACCCACCGCGCACGATTGTCCGTCCTGCTGGTGGCCGGCCTGCTCGGCGGCCAGTGGCTCGCGGGCACGCACCTGCCGGAACACTCGCTGCAGGGATCGCACGACTGTGCCGTGTGCCAGTTCGCTCAGGGCACCGGAGCAGGCGCATTGCCCTCGGTGCCGGTGGTGACGCTGCCACCCGTGTCGGGCACACCGGCCGCCACCCGGCCGCAGCCGGTACGCACGCCCGTCCAGCGCTTCCACCCGATCCGCGGTCCCCCCTCGCAAGACGCCTAGCGTCATCTGCCGCGCGGCTGCACCCGCCGGCTCCTTATTCCATTGCGAGGAACTTCCATGTCGCGTGTTGCGTTCACTGCGCTCGCCGCCGCGCTCGCGCTGCCCGCGCTGGGCGCCGAGCCCGGCAGCGGCTTCAACCCGAAGATCAGCCTGATCCTGGACAGCCAGTACGCTGCGCGATCGGTCCCCGACTCGGTGCCCGCCGGCATCGGCGGCTTCCTGCCGGGCGGCGAATCGGAATTCGGACCGCGCAGCTTTTCGCTCGGCGAAACCGAGCTGGTGCTCGAATCCAACGTGGATGACCAGTGGCACGGCTGGACCACCATCGCCCTCGCGCCGGAAGGCGGCGTCGGGATCGAGGAAGCCTACGTGAACACGCTGGCGCTGCCCGCGGGCCTGGCGCTGAAGCTCGGCCGCTTCAAGTCCGAGATCGGCTACCAGAACCACGTGCATGCGCATGCCTGGGAGTTTGTCGATGCGCCGCTGGTGTACCGCGCGTTTTTCGGCGGGCAATACCAGGACGACGGCGTGCAGGCGCGCTGGGTGGCGCCGCTGGACCTGCTGGTCGAGCTCGGCGCCGAGGCCACGCGCGGCGACGCGTTTCCGGGCGGCGGCGCCGCCGGCAACGGCGTCGGCGCATGGACCGCCTTCCTGCACGCCGGTGGCGATGTGGGCGAAGGCGGCTCCTGGCGGGCCGGCCTGTCGCACCTGCAGGCACGCGCCCGCGAGCGCACCACCGGCGAAGTGCCGGACGACACGCTGTTCACGGGCACGAGCCGCGTGAGCGGCGCGGATTTCGTCTGGAAGTGGGCGCCCGGCGGCGACCACGCCGCCACCAACCTCGTCGTCCACGCCGAGGCGTTCCTGCGGCATGAAGCCGGCACGCTGCTGAACGATCCCTCCGGCGCCGCGAATGCGAGCGCCTACGACGGCGACCAGCAGGGCGCCTACGTGCAGGGCATCTGGCAATTCATGCCGCGCTGGCGCGTCGGCCTGCGCTATGACCGGCTGCATGCCGACAACCGCGTCGCCGCGCCGGTCCCGGGCACCGCGCTGGCGACGCTCGCGGACGACGGCGACGACCCGCAGCGCGGCAGCGTCATGGCGGACTTCTCCAACAGCGAGTTCTCGCGCATCCGCGTGCAGTACAGCCGCGATGCGTCGCGCCCCGGCGGCGTCAGGGACGACCAGTATTTCGTGCAGTTCGTCTACAGCCTGGGCTCGCACCCGGCGCACCAGTTCTAGGGGGCCGCCGATGAAGAACATCCTGATGCTGCTCGCGGCGCTCGCCGCCGCGCAGCCGGCGGCGGCGGCGATCAAGGTCTTCACCTGCGAGCCCGAATGGGCCGCGCTGGCACGGGAGCTCGGCGGCGATGACGTCGAGGCCTACAGCGCCTCCACCGCGGTGCAGGACGTGCACAAGGTGCAGGCGCGTCCCAGCCTGATCGCGAAATATCGCCAGGCCGACCTGGTGGCCTGCACCGGCGCCGAACTCGAGATCGGCTGGCTGCCGGCGCTGGCGGAGAAGGGCAACAACCCGCGCGTGCTGGCGGGCCGGCCCGGGTTCTTCGAGGCCAGTGCCTACGTGCACATGCTCGAAGTCCCGTCGTCGGTGGACCGCTCGATGGGCGACGTGCACCCCTTCGGCAATCCGCACGTGCAGACCGGCCCGCAGAACATCGCGCCGGTGGCGCAGGCGCTGGCGCAGCGGCTCGCCGAGCTGGACCCGCCACACGCCGATGCCTACCGCCGGCGACACGCGGATTTCGCCGCGCGCTGGCAGCAGGCGCTGGAGCGATGGAAGGTGCGCGCGGCGCCGCTGAAGGACGTCCCGGTCATCAGCCATCACAAGACCTGGGCCTATTTGTACGACTGGCTCGGCATCCGGCAGGTCGCGCTGCTGGAGCCCAAGCCCGGCATCCCGCCGAGCGGCGCGCACCTGGAGGAAGTGCTGGCGATCCAGAAAGCGCAGCCCGCGCGCATGGTCGTGTATTCCTCGTACGAGGATCCCCGCCCGGCGCAATGGCTGTCGCAGCGTGCCGGCATCCCGGCCGTGCAGCTGCCGTTCTCGGTCGGCGGCGTGCCCGGCACCGACGACCTGTTCGGCTTCTACCAGGCGCTGCTGGATCGCCTGCTGCAGGGCGCGGCCGCCGCGCCCGCGGTGGAACCGTCGCGTCCATGAACCTGCCCGATTTCGCCTTCGACGGCTCGCTGCTCGGCGCGCCGCTGGCGGCCGGCCTGCTGGTGGTGGCGACGCACGTCCTGCTCGGCCGGCGCGTGCTCGAGCGCGGCATCATCTTCATCGACATCACCATCGCCCAGATGGCGGCGCTGGGCGTGGTGGTCGCGGGCGCCGCCGGCTTCGCCGAGGACGACGGTCCGGCGTGGCACGCGCAGGCCGCCGCCGGCATCGCGGCGCTGCTGACCGCGGGCCTGCTGGCATGGACCGAGACGCGCTTTCGCCGCGTGCAGGAAGCGCTGATCGGCAGCCTGTACGTGATCGGCGCCAGCGCGGCGCTGCTGGTGCTGTCGCGCAACCCGCACGGCGCCGAGCACCTGCAGGAGCTGCTGGCCGGCCAGATCCTGTGGGTCGGCATGGCGCAGGTCTGGCCGGTGGCCGCGCTGTATGCGGCGCTGCTGCTGGGCTGGGCGCTCTGGGCACATCGCCGGCCCGGCGCGTTCTACTTCCTGTTCGCGATCGCGGTGATGGCCTCGGTGCAGCTGGTCGGCGTGTACGTCGTGTTCGCCACGCTGATCCTGCCGGCGCTCGCCACGCACGGCCTGCCGGAGCGCCGCGGGTTGCCTCTGGGATACGCGCTCGGTGCCGCGGGCTACGGGCTCGGACTGTGGCTGTCGGTGCCCTTCGACCTGCCCGCCGGCCCGTTCGTGGTGTGCGTGCTCGCGGCGCTGGCGCTGGCGGCGGCGCTGGTGCGCCGGGTGTGGCGCTGATGCTCGAGCGCCTGCTCGGCCGCCTGCGCGCCGCGCCCCACGCGACGCCGCAGGAAGACCATCGCGTCGCGGCGGCCGTGCTGCTGCTGGAGCTGGCGCGCGCGGACCTCGAGCACCATCCGGCGGAGCTGGCCGCGCTGCGCGAGGGCCTGATGCGGGATTTCGGCGTGGCCGAGGAGACGCTCGACACGCTGCTGTCGGAGGCGGGCGAGAAGGCGCACCGCGCGGTGTCGCTCTACGACTTCGTGCAGGCGCTCAACGCGCGCCTCGGTTTCGACGAAAAGCGCGCGCTGATGCGGCTGCTGTGGCGCGTCGCCCGAGCCGACGGCCGCGTGGATCCGCACGAGGAGCACCTGCTGCGGCAGCTCGGCGACCTGCTGCACCTGTCGCACGGGGAGTTCATCCAGGCGAAGCTGGATGAGGAAGGACGGGGCTAACCCCCGGTCAGCACCAGCTGCACCGCGAAATCCGGCGACACGCCCACGCCCGGATCCTCCAGCACCGACAGGTCCACGGCGAAGCCGCGGCTGAAACGCCAGCGGCCGCCGAGCGACAGCGGCGCGCCGATACCGGACAGGGCCTTCAGGTCGCTGTCGCC
This sequence comes from Binatia bacterium, assembly GCA_035526525.1. Lineage (GTDB taxonomy): Bacteria > Pseudomonadota > Gammaproteobacteria > Nevskiales > Nevskiaceae > JACPFV01. The sequence continues at coordinate 7,433 of DATLCG010000153.1, forward strand.
GTAGAGCGCGCCGTGCACCTGCAGCTGCGCGTGCAGCGACAGCGACTGACCCAGTGCAACGCGCAGGCCCAGCCCGCCGAACGGGATCAGCCGCTTCTGCCGGTCGCGCAGCGCACCGCCCGGCACGGCGTACGCCGCGCCGCCGCTCAGGTAACCCTCCCAGAGCCCCGACAGCGGCAGTGCGGCGTCGGCCCACACGGCGCCGCCGCCTTGGCCGCCGAGGAGCGCGTCCGCATCGCCGGTCGGCAGGCTGCCCATCGCGCGCAGCATCACGGCGTCGCCGGCCTGCCAGCCGAGCGCGACGCGCGCATCGCCCAGGCCGTGCTGCGGCTCGACCACATCGACGGGCGTGGCGGCGCCCCGCTGATAGCGCAGGCGGAACTGGTCCCTCGCAACGCGCTCGCGGCTGGCATTGGGCAGGCCGAACCAGCCGTGCCAGGTCTCGATGCTGGAATCGAGCGCGCCGCCGCCCTGCGACAGCCAAGGCAGTTCCACGCGCCACTCCGCGGAACGCCCGAGCGGGCCGGCGGCGCGCAGCGCGACGATCCCGGTCTCGGCATCCACCAGCAGGCATTCGCCGATGCAGGTGCCGGCGGCGTCGAAGCCCTCGTAGAGGAATTCGTTGGCCGCCATCGCATCGAGCTGCACGAAAGGCGCGGCGGCGCGAGGCTGACCGAGCGCAGGCAGCGGCGCGAACCGCGCGAGCGTGGCGGCATTGGTCAGCGGGGCAAAGTCGTCCGCGCGCGCGGCCGTGCAGGCCGCCATGCCGGCCATCGCCATCGCCACTCCCAGCCGCGTCCGCCGCATGGAGGGCAAGCTTACCTCTGATAGCATCCGCGCCCCCATGCGTCTCGTCACCGAAAACCTCCGCATCCGCTCCGTGCGGCCGGTCTCCACGCCGGCCGAGGTGCAGGCCGAGCTGCCGCTGTCGGAAATCGCCGCACGCACCACGCTCGAGGCGCGCACCGCGGTGCAGAACGTGCTGCGCGGCGCCGACGACCGGCTGCTGGTGGTGGTCGGTCCCTGCTCGATCCACGATCCCGCCGCGGCGCTGGAATACGCCGAGCGCCTGCGCGCACTGCGGCCGTCGCTGGAGCGCGAGCTGCTGCTGGTGATGCGCGTGTACTTCGAGAAGCCGCGCACGACGGTGGGCTGGAAGGGCCTGATCAACGATCCGGGCCTGGACGAGAGCTACCGCATCGACCAGGGACTGCGCACCGCGCGCAAGCTGCTGCTGGAGCTCAACGACCGCGGCGTGCCGGCCGGCGTCGAGTACCTCGACCTGCTGACGCCGCAGTACGTGGCCGACCTCGTCAGCTGGGGCGCGATCGGCGCGCGCACCACGGAATCGCAGCTGCACCGCGAAATGGCCTCGGGCCTGTCGTGTCCCGTCGGCTTCAAGAACGGCACCGACGGCAGCGTCAAGGTCGCGGTGGACGCGGTGCTCGCGGCGCGCAGCCCGCACCGTTTCCTGTCGCTGACGCAGGGCGGCCAGATCGCGATCTTCGAGACCGCCGGCAACGGCGACAGCCACGTGATCCTGCGCGGCGGCTCCAGCGGCACCAACTACGATGCGCGCAGCGTGGACGCCGCCTGCGCCGCGCTGACCAAGGCCGGGCTGCCGTCGCAGGTGATGATCGATTTCTCGCACGCCAACAGCCAGAAGGATCACAGGCGCCAGTTGCGCGTGGCCGAGGACGTGGCGCACCAGCTCTCGGGCGGCGACCGCCGCATCGTCGGCGCGATGGTGGAGTCGCACCTGCAGGAGGGCCGCCAGGAGCTGGGCGGCGGGCCGCTGGCCTACGGACAGAGCATCACGGATGCCTGCCTCGGCTGGGACGAGACCGTGGGGCTCCTGCGCACCCTGGCCGGCGCGATCGCCCGGCGCCGTGTGATGGCGGTCGCATTGGCCTGAACGGCTGCTTTGACCCTGCGCTGGCTTCCGCGTAACTTTCCAGTCACACCGGCCTGGCATTACGCCAAGGATTCGCGGCGCATGCGCCGCCGTAAGCGAAAGCAGCGGATGAGCACGAGCGACCCCAGCGGCCCGGTGCAGCAGCGGATCGGCAGCCGCATTCGCGTGCTGCGCAAGCGCCGGGGCCTGCGTCTCGAAGACCTCGCCTCCCGCGCCGGCATCAGCTACCAGTACCTTTCCGGCGTCGAGAACGGCAAGGAGAATTTCTCCATCGCCGTGCTGGACGCCATCGCGCACGCGCTCGAAGTGAGCCTGCGCAGCCTGATCGTGTCGGCGCTCTCGCCGCGTGCCCGCGCCGAGTCGAAGGTCCAGGGCGCCGTCTGAATTTCCGCGCGCTGTCCACAGCGCGCGCTCCTCCTGTCTCCATCCGGCGAATCGCACCGCGGCGCCTGCGCCCGCGCGTCGCCGCGGTGCGACGGCTTTACGCACGCAGGAAGGCGTTGCGAGTCCTCGTCCCTCTCCCGCAGTCAAAAAAACATTCGCGGGAACGAGGGACAACGATGACAACGAGAGTCCGCAATGCCTGGCGATCGCTGCGCGCGCGCAGCACGCTGTCCGAGCCGCTGGTGCGCAAGGTGCTCGATTCGGTCGACGCACGCGTGCTGCTCGACCCCCACGGCCGCATCGTGCTGCTGAACGCAGCGGCGGAACGGCTGTTCGGCAAGGTGTGGAGCGAGCTGGCCGGCAAGTCCCTCGACCGCCTGATTCCGCGGCTCAAGGCGGCGCTCGCCAACGCGCCGCTGCGTCCGGAGGACACCGCGGAGATCGCGTCGGTGTCGCTCAACACCGCGGCAGGCGACCGTTGCAGCGTGCAGATCCTGTTGCATTCCACCTTGCCGCGCAGCCGTGGCGGCAGCCCCGACCTGCGCGTGCTCAGCGTCCGGCCGATCGCGGCCTGAGGGCGTCGGCGCCGAGCCACGGCTCCAGCGCCTGCAGCACCCGCTGCACCGGCACCGTCGTGGGCCGGCGCGTGTCCACGGTGGTGGCGCCGGTGGAGCACAGGTTCAGCAGCTCGCCATGGGCGACGCCGGCGAACACCGGCACCGACGGGCCGTAGAGCGTGGCGGTGCGGGTGCCGATGGCGACCGAGAGATGGGTGAGACCGGTGTCGAGGCCGACGCAGAAGCGGGCGGGCGCAATCACGCGCGCCAGCTCGCCGACGCCGAGCCGCGGCAGCACCTCGCCGCCGGCAGCCTGCGCGATGCGTTGGGCACGCGCCTCCTCCCCGGGACTGCCCCAGGGCAGCTTGACCGCGATGCCGCGCGTACGAAGTGCCTGCGCCAGCTCGACCCAGTGCGCTTCCGGCCACAGCTTGGTCGGCCAGCCGGCGCCGTGCAGCAGCACCGCGTAGGGCCCAGTCGCGGGCACGCCCGGATTCCAGGCGAAGCGGGCGGAGTCGATGCCGAACTCGGCCGGAGTCTTTGGCCGCGCATAGCCGAGCGCCTGGGCGAACAGCTCGCGCAGCTGCTCGACCTCGGGCCAGTCCGCGGGGACCGGCAGGCGGTAGCGGTAGAAGAGCGCCGCCGCGCGCTCGCGCACCGAGCCGAAGCCGCGGCCGGCCAGCGGTCCGCGCGCCGGCAGCGCCAGCAGCGCACTCTTCAGCAGCCCCTGCGCGTCGAGCACCAGGTCGTACCGCGTCGAGCGCAGGCGGGTACGCAGCGCGCGCCACTCGGGACCGAACCAGCTGCGCAGCGGGGTGCGGCGCCAGCGCCGCAGCGCGCAGGGAATCACCTCGCGTACCGCCGGATGCCAGGCTGGAACTTCCCGGTAGGCCTCCTCGACCAGCCAGTCGACTTCCAGGCGCGGCAGCGCTGCGCGCGCATCGCTGAGCGCGGCCAGGGTATGGATGACGTCGCCCAATGAGGAGGTCTTGACGACAAGCAGTCGCATGCCGCTGCGGTCCGGGCGAAGGTCGCTGCTATATTATTCGTTCATCTTCTTCCCGATTTTTCATAGCGAGGTCGGCATGCTCCGCGCTTGGCGTCCCTGGCTCGTCGCCCTGCTGCTCGGCCTCGGTGCCGATGCGTGGGCCACTTCGCAGGCCGTGCAGTCCGCGCTCGAACTGATGAACCAGGGCAAGCTGCAGAAAGCCCTGGACCAGCTCGACGATCACCTGGATTCGGCGCCGCAGGATGCGGAAGGCCGCTTCACCCGTGGCCTGGTGCTGGTGCGGATGAACCGCGGCGACGACGCCATCAAGGCGTTCAGCGACCTGACGCGGGACTATCCGCAGCTGCCCGAGCCGTACAACAACCTGGCCGTGCTCTACGCCCAGCAGGGCGACTACGACAAGGCCCGCGAGGCGCTCGAAGCCGCGCTCGCATCCCACCCGAGCTACATGACGGCGCACGAGAACCTCGGCGACGTCTACGCCGCGCTCGCCAACGCCGCCTACACGCGCGCGATCGCGCTGGACCCGAAGAACTCCGGCATCAAGGCCAAGCTCGCCCTGGTGGAGAAGCTCGAGGCGCTGGCCGACAGCGGCGCGACGGTGGTGGCGCGCGTCGCCGCCGCGACCGCGAAGCCCGAGGACACCTCGCCGGTGTCCGAGGCCGACGCTGCCGCCGTGCGCCAGCGCGTGCAGGACTGGGCCGCGGCCTGGTCGGCGAAGGATGCCGACAAGTACCTCGCTTTCTACTCGACCGAGTTCTCGGCCGAGGCGGGCGGCTCGCGCCAGACCTGGGAAGCGCAGCGCCGGGCGCGCATCGCCAAGCCGAAGCAGATCCAGGTGCAGGTCACCGACGTGCAGGCCTCCCGCGGCGCGGGCGGCACCGTGCGCACCTCGTTCACGCAGACCTACCAGTCCGACGTGCTGAGCAACACTTCCACCAAGGTGCTGGAGTGGCGCAACGACGGCGAGTGGAGGATCGTCCGCGAATACTCGCGGTAATCCCGCAGTCGCAGCACGCTTGCCGATGCAGCTCCGTATCCTCGCCCTCGCCCTGCTGGCCGCCGCCCCGGCCGCCGGCGCCATCGCGTCCGCCGATCCGGAAACGCGCCTGATCCAGGCGATCAACCAGATCGAGTCCGGCAAGCTGCAGGATGCGCGCGCCGCGCTCGACCAGCTGGTGAAGGAGCAGCCCAATTTCCGCCTGGCCCGCCTGTTCCAGGGCGAGCTCGCGGCGGCGCTCAGCGGCCAGCCGCTGCCGGTGGCCAGCCGCATGAAGGACGACGAGAAGCGCGCGCTGATGGACGAGGCGCGCCTGCGCCTGTGGCAGCCGCCGGTGCCGGAGGGGCGCGAGCCTGCCGCGCTGATGCAGCTGGCCGGGCGCACGAGCTACGCGCTGGCGGTGGACCTGTCGCACGCCCGCCTTTACCTGCTCGAGCACCGCGACGGCGAGCTGAAGGTGCTGCGCGATTTCTACGCGGCCAGCGGCAAGAGCGGCGCCGGCAAGGAAAAATCCGGCGACAACCGCACGCCGGTGGGCGTGTATCACCTCACCGGCTTCATCCCGGACGCGAAGCTGCCGGACTTCTACGGCGCCGGCGCCTTCAAGACCAATTACCCGAACGACTGGGACCGGCTGCAGCATCGCGACGGCCACGGCATCTGGCTGCACGGCGTGCCCCGCGACACCTACAGCCGCGCGCCGCGCTCGAGCGAAGGCTGCGTGACCCTGTCGAACGAGGACCTGCTGTCGCTCAAGCCCTACGTGCAGCCCGGCGTGACGCCGGTGGTGTTCGCGGAGAGCCTGGTCTGGGTCAAGCGCGACCAGCTGGGCAAGCAGCGCGATGCGCTGCTGGAGCAGATCGAGCAGTGGCGCGATCGATGGTCCGCGCTCGACACCGAGGCCTACCTGGCCTTCTATGCCGAAGACTTCACCGCCGACGGCATGGGTCGCAAGGCCTTCGCCCAGCACAAGCGGCGCGTGAACGCCGGCAAGAAATCGGTGAGCGTGCGGCTGTCGGACGTCGAGCTGTTCCGCTATCCCGGCGCCGACGACCTGGTGCTGGCGCGCTTCACGCAGGACTACCGCAGCAGCAACCTCGCCCGCGTCACCAGCAAGGAGCAGTTCTGGCGCCGCGAGCAGGACGGCGCGTGGCGCATCGTGCGCGAGACCAGCGGATAGCTACTTCTTCCGCTCCGCCCGCGCCTTCTGCACCAGGAAGTCCGCGACCTTCAGCATCTTGTCGTGGCTGCCGGCGGAGGCGCCGGTGATCATCCACTTGCGCTCCACCAGCAGCGTCGGCGTGCCGCTGACGCCCAGGTCGCGCAACTCCTGCTCGGCGATGCGCACGCGGCTGTCCACGGCGAAGCCGGTGAAGGCGCCGTCGAAGTCCTCGGCCCTGACGCCGCCGGCGCTGACGAACAGCGCGCGCAGCTCGTCGGGCGAGGTCATCTGCTTGCCCTCCTTGTGGATCGCGTCGAACAGCGGGCGATGGACCTTGTCGCCGATGCCCAGCAACTGCGCCGCGTAGAACGCGCGGCTGTGGACCAGGCCGATGTCGCGGCCGAGGCTGGACGGGATCCGCACGAAGGCGACGTCGGCCGGCTTGTGCTCCAGCCACTTCGACAGCACCGGCTCGAAGGCGTAGCAGTGGCCGCAGCCGTACCAGAACACCTCCGCGACCTCGATCTTCGTCTTGTCCTCGGTCGGCTGCGGCTCGCGCACCGGCAGGTAGTGCTTGCCGGACTGGTACTCGTCCTCGGCAGCGGCACAGGACCACGCCGGCAGCAGCAGCAGCGCGGCGAATGCGGATCGGAGCAGGAGTTTCATGGTGCAGCCCTGGAAAAGCGGAGGTTCAGTGGAGGCCGTTGACGTACGAGGCCAGCGCCTCGATCTCGTTGTCGGTCAGCTTGGCGGCGATCGCCGACATCGCCGCGGCGTTGGGCGAGGTGCCTTCGCCGTGCAGGTCGCGCAGCCGGCGCAGCGAGCCCGCGGCGTACTTCGCGTGCTGGCCGCCGATGCGGGGATAGCCTGCGGCCGCGTTGCCCGCGCCCGCCGGGCCATGGCATGCGGCGCACGCCGGCAAGCCGCGTGCCGGGTCGCCGGCGCGGTAGATCTTCCCGGCGATCTTCACTGCGTCCGGACTGGCGACGCCCGGCGTCGGCTTCTGCGTCGCGAAAAAGGCAGCGACGTTGCGGATGTCGTCGTCGGTCAATTGCGCGGCCTGGGGCGACATGACCGGATTCTTGCGCTCGCCGCTCTTGAACAGCTTGAGCTGCGCGGCCACGTAGGGGGCGTGCTGCCCGGCGAGCTTGGGCCATTCCGGATTGCCGCTGTTGCCGCCCGGCCCATGGCACGCAGCGCAGGCCGCGGCCCTGGTGCCGCCGGCTTCGGCGTTGCCGCCGGTAAAGACGTCGGTCCTGGCGCCCGCGGGGGCCGTGCCAGCCTCCGCCGGGACGGCGGGGCTTTCGGCCGCGTGCGCGGCGGGAAGGGTCACGGCCAGCAGCGCGGCAGCCAGCAGCGAAGGCTTCATGGAGACTCCGATGGAGAGATCGAGGGCCAGACGCCCTAAACTCGCGAAAAATCTTACACCAGCCCGGCTGACTCATACATGAATGGTGCGAAGGGACCGGGCGTGTTCAGCGCCGCATGCTTCCTCGTGTCGGCCGCGGAGCTGTCCCAGCTGCCGGCCGACGGCATGCCGGAGGTGGCTTTCTCCGGACGCTCCAACGCCGGCAAGTCCAGCGCGCTCAACGCCCTCTGCGCCCAGCGCCAGCTGGCCCGCGTCAGCCGCACGCCCGGCCGCACCCAGCTGCTGAATTTCTTCGACCTGCCGGGCGGCCGGCTGGTCGATCTTCCCGGATACGGTTACGCCGAGGTCGCCCGCGAGCAGCAGCGCGACTGGGGCCGCGTGCTCACCGGCTACATCGAGCACCGTCCCATGCTTCGCGGCATCGTGCTCGTGTCCGACATCCGCCACGCCCTGGTGGACTTCGACCGCCAGCTGCTGGCGTGGACCGCCCGCGTTGGCCGCCCGATGCACGTCCTGCTGACGAAGGCCGACAAGCTCAGCCGCTCGCAGGCCATGGCCCGCCTGAAAGAAGTGGAGCGGGCCCTGCCGAACCTGCACCCCGGCGCGAAGGCCCAGCTGTTCTCGGCAACCGCCGGAACCGGGGTGGAGGAAGCGCGAAAGGCCGTGCTCGACTGGCTGACCCAAGAGCCCGATAGCGGCGCCGGGGGCGCCGGGACGCCCGAGTAGCGGCAGGCGCCGGAGGCGCCGCGGAAAACCGTGGCAACTTCTTTTTTTCGGCGGTCCGGCTTTGCCGGACCCCAGAAAAAAAGAAGGCCCGCGAATCGGGGGGAATCGCGGGCCAATCATTTCCGGCTTGGGGGGGCCGGAGCTGCGCCCAGGGAGTGAAGGCGCAGGGGCGTCGGGGGGACGCCGTAATGGGTATGACACACCATCCCGAATGAAGTTCCTGTGATTGGGGTCACGTTCAATTCGACGACGCGTGCCCCTCAGCCGCGTGCGACTCGTCCCAATTCTCGCCAAAGCCCCAATCAGCGACTAGAGGCACGTCGAGGCGCGTGATCCGGCACATCCGATCGGCCAGCAAGCCCCCGAGTTCCTTCATCCGCGGGGCCGGTCCTTCGAACACCAGCTCGTCGTGGACCTGCAGGATCATCCGGATATCCGGATGCTCGCGATCGAGAAAGGCCTGGGCGTCGATCATCGCCAGCTTGATCAGATCGGCGGCACTGCCCTGGAGCGGGGCATTGATCGCGGTGCGCTCGGCGTACTGCCTCACCGCCGCATTCCGCGAGTTGATGTCCTTCAGGTAAAGACGCCGGCCGAACAGCGTCTCGACCCAGCCCTGCCGCCGCGCCAGCTCCCGGGTGCCGTCCATGAAAGCCTTCACGCCGGCGTAGCGCTGGAAGAAGGTTTCCATGTAGCCCTGGGCTTCGCCGCGCGCGATGCCGAGCTGCTTGGCAAGGCCGAAGGCCGACAGGCCGTACATCAGGCCGAAGTTGATCGCCTTCGCCGCCCGGCGCTTGTCGGCCGGCACCTGGTCCGGCGGAAAGCCGAACACTTCCGCCGCCGTGGCCTGGTGCACGTCCATGCCCGAGCGGAAGGCCTGCGTCAGCAGCGGGTCGTGCGACAGGTGCGCCATCAGCCGCAGCTCGATCTGCGAGTAGTCGATCGAGACCAGCGCGTTGCCGGGCTCCGGCACGAAGGCCTGGCGGATGCGCCGTCCTTCCTCGGTCCGGATCGGGATGTTCTGCAGGTTGGGATCCTGCGACGCCAGCCGCCCCGTCGCCGCGACCGCCTGGTGGTAGGACGTGTGGATGCGCCCGGTGTGCCGATTCACCGCCAGCGGCAGTTGGTCGGAATAGGTCGAGCGCAGCTTCGACAGCGCGCGCCAGTCGAGGATCAGCCGCGGCAGCGGGTGCTGCGAGGCCAGCTGCTCCAGCGCGTCCTCGCCGGTCGACGGCTGGCCCTTCGGCGTCTTCGCCAGCACCGGCAGCTTGAGCCGGTCGTACAGGATCTCGGTGAGCTGTGGCGGCGAGCCCAGGTTGAATTCGCCGCCGGCGCACTCCCAGCACTCCCGCTGCAGCGCCTCCATGCGGTGTGCCAGCTCGGTGCTGATGCGCTTCAGCAGCGGCACGTCGACCTTGACGCCGTTCTGCTCGATCCGCGCCAGCACCGGCACCAGTGGCATCTCGATCGTGTCGAACACTTTCTTCAGCGGCGCCACCGCGCTGACCTTCGGATGCAGCGCGTGGTGCAGCCGCAGCGTGATGTCCGCGTCCTCGGCGGCGTATTCGGCGGCCCCGTCCACCGGCACCTGGTTGAACGGGATGATGCCCTTGCCCTTGCCCGCGACCTCGCTGTAGCGGATGGTCTGGTGGTTCAGGTGCGTGAGCGCCATCGAATCCATGTCGTGGCGCTGGTTGGCGGCATCGAGCACGTACGACTCGAGCATGGTGTCGAAGGCCACGCCCTGCACCTCGATGCCGTGCCGGTGCAGCACGTTGAGGTCGTACTTGATGTGCTGGCCGACCTTCGCTTTCCGCGGGTCCTCCAGCAGCGGCTTCACCCTGGCCAGCACTTCCGCCATCGGCAATTGCGGCGGCGCGCCGAGATAGTTGTGCGCCAGCGGCACGTACCAGCCGTGACCGGGCTCGATGGCGAACGACAGGCCCACGAGGTTGGCTTCCATCGAGCACAGGCTGTCGGTCTCGGTGTCCACGCTGATCAGCGTGGCCTGCGACAGGCGCTGCAGCATCGCCTCCAGCGCGTTCCACTCGGTGACGGCCTCGGCGCGCGTGCGCGGCGAGGCGCTGGCCGGCGCCGCGTCCGCCGCGGCGGGCGGCGCCACCGTGCCGGGCGCATCAGGCGCGGCTGCCGGCTCCGCCCCCAGCTCCTCGAGCCAGCGGTTGAAGCCCATGCGCCGGTAGAGCTCACGCAGGCGCGCATCGTCCGAGGGCTTCGGCACCAGGTCGTCGATGCCCAGCGGCAGCTCCAGGTCGCAGCGGATGGTGGCGAGCTGCTTCGCCAGCGGGATGATCCCGAGCGAGGCGCGCAGGTTTTCGCCGACCTTGCCCTTGACCCCGGCGGCGTTCGCGATCACCTGGTCGAGCGAGCCGTACTGGTTCAGCAGGTCGGCCGCGCGCTTCGGGCCCACCAGCGGCACGCCGGGAATGTTGTCGGAGGTGTCGCCGACCAGCGCGAGGTACTCGACGATGCGCTCCGGCGGCACGCCGAACTTCTCCGTCACGCCGGCGGCATCCAGCGTGCGGCCCTTCATCGTGTCGAGCAGCTTGACGTCGCCGTCCACCAGCTGCGCCATGTCCTTGTCGCTGGTGACGATCAGCACCGGGATGCCGCGCTGCCGCGCCGCCACGGTCAGCGTGCCGATGACGTCGTCCGCTTCCTCGTTCGCCACGGTGATGAGCGGGAACCCCATCGCCTCGATCAGCGTCATGACGTGCGGGAACTGCGAGGTCAGCGCCTCGGGCGTCTCTTCGCGGTTGGCCTTGTACTCGGCGTACACCTGGTTGCGCTGCGTCGGTCCCGGCGGGTCGAACACCACCGCGATGCGCTCGGGCGCGAAGTCCTTGCACAGCTTGCGCAGCATGTTGCCGAAGCCGTACACCATCCCGGTCGGCTCGCCGCGCGCATTGGCCAGCGGCGGCAGCGCGTAGAAGGCGCGGAACAGCCAGGACGAGCCGTCGATGAGGATGAGGGGTTTTTGAGTCACGGCCGAAACCAGGATGTCTTCCTGGACTTACACGCCGCCGCGCAGCCGCGGCGGCGGCGTGGTGTCGTCGGGCAGCAGCGACTCGTGCTGCATCAGGTCCTCGACCGACTCGCGCGCGCGCACCACGTGCACGAACTTGCCGTCGACCATGATCTCGGCCACGCGCGGGCGCGAGTTGTAGTTCGAGCTCATCGCAAAGCCGTACGCACCCGCGGTGCGGATCGCGACGAGGTCGCCCTGCGCCAGCGGCAGGTGCCGCTCGCGCGCCAGCCAGTCGCCGCTCTCGCACACCGGCCCGACCACGTCCCAGGTGCGCGCGGGCGCCGTGCCCGCCTTCACCGGCACCACCTGGTGCCAGGCCTCGTACAGCGCCGGCCGCAGCAGGTCGTTCATCGCGGCGTCCACGACCGCGAAGCTGCGCTCCGGCGTGACCTTCAGGTATTCGACGCGCGTGACCAGGATGCCGGCGTTGCCGGCGATGGCGCGGCCGGGCTCCATCAGGATTTTCAGGCCGCGCCCGGCCAGCGTCTTCTGCACCGCCGCGGCCAGGTCCGCCGGCGCGGGCGGCTGCTCGTCGCGGTACCGCACGCCGAGGCCGCCGCCGACGTCGACGTGCTTCAGCTCGATGCCTTGCTTGCGCAGCCGGTCCACCAGCGCCAGCACGCGGTCGAGCGCGTCGAGGTACGGCGCCAGCGACTGCAGCTGCGAGCCGATGTGGCAGGCGATGCCGGCGAGCTCGATGCCCGGCAGCGCGCGCGCCTGCAGGTACAGGCGCTCGGCCGTGGCGACGTCGACGCCGAACTTGTTCTGCTTGAGGCCGGTGGAAATATAGGGATGCGTCTGCGCGTCGACGTCGGGGTTCACGCGCAGCGCCACCGGCGCACGCTTCTTCAGCGCCACCGCGAGCTCGTTGAGGCGCAGCAGCTCCGGCTCGGACTCCACGTTGAAGCAGCAGATGCCCATCACCAGCGCCTGCTTCAGCTCGGCCACGGACTTGCCGACCCCGGAGAACACCACCTTGCGCGGGTCGCCGCCGGCCTTGAGCACGCGAACCAGCTCGCCGCCCGAGACGATGTCGAAGCCGCTGCCGAGCCGCGCCAGCACCTGCAGCACGGCGAGCGAGGGATTGGCTTTCACCGCGTAGCAGACCAGGTGGTCGCTGGCGCCGAGCGCCTGGTCGAACGCGTGGTAGTGGCGCGTGAGCGTGGCGCGCGAGTAGACGTAGACCGGCGTGCCGTGGCGGCGCGCGATGTCGGCCACCGGGACTTCCTCGGCGTAGAGCTCGCCGCCGCGCAGGTCGAAGTGGTCCATTTACGGTTGCGTCGCGCCGCCGGCCGGGGTCGCGTTCTTGCGCTGCTCCTGTTTCTGCTGCCCGGCGTCGCTCGCCGGCGGCTGCGCCGCCGGCGTGGCGCCGGTGCCCGTGTCGGTGCTGGTGGCGGGCGCAGGGACGGACGGCTGCGCGGGAGCCGCTGCGGGCTTGCGGTCCGGCAGGTACAGGTCGCCGGCCTGGCCGCAGGCCGTCAGCAGCAGGAACAGCAGCAGCGCGGCGCGCACCGCGGGACGGCCGCGAAACGAGGATTCAACGCGGAAGGCGCTGGTGCTTCGCACAGCGAAATCCATTAACTTGGGCGCGCATTGTAGTTCCAAAAATAGCGCCGCGATTCGCATGAAAGTCGAAGAAACCGAAGACGCCATCGTCGTCGAGCCCGAGCAGAGCGCCACCGCCGCCGTGATCTGGCTGCATGGCCTCGGCGCCGACGGCGGCGACTTCGTGCCGCTGGTGCCGGAGCTGCGCATGCCCGCCGGGCTGCCCGTGCGCTTCGTGTTCCCGCACGCGCCGGTGCGCCCGGTGACGATCAACGGCGGCGCCGCGATGCGCGCGTGGTACGACATCCTGTCCCTCGGCGGCATGGCCCGGCAGGACGAGGCCGGCATCCGCGACTCCGAGCGCATCGTCCTCGGCTTTCTCCAGCAGCAGCTGGCGTCCGGCATCGCCGCCGACAAGATCGTGCTCGCGGGCTTCTCGCAGGGCGGCGCCATCGCGCTGCAGGTGGGGCTGCGCCATCCGCAGAAGCTGGCGGGCGTGCTCGCCCTGTCCACCTACCTGCCGCTTGCGGACAGCGCCGCGAAGGACCTGAAGCCCGAGCGCCGCGACACGCCGGTCCTGATGTGCCACGGCACGCACGACCCGGTGCTGCCGATGCAGCTCGGCAGCGCCAGCCGCGACCTGCTCGTGCGCATGGGTTTCCAGGTGACGTGGAAGCAGTACCCGATGCAGCACGAGGTCTGCCTGCCCGAGATCGGCGACATCGCCGACTGGCTGCGCCAGCGCCTGGACCCCGCGAGCCGCATCATCCTGCTGCGGTGAAGCTGCACGCCGGCGGCTGCCACTGCGGCAACCTGCGCTACGAGCTGCGCAGCGCCTCGGCGGCGGCGCAGCTGCCGCGCCGCGCCTGCCAGTGCTCGTTCTGCCGCGCCCACGGCGCCGTCTCGACTTCCGATCCGCAGGGCACGCTGCACTTCACCGTGCGTGACCCGGCGTCGCTGCTGCGCTACCGCTTCGGCCTGAAGCTCGCGGACTTCCTGATCTGCGGCGCCTGCGGCGTCTACGTCGCCGCGCAGATGCGCGAAGGCGACGGCGCCTGGGCGGTGCTGAACGTCAACACGATGGACGAGGTGGACGCCTTCGCCGGGCCCGCCGACAGCATGGACTACGGCAGCGAGGACGCCGCCGCGCGCATCGCGCGGCGCAAGTCGCGCTGGACGCCGGTGACCGCGCCGGCTTGACCGCGGCACCGTTCGCGCCGAGCCTGTCGAGGCGCTCGTGCCGAAACGCCCTTCGACAGGCCGGACCTGACCCAGGGGCGAACGGACGCGAGCCGGGAGAGCACCACAATGTCCACCGCCGCCAACGTCATCATCGCCATCGTCGCCGCACTGCACGTGTGGTTTCTCGTGCTGGAAATGTTCCTGTGGACCACGCCGTACGGCCGCAAGACCTTCGGCCGCACCCAGCAGCAGGCCGAGGATTCGAAGGTGCTTGCCGCAAACCAGGGCCTCTACAACGGCTTTCTCGCCGCGGGCCTGGCCTGGGGCCTGTGGCTGGGAGCCGACGGCTACCACGTGAAGGCGTTCTTCCTCGGCTGCGTGCTCGTCGCCGGCGTCTACGGCGGGCTCACCGCGAGCCGCAAGATCCTGTTCGTGCAGGCGCTGCCGGCGGCGATCGCTCTCGGACTGCTGCTTTTCGCCGGTCACTGACGCCGGGCGGAATTCGCGCGGGAGCCCGTCAGCGCTCGATCGTGTAGAGCAGATCCCCGCCCTGCTGCACGCCCGATTCGCCGGCCAGCTTGAAGCCGCGTCCCAGGTCGTACTGCAGCCGGAAGAAATTGCCCGGCTGGAACAGGCCGACGCCGTAGCTCACGAACAGTTTCGGCGACAGGTACTTGCCGATGGTGAAGCGGGCCTGGTCCGCGGCGTCACCGGGCTTGGTGCCGACCGACACTTCGTCGAGTCCGAGCTTGCCGCCGTAGCGCTCCGCCAGGAAGTTGCCGCCGCCGAGTCCCAGCGACAGCGCCGGCGCCGCCAGCGCGGCGCCCTGCCCGCTCGCCAGCGTCTGCTGCAGCGAGCGCCCCAGCACCAGCCAGGACAGCTGCTCCTCCTGCGTCATCGCGGGCTCCGAGTAGAGGCTGAATTCGGGCGCCGCCACCTGGCCGCGTGCGACCAGGCCGACCGTGATGTCGTCGCGCGGCTTGCGGTACGCCTTCAGGTAGATGCCCGGCTCGGTCACCGCACCGCCGTTGAAGATGAGCCGCCCGCTCTCGATGGTCAGGTCCTGTCCATACGCCTTGTAGCGGCCGCCCTCCAGGCGCAGCTCGCCGAGCGCTCGCGTCGGCCGGCCCGGCTCGTCGAAAGCGCGCAGGCTGCCGGTCAGCCGCGTCGTCAGCCCGACTCCGTCGAAGCGCACGTTCGGTCCGAGCGCGATCTGCACGTCGCTGGTCAGCACCAGCGCGGGCTGCGGCTCGTCGTGCGTGGTCGACACCATCACCTGGTCGGCCGAGGGCCCGGACCCGCGGCCGCCGAGGTTGCGCGGCGTGATGTCGGCGCGCGGCACCTGCAGCGTGCCGGTGAGATGCGCCGCGCCCTGCTCCAGCACCAGTTGCAGGTCCGGCGTCGCGAACACGTGCGCCGCCGTGGTGTTCATGAACTCGACGCGCTCGCCCCACAGCCGCAACTTGCCGAGCACGTGCGGCATCACGCTCTGGAGCTGGCCCTGCAGGTGCACCGGCCCGCCGCCGGATTTCGCGTCGATGGCCAGCGAGATGGGAGCAACGGGTCCGCTGCGCACCAGCGCCGAGAGTTCGGTGAGCTCGATGCCCGGCGTGGCGAGCTGGATCGCGCCGCCCGGCACCTTGAGATCCCCGTCGAGTGCCGGTGCCGCGGGCGTGCCGCTCACCGCGAGTTGCGCGTCGAGCACGCCGCGCGTGCGGCCGATCTCCTGCGTCAGCAGCGTGAGGAAGGAAAGATCCGGCAGGTGCAGCGACAGCGAGCCGCGCATCGGCGCCGCGGCGATGTCCTTCAGCGCGCCGATGCGCAGCTGGGCGCGCACCGTGCCGCCCGCGGGCGCCAGCTGCAGCGCCGCGGACAGTCCGCCGCCGTCGGGCTGCACGCGCAGCGATCCGGGCCCGAAGGGAAATTTCAGGTTGCCGCTGCGCACCTCGCCGGCGGTCGCGTCCAGGTCTGCGCGCACCTCGTACAGCGAGCCCGCGCGCAGCTCGAACACCGCGGTGCCGGTCGCGCGGCTGTGCAGCTCCCATCCCTGCGGCAGCAGCGGGCGCGCGCGCTTCAGGTCGAAATCCCGCAGGCGGAAGGCGATGCGCTGCCGCGGCGCCGACAGCGTGGCCTGCACGCAGGCGCGGCTGTCGCCCGAGCGGATGCAGGCGGGCTGGTTGCTGAACGTGCCGGCGCGCCAGTTGAGCGCGGCGTGCTCTTCCAGCTCCCAGTCGCGGATGGCCGGCGAGCCGATCGACAACTGCGTCAGCGAGCCGCGCCAGGCGTCGCCGTCCCAGGTTCCACGCAGCGCGAGGCGCGTGTCGCCGCTGCGCCGGTCCACCAGCAGCGTGGCCTGGTGGCGGCGCCGCGTGCCGCCGGCATCGAGCGTGATGTCCCACGGGCTGCGGCGCGTCTGCACCTGCCGCGCCACGGCGTGCAGGCGCGACACGCCCTGCGGCGCGAAATCCAGGTCCAGCGTCACCGCGCCGACCGGGCGCCGCTGCACCAGCCAGTGCTCGCCGCCGCCGCGTGCCTGCAGGCGGGGCGCCTCCGGCGTGCCACCGAGCGCGACGTGCAGCTTCGCGGCGCCGGCGAGCCCGCTCCACAACGCTCCGAGATCGTCGGTGCGCCAGTCGCCGGCCAGGTCGAAGCTCGGCCACAGCCGGCCCCTTGCCGCCAGAGTGCTGCGGAGCGCACTGAGTGAAAGCGTGTCGAGCTCCACCTGCTTCTGCCGCGTGCGCCCCACCGCGCGCAATGCCACGGGCTGTCCGCGCAGCTGCGAATCCTTCAGCTCCGCGTCGAAATCCAGCGCCAGCTGCTGCGCGCGCCAGAGCGCCTGCACCCGCGCCTCGCCGTTGAGGCGGCCTTTCCACCCCGGCAGCTCGGTGCCGGGATCGAGCCCGGCGAGTCTCAGCGTGCCCTGCGCGCGCACGCCGTCGCGCCAGTCGAGCGTGCCGCGCAGCGCCAGCGAACCGCCGAGCGTGCGCAGCAGTGCGTCGTCGACGTCCAGGGAATGCAGCGTGCCGTGCGTGCGCGCCCGCAGCGCGCCGTCGAGGCCCAGAACCGCGATCCGTGCATCCAGCAGGGCGGCGTAGCGCGCCCAGCGGCCCTGCAGGCGCAGCGTGCCCTCGCGGCTGCTGAGCGGCACGCCGTCGAGCGGCGCCGGCAAGGTCAGCTCGCGCCAGCGCAGCGTCACGTCGCCGTCCGTTTCGCCCAGCGACACGGTGCCCTGCGCGTGCAGCGCGACCGGCGCGGACAGCGCGACGTCCTCCAATCGCAGCAGGCCGTTCTCGATGGCGAGCGTGCCGCGCAGCGCGACCGGCCCCGCCTCCTCCGTGCGTGCGCGCAGCTCCTGGAACGCCATCTCCGTGCCGAGCCACGACGCGCCAAGCTGCGCCTCGGGCAGACGCCAGCGCACCTCGCCGACGCGCAGCGCGAAGCCGCGCAGCACGCCGCGCTCGATGGCAATGGGGATCGGCGCGCGGACGGTCAGCGGGGCGGCGGGCGTCTCCGGCCGGGGCGCCGGCGTCACGTCCACCGACAGGCCGTCCACCGCGCAGTCGTCGAGATGCAGCCGCCCACGCAGCAGGTCCGGCCACCACAGCTGCGCCGCGACCCGCGTCGCGCGCACTTCCACGCGAGGAGCGGCGTAGCGCAGGTCCTGCAGCGTGAAGGCGCGCGTGAGCGCGCCCTGCGCCGCTCCCACGCTCAGCGCGCCGTGCGTCAGGCGCTGCGCCAGCGCGAGCGTGGCCTGCAGTCCAGGCTCGGTCGCGACCAGCCATGCGACCGAGCCCAGCAGCAGCGCCGCGGCGACCAGCAGCGCGCGCATCACAGCCCGATCCGGAGGCCGAGGTGCGGCCGGATGCCGCCGGAGTCGCCGTCGAGCGGATGCGCGAGGTCGATCGACAGCGTGCCAATCGGCGCGGCGTAGCGGATGCCCGGGCCGATGCCCCGGTACAGGCTCGGCGAGCGATCGTCGCTGGCGTTGCCGGCGTCGAAGAACGCGGCCACGCCCCAGTTGCCCCAGACGCGATACTCGGCCTCGACGCTGTACACGGTGAGGTAGCGGCCGCCGACGATCTTGCCGCTCACGGGATCGCGCGGGCCCAGCGACTGGTAGCCGTAGCCACGCACGCTCTGGTCGCCGCCGGCGAAGAAGCGCTGCGACGGCGGCAGTTGCGCGAAGTCCTCGGTGCGCACCGCGCCGAACTCGGCGCGGGCGAACAGGCGCGTGCGCAGGCCCAGCGGATAGGCGCCGCGCAGCAGCGCATGTCCTTCGACGAAGCTCACGTCCGACAGCGCGCCGCGGTAGGCGCCGTGCACGTCGCTGAACAGGTACCAGCCCTTGCGCGCATGGATCGAGCCGTCGACCTGGTCGCGCGACAGCGCGCTGCCCGGCATCAGCAGGCCGACGTCGTTGTTGCCCGTCGCCGGCAGGAACGACTCTTCGTACAGGTACGTCAGGTAATGGCGACGCTGCCACTCGCCGGGCGAGCGCGACAGCGACGGGCCGAAGTCCACGTGGCGGCTGCGGCCATCGCCGATGCGCTCGTCGGTGTAGGCGCCGGCGAGGCCGACGTACTCGCCGGCGCGCGTGCCCAGCGGCACGCGGTACTCCGCGCCGGCGGTCTTCTTCACTTCCGACACGCGCGTGTCGAGCCGCAGCCGGTGGCCGTGCCGGTTGAGGTTGCGGAACTCGGTGCCCGCCGACACGCGCGGCCCGGTGTCGGTGCCGTAGCCCAGGCCGACGTCGTAGCGATGCCGTGGCCGCGGCGTCAGCCGGATGTCGATCGGCACGCGCTGGTCGACGACGGCGTCGCGCCGCGCCTGGATGTCGACGGTGCCGAAGTAGCCGAGGTCCCCGAGCGCGAACTGCGTCTGCAGCAGCTTCTGCGGATTGAACGGATCGCCGGGCCGGATCGGCACGTAACGCGCGAGGAACACCGGGTCGAGGCGGTCCTGCGTGACGGTCACCTCGCCGAAGAAATAGCGCGGGCCGGTGTCGAGCACCAGGCGCACGTCGGCACGGCGCTGCTCGGCGTCCACCGCCAGGGTGTGCTCGGTGAAGCGTGCGTCGAGGAAGCCGGCGTCGGTGGCGGCGCGCAGCACCTGCATCTTGGCGGTCTCGTAGTCGCCGTGGCGCAGCGGCTCGCCGCGTTTCAGCGGCACCCGCTCGAGCGCCTCGCGCAACGGCGGAAAGCCCGCGCCGGGGCCCTGCAAGGTCAGCTCGATGTTGAACAGCCGCACCTGGGGGCCGGCATCCACGTCGTACCGCGCGCGCCAGTGCTTGCCCCCGCCGTCGTCGTCGAGCGTGGCGCGCACGGTCGGGGCGTAGTGGCCGTAGGCCTGCATCGCCTGCCGGATCTCGCCCTCGGCGCGCCGGTGCAGCTGCTGCAGGCGGTCGGCGTCGTGGCCCCCGTCCTCGGCGTAGTCGCGGATGGACAGGCGCGCTTCCACGTTCTCCTTCTCGGCGCCGTGCACCCCGTCCACGTGCACTTTCATGGACGCGCAGCCGGAAGCCGCCAGCACCGCGAGGCACAGGGCGACACGGCGGAATCGGGGGTTTGGGGTCAGGGTCGGCGGTCCGCGACGGACGTCCGGCCTTGGACCGGTGCCGGGCCGGCGCGTTCGGGGCGGGGCGTATCATGGGACCCCGCTTCCGTGACGCCCTCGCCATGTCCGACCTCACGCTCGTCCTCGGCAGCCGCACCTCCTCCTCATGGTCCCTGCGCCCCTGGCTGTTCATGCGCCACCACGGGGTGCAGTTCAAGGAAGTGGTGGTGCCGCTGAACCAGCCGGACACGCCCAAGCGCATCCGCGAGCACTCGCCGAGCGGCCGCGTGCCGGTGCTGAAGAACGGCTCGATCCGCGTGTGGGAATCGCTGGCCATCTGCGAGTACGTGGCCGAGACGCTCAAGCTCGCCAACGCCTGGCCGTCCGACGCCGCGCAGCGTGCGCAAGCCCGCGCGCTGTCGTGCGAGATGCTGTCGAGCTTCAGCGAGCTGCGGCGCGAGCTGCCGCTTGACTGCCGCCGCCCGCCGTCGCCGCACAATTACGGCCCGGCCGCCGCCGCCGACATCGCGCGCATCCGCCAGATCTGGCGCGAGTGCCGCCAGGCCAGCGCCAAGAGCGGCGAGTGGCTGTTCGGCAAGTTCGGCATCGTGGACGCGATGTACGCGCCGGTGGCGCTGCGCTTCCACACCTACCAGGTTGCGCTCGACGGCCCGGAGCGCGAATACATGGCCGCGGTGCTCAACCTGCCGGCATTGCGCGAATGGCTGGGCGCGGCGCTGCTCGAGCCGCTCGCGTCGTCCGCTCCGGCGCCGGTCGCGGCGGCCCCCGCACTAGCGCCCGCAGCCGACCTCGCCGCACCGGCCACGCCAGCCGCACCCGCCACACCGGCCGCGCCGGCGCGCCGGCGCGCGGGGCCCGCCGCGGCTGCGGCGGCGGCGGTCAGCTCGGTGCGGGTCGAGCCGGCTGCGGCACCGCTGGCCCCCGACGAGATGCCGCCGAGCTGGAATCGCCCCGAGAAGCCTGCGCCGGAGAAACCCTCCAGCCGCAAGGAAGTGGTCGGCGGAGAAGGCGCGTCGAAGGTGACGTCCTACATCATCCCGGACTAGGCCCGCGCGTCGGGCTCGGCTTCGACCGACCGCGTCATGAACACGCTGTTCGGATCCTCGACGTAGCCTTCGAACGGCGCGCATTCGGCGAAGCCGAAGCGCCGGTACAGCGCGCGCGCCGGCTCGAAGTACGGCTGGGACCCGGTCTCCAGGCTGACGCGACGGAAGCCGCCGCTGCGCGCTTCCTCCAGCAGGTGCGCGAGCATCCGCGCGGCGACGCCGCGGCGCAGGAAGGCATCCGCCGTGCGCATCGACTTGATCTCCGCGTGCGCGGCATCGATGCGCTTGAGCGCGCCGCAGCCGGCGAGCTCGCTGCCGCTCCAGAGGGTCCAGAAGCCGATGCCCGGGTGTCGGAGCGCGTCGAGGTCGAGCGCATGCACGCTCTCGGGCGGCGACACGCGGTACATCCAGCGCAGGTGCTCTTCCAGCAGCGCGCGGATCTCGGGTCCGCGCAGGTCGTCGCGGCGGATCTGCCACGGCGTCTCCGCCGGGCCCGCGGCGCTCACGGCTTGCCGGGCAGGTGCGTCGCCAGCCGCCACAGGTAGCCGTCCGGATCGCGCAGCAGCACGGTGCGGTCGCCCCACTTCTGGTCCGCCAGCGGCTCGATTTCCTCCGCGCCCGCCGCCTTCGCACGCGCCGCGGCGGCATCGACGTCGTCCACGTACAGGTACAGCTCGGCGGGCGCGGTGAACTTGCCGGTAACGGGCGCCTGGCGCTTCTCCTTCGGCGACTCGGGGCCGAGCATGACCACGACGTCGCGGTATTTCAGCTCGGCGTGCGCCAGCCGGCCATCGTCCCCCTTCAGCGTGAATCCCGGCGCGAAGCCGAACGCGCGCTGGTAGAAGGCGAACGCCGCGTCCGGATCGCGCGTGCTCAGGAACGGCATCAGCCACGGCGTGTCCTTCGGCCGGGGATCGCGCGGCGTCACCGACGCGACCTGCGCATCCACTGCGGCCCCGGTCGCCGGCACCGCGGCCAGGCCCTGGGCGCGCAGCGCGGCCAGCAGTCCGTCGGGGCCCGGCAGATGCGCCGCGCCGACGACGACGAACTGCGGCGACTCGCCGCCGAACAGCTCGGCCAGCTTCGGCAGCCAGGCCTTGTTGCGGTCGGCCAGCAGTCGCGCGTAGACCTCCGGGTATTTCGCGTGCAGCGCGTCCATCTCCTTCTGCACCGCCGCGAGGTCGCCGCTGCGCCACACGTGCTCGAGCTCTCCCGGCGCCATGCTCGAGTCGGTCATGCCGTCGAGCGTCGCGCCCAGGAACTGCGTCGCCATCGCATCGGGCATGCCGGTGAAGAGCTCGAGCTGCTGCTCGGGCGTCTCGAGCCAGGTCAGCGCGCGGCCGTCGTCGATGGCCTTGCCGTAGAAGTACTGGTCGATGCCGAACGCGGCGTCGAAGCCGGCCTGCTGCACGCTCGACAGCTCGAGCGTCAGCGCGCACAGCCAGGCGCGGAACGTGGCGCAGATCGGCGTCGGCAGGCCGAGCTTGCGTGCGCGCTTCTGCAGCTTGTCCCACTGCGCCGGGCCGATGCGCTTCTTCAGTCCGCCCGCCCGGTCCTCGGTGCCCGCGCCGATCATCTTGGCCTGCAGCTCGGGCGAGTTGAGCCGGCCGATGTCGCTTTCGAACACCGTGCCGCGCGTGGTGGCGTAAGCCGCGTCGAGCGCCAGCGGCAGCGGCTGCGTGCTCTGCGGCAGCATGTGCACGGAGCCGAGCAGGTAGTGCTTCGCCTTCGCGCCCTGCACTTCCCACAGAAAGGGCGCGGCCACGGTGTCCGGTGCCGGTGCCGGGGCGGACTGCGGCTTGTCGGCCGCCATGACGCCGGGGGCGAGCGCGGCCGCGAGCATCCACCCCGCTGTCCGCAGGCTCACGCCTTCTTCCTCTGCACGCTCGGCCGGATCTGCGTCCAGGCCTCCAGGCCGCCGCGGTCGCGCGGCAGCGGGTCGTGGCCGGACAGGAATTTCTCCAGCCACTCGAAATCGTCGAAGCCCCAGAACAACTCGCCGTCCACGCGCAGCGTCGGCACGCCGAACACGCCCGCGGCGAGCGCCTCGTCGGTGTTGCGCCGCAGCTGCAGCTTCACCGGCTCGCTCGCCGCCTGCGCCATCAGCTCGCCGGCCGGCAGCCCGGCCTCGCGCAGCACCTGCTCCACCACCGCGGGCTCGGACACGGCGCGCCCCTCGGCCCAGGTGGCGCGGAACAGCCGGCCGACCAGGTCGCTGCGCTGCGCCGTCGTCAGCGTGCAGCAGCTCGCGCGCAGGGGCAGCAGCGGGTTGAACGGATGCGACGCCGGCGGGGCGATCGGGATGCCGAGCGTGCGCGCCTTGCGCAGCACGTTCCACAGCATCCAGCGGCTCTTGGCGGGCAGCTCGGCCGGGCCGACCTGGCCGTAGTGCGACAGCATCGCGCCGAAGACGACCGGGATCGGCTCGACCGTCAGCCCGTGCCGTGCCGCCAGCGCCGGCAACTGCATCCACGCCAGGTACGCGTTGTGCGAGATGTAGTCGAACCAGAACTGCAGCGTGCGCGGGCCGGACATGGCGCGATCAGGCCTCGTCCGGCCCCAGCCAGCGGGCGGGCGCGTCGCCGCGCGCACCCAGCGCGGCGAAGTCGAACAGCTTCGGGTCCGCCAGCTGCGACGGCGCCACGTTCTGCAGCGCGCTGAAGATCTGCTCGATGCGCGCGGGATGCTGCTTCTCCCACTCGGCCATCATCCGCCGCACCTGCTTGCGCTGAAGATGCTCCTGCGAGCCGCACAGGTTGCAGGGAATGATCGGGAATTCCTTCCACGCGGCGTAGGCGGCGATGTCGGCTTCGCGGCAGTACGCCAGCGGCCGGATCACGATGTTGGTGCCGTCGTCCGAGCGCAGCTTCGGCGGCATGGCCTTGAGCTTGCCGCCGTGGAACAGGTTCAGGAAGAAGGTGGCGACGATGTCGTCCTGGTGATGGCCCAGCGCGATGCGGGTGAAGCCGTTCTCGCGCGCGTAGCGGTACAGCGCCCCGCGGCGCAGGCGCGAGCACAGGCCGCACATGGTCTTGTCCTCCGGCACGACGCGCTTGACCACGCTGTACGTGTCCTGCTCGATCACGTGGAACGGCACGCCGCGCGCGCGGCAATGGTCCGGGATCACCTGCTCCGGGAAGCCCGGCTGCTTCTGGTCCAGGTTGACGGCCACCAGCTCGAAGTCCACCGGCGCCTTCTCGCGCAGCGCCAGCAGCAGGTCGAGCATCGTCCACGAGTCCTTGCCGCCGGACAGCGCCACGAGCACCTTGTCGCCGTGCTCGATCATCCGGTAATCCTCGATCGCCTTGCCCGCCTGCCGGCGCAGGCGCTTGGCGAGCTTGTTCAGCTCGCGCAGGTCGCGGCGGTCCGCGGCCGGCTGCGGCGCGCGGACGAAGTGCAGCGCGTGCTCGGCGGCCGGCGCCGCCGCGGGCTCGCTCAAGCGGCCCCGCCCTCGTCGGCGCGCACGTAGGTCTTCTCCTTCACCCACATCGCCACGAACACGTAGATCACGCCCATCACCGCCATCACGGCGACGAAGAAATAGAAGTAGTTCGGGCCGACGAGGTAGTAGGTCGACACCTGCGCGGTGTCCTTGTATTCGCCGGTGCTGGCGACGGACTGGCGGTTGACCACGTCCATCAGGCGCAGCCGCTGCGCGGCGGCGTCGATTTCGGCGACCAGGAAGGTGCCCTGCAGCGGACCGCTGTTGGGCGCCGCGCCGTTCTCGGACGCGGTCGTCACGCGGATGCCGGATTCGCCGGTGAAGTCGATCTTCTGGCCGGTGACGAAGCCGGAGGCATCCTTCAGCCGCACCCAGGTGTCCGCGCCGGTCTCGATCGCCGTGGCTTCCAGCGGCTTGATCATGGCCTGGTTCACCGCCGCGATCAGGATGTTGCCGACGCTGGTCGAGAGCAGGAACAGCGCCATGATGAAGCTCTTCATGCGCAGCGGCGCCTGCTTGTAGGAGTACTCGAGCGCGGTGATGGACACCAGCACTTCCGACGCCGTCAGCACCACGTACGCCAGGATCTGCCACCACATGCTGACGGGGTGGCCGTCCTGGATCTCGTTCTCGATCCAGGCCACGATCAGGAACGAGCTGGCCACGGTGAACAGGCCGATGCCGATGCGGCGCAGCGGCGTGACCGGGAAGAAGCGGCCCAGCAGCGGGTAGATGCCGTAGGTGAAGATCGGCACCAGCATCAGGATCAGCAGGCCGTTGACCACCTGCAGCTGCGCCGGCAGCAGCGTGATGCCGAAGCCGAGGTGCTTGTCCATCAGCGAGGACTGCGCCTGCAGCGTCCAGGTGTTGCCGTTGGACTGGTCCCACAGCATCCAGAACATGGCGACGAAGAAGTAGACCACCAGCAGCCGGCCGACGATGCGCAGGCCCTCGCCGGTGAACGACTGCTCCAGCCAGCCGGTCAGCTCGCGCGGCAGCGCGCCGCGCAGCGGCGTCCGCAGGCACAGCACCACCAGCAGCGACAGCAGCACGATCAGCGAGAGCAGCGCGCCGAGCGGGCCGCCGCGCGTGTAGGCGAACATCGAGATGGCGAGCACCGGCACGATGCCGGCGGCGAACAGCGCCAGGCCCCTGCCGCGGCCCTGCGTCATCGCCGGCGGCACGACCGCGAACTTGTTGCGTCCGAGCCAGAACGCGATCGTCGCCAGCGTCATCATCACGCCGGGCACGCCGAAGGCCAGGCGCGGTCCGTATTCCGGCTTCTGCAGCAGGATCGGGCAGAGGAAGATCGAGATGGACGAGCCGGCGTTGATGGCGAGGTAGAACCACGAGAACGCCCGCTCGATCAGGTGCGCGTTCTTCGCGGTGAACTGGTCGCCGACGTTGGTGGACACGCAGGGCTTGATGCCGCCGGTGCCGAAGGCCACCAGGAACATGCCGACGGCCATGCCGGTCGCGGTCTCGGTGAAGGCCAGCACGAAGCAGCCCGCCACGTAGAACGCGGAGAACGTGATGATGGTGCGGAACTTCGCCCAGAACACGTCGGAGACGATGGCGCCGACCAGCGGGAAGAAATAGGCGCCGGACTTGAACAGCGACTGCCAGGTCGCGGCATTGGCGTCGGTGAAGTGCAGGAACTGCACCATGTAGATCGCCAGGATCGAGTTGATGCCGTAGAAGCAGAAGCGCTCGGCGAACTCGTTGACGATGATGTAGGGAATGCCTTTCGGCATCTGCTGTTCGGCGGCGGCGCTCATGGCAGGTCCTGAAAGAATTTTGCCCGCGCGGACGCGGGCGATGGGCAAATTCTAGCCGCTTCAGCCCGCGGCGTTCTGGATCAGCCGCAGGTAGAACTGCACCATGCGGACGTAGTCCCTGGTGGCCACGCGCTCGTTGCTGCCGTGGACCCGCGACAGGTCCTCCTCGCCGATGACCAGCGGCGCAAAGTTGTAGCGCTGCTCGCGCACCGCACCATAGTGGCGGTTGTCGGTGGCGCCGATGACGAGGCCGGCCGACACCACCGCCTCGGGGAACACCTCGTTGACGGTGCGCTCCAGCAGCTGGAACCCCGGGGTGCGGTCGGAGGCAGGGGTCGAAGGCTCGGAGGCGAAATCCAGCACCGCCAGCTCGATGCCGTCGTCGTCCATCACGCGGCGGACGTGGCGCTCGACGTCGGCGATGGATTCGTCCGGCGCGATGCGGAAGTTGACCACCGCGCTGGCCTCGCTCGGCAGCACGTTGTCCTTGATGCCGGCGCTGAAGATGGTCGGCGCGGTGGTGGTGCGCACCAGCGCGTTGGTGATGCGGCCTTCGGTCATGCGGCGCACGACCAGAGGCCGCAGCAGCCAGAGGTTGGCAACCGCCACGCGCTGCGCCAGCGGGTACTCGGGCGCCAGCCGCGTCAGCATGTCGCGCACCGGCGCGGTCAGGTGCGGTCGGAACGGATGGGCCTGCAGCCTCGCGACCGCGCGCGACAGGCGGCCGATCGCGGTGGTGGGACCCGGCCGCGAGGAGTGGCCGCCCGGATCGTGCGCGGTGAGCCGGAACGACACGTAGCCCTTCTCGGCCGTCATGATCGAGGCCACCGGCGCCTTCACGTTCGGCACCACGCCGACGGTGATGCTGCCGCCCTCGTCGAGCGAGAACTCGGCCTTCACCCGGCGCTTCGCCAGCTCCTTCGCCAGGTTCGTGGCGCCCTCGGTGCCGCTGATTTCCTCGTCGTGGCCGAAGGCGAAATACAGGGTGCGCTTGGGCTTGAAGCCGTGCGCCAGCAGCCACTCCGCGGCTTCCAGCTGCGCCACCAGGCTGGCCTTGTCGTCGAGCGTGCCGCGGCCCCAGACGAAGCCGTCGGCGATCTCGCCGGCGAAGGGCGGATGCGTCCAGGATTTCTCGGTCCCCGGCTCGATCGGCACGACATCCTGGTGTGCCAGCAGCAGGATCGGCGGCATCGAGGCGTCGCTGCCGCGCCAGGTGAACAGCAGGCTGCGCTGCGCCACGGTCTCGCGCTTCAGTTCCTTGTGGACCCTGGGGAACTGCTTCTTCAGGACTTCATGCAGCTTGCCGAACTGCGACCAGTCCACCCTGTCGCGCTCGGTGTAGGTGACCGTCGGCACGCGCACCGCCGCGGACAGGTGCTGCGCCAGCGCCTTTTCATCCAGCGCAGGCAGGTCGGTCGCCGCGGCGGCCCTGGGCGCCGGTTGCACGCGGGCGGTGTTGACGGCGAGCGCCACGGCCAGCAGCACGAGCGCGCCGAGCGCGAGGGTCAGGAATCGCATGGGGGTCTCCGCGTTTTGCGCGGGAGTGTAGCGCTTGCAGGTGCAGTCAAGCCCAGCCCGCAGCTGCGGCCATTGATATGGCCTATAGGCGGCTGAAAGCAGCTCCCCAATTGAATGGGATTTCGAGCGCCACGCGTTTCTTCGGTGTCACTGCTTCGAGCGTAGACAAGTCAACGATCCAGAAATCCACGTAATCCCTGAAGCTCGTGTCGATGTATGAAAAGGCTACCTGATAGGTCTTACCGGGCTCGGGCTTTAGCGTGAACGACGATTTCGCGCGCCACCTCCCGAATCGGAAAACGACGTTAACTTCTTGTGCGACGTCGGGTCGCAGTTGGACGGGTTCGTTCCAGTTGCGAGGCTTAAAGCCCTCGTTGGGTGCAGTAATGACATATGCGACATAGTCGGCAAGCCATTGGCGTTTATGAATGGATCCGACAACTGAGCTGGCAATTCCTGTTGCGTCCTTTCGTGGCGCGAGGCTCGACGATATTGGCACGCCCGCGCATCCCACGAGCAGGATCGTGACGAGGCAGGAGATAGTGGTCCGGCAAGTCATCACCACGCGAGCGGACCCTTTATTTGGACAGTTCAAAACTGTACCGCTCAGGCACTAGGACGCCTTTCAGGAGCAGGGCGCGATGCCGGTGATCACGTCATCCGTGAGGGTGTACTCGCGGCATGCTTGATCAGCCACCTGGCCATGTGTCGGAAATCGCAACCGCATTTCGCGATGTCCGGCGCGCCTCAGGTCCGACACTACCTGCGTGCCGTCAGCAACTGACCACTCGAAGGTATAAAAAATGTAACACCGCTTGTCCCCGACCTTGGGCATGGTGAAGGGCGGCCTACTTGCCAGTTCATCGATGTCACCCTGATCGAGTAAACCCAGCAAAAGGGTGGGCTCTCGTGCTTCACGTTTCCCCCCGTATCTGCAGAGGTTATCGCGACCCTCCTGACTCATCCGCATGACGTCTTCCTTGTTGTGGGTACGAAGCCAAGGGATCGTGCCCTCCTTTTGAGGACCGAGAATTGCAGTGCACGCGTTAAGCGAAGCTCCCCAAAGCAGTAATGCCGTGACGATGCTAGTGGCCGTACATGAATTGGTAATAGCCGATCTCCTGTAGATAATTGGCGTCACCGGTCATGGTGCCGAGTATGAATGCAATCGGCATAGCCGCGTAAAACTGCCAATCCCCTCTGTCGTACACATTCACATCGCTCACGAAATAGTCATGGAAGACAGCCGTCGGATGCAGAAGTGCGTAATCGAGCGATACCATTAAGGCAGATTGCTCGGCGCCCCATGGGCAATCTCCGTCGGAGCACGGTTTGTTGAAACCAGTAATGGGTGGGTAGCCGCCGTTTTGAAACACTGGTCGTAGATACCTTCCCCCTTTCTCCGTAGGCAACTCCCGAAAAAAATCAGCGACGTTTAGATTGAAGAAAGTATCGAAGTCCTCGGCGATACGACGGCCCTCGTGGTAGGTCTGCGAGTAACGGGCCGCCACTGCGTACCGAACATCGCTGAAGCTGCCGGTATACCCGAAGCCGGCGCCGACCGTGACGTACCCACCGCTTCCCCAAGAGAGGAATACGGAATCGGTGAACCCGCTGTCGCCTACATAGGCATATCCCACTTCGCCGGTCCAGCGGCTGCGGCCCCGGGATTGATAGCGGACGCCCAACTGAAGTCCGCCCGCGCTGGTGCCTTCTGACGCGTAGGTGTAATACGCACCGACTCCCCAGCCTTCGTCATAGGTGTAGGAGATGTTGACTTGCGCCGGGATCTCGTAATACGCGAGCACGCTGTTGATCCCCTGGGTATTCGCGACTCCGGCCACGCCGTTCCACCCGCCATCTTTGTACGCGTAGTAGTAATTGGCGCCCGGAGCGTGGTGCAGACCGTTGCGCGCCATGTCAAGGGCAAAATGGCGCGCTCGTCCTTCCCATTTCGGATGCCAACGATAGCCCGAAGGGTCCACCCGGTTCAGGGGGTTGTTGCCTGCATATCCATACCGATCCAGGCCTTGGGTGCTGAAAGGCATGCCGTTCGGATCGGGGCTGAGGAACCGACCAAGCAGCGGGTCGTAGACCCGCCCGTTCATGTGGATCAGCTCCACATGGTCCAGATGCTCGTGGAAAGTGAACCCGCGATCCACCGCGTGCTTCGCGTTCAGCAGGGCCTTGGTGCCGTCGGTAGTCCAATTCGCGACGCGCCTTTTCCCGAAGGCG
>DATLCG010000156.1:0-2785 GCA_035526525.1 Binatia bacterium
GTCGCCGCGAAGCGCGCCGGCGAGCGCGACATCTCCTGCGGGGTCTGCACCCAGGGTCCGGGCGCCGGCGGGTCCTCGGCGACCCAGCGGCCGACGTCGCTATGGCGCACCTCGAGGTGGCACTGCAGCCCGACGAGCCGCCCGTCATCGGCCTCGAAACCCTGGTTTGCACATGCGGCGCTCCGCATGACGTGCCGGGCCCGCGGAGGAATGGCAAAGGTGTCCCCGTGCCAGTGAAAGGCGGGGAAGGCCCGGGCCAGATCCGAAAAAACGCGCGATCTGGCGGCTTCTGCCGTCATTTCTACGTCAAACCAGCCTATTTCGCTGGACTGGTTGGTGACTGGCCCACCGAGGACGTCGGCAAGCAGCTGACCGCCCAAGCACAATCCCAGAACCTTCTTATTTGTGACGCATGCGTCATTAATCAGGTCCTTCTCCCGGACCAGCCATGGGTACCGGTCATGCTGGTAGATGTTCATGGGCCCGCCCATGACGATCAGCCAGTCGAAAGCGCGCACCCCAGGCAGTCGCTCGCCTCGCTGCAGCCGCGTGGCGGTGAGGCGGCAACCGCGGCGCCGCAGCCACGGTGCGATGGCGCCGAGGCCTTCGTGCTCGGCGTGCTGCAGCCAGTGGACGCGCAGGGCCATGCGCCAGTGTAGCCACGGGTCGGTCATCGTCCGGACACCTGGCGATCGATGCTGTCGGTGGCGCCCGGGCTTTTCCCCGCTGCCCGCTGCCGCCCCGCTACGGGCTGTTTTTTCTTATCCTGCGCGCGCCATGTGGAGCCATCTGCTGCTGTTCGCCGCCGCCGCCACCGGCGTCGCCGCGATCTGGCTCGAGCGCAACGAGCGCCGCCACACGGCTTTCTACGCGCTGAAGCCGCTGACCACGCTGCTCATCGGCGCAGCGGCGGGCGTGGCGCTGCGCAGCGACTGGCACTACCAGGCCTGGGTGCTCGCGGCACTGGTGCTGTCGCTCGCCGGCGATGTGTGCCTGATGTTCGAGGACGAGCGCTGGTTCGTCGCCGGCCTGTCTTCTTTCCTGCTGGCGCACGCCGGCTTCGTCGCAGCGTTCCTTTCGGGGGTCTCGCAGGTCGAGCTGCCGGGTTGGCTCGCCCTGGTGGTGCTCTACGCGGCGGTGCTGCTGTGGGCCATGCTGCCGCGCGCCGGCGCACTCAAGCTGCCGGTGCTGCTGTACTGCGTGGTGCTCGGGGCGATGGTGTTCGCCGCCGCCGCGCGCTTCGAGGCGCTGCCGGGCCGCGCGTCCCGGCTCGCGCTGGCCGGCGCGCTGCTGTTCCTGTTCTCGGACTCGGCGCTCGGGCTGCGGCGCTTCGTGCGCCGCTATCGCCATGCGCAGCCGGTGATCCTCGCGACGTACTGGACGGCCATCGGCCTGATCGCGGCTTCGGTGTGAGATTCGCCGCGGCGCTGCTGCTCGCCGCCGCCAGCACGACGGTCTGCGCGCAGCGCGGCACGTTCGCCGACCCCGCACTGGACGAAACCAGCGGCCTTGCGCGCTCGCTGCGCGAGGCGGACCTGTACTGGGCCCACAACGACAGCGGCGACGGCCCGGTGCTGTACCGCAGCGGCCCCGGCGGCGAGAGCCTGGGCGCGGTGACGGTGCCGGCCGCGCGGGCGGTGGACTGGGAGGACATCGCGTCCTTCCAGGATCGCGGACAGCCGGCCCTGCTGATCGCGGACACCGGCGACAATTTCGCGCTGCGCAACAGCGTGACGCTCTACGCGGTGCGCGATCCGGGCCGCGGCGACGATGTCGCCCTGCTGTGGCGGCTCGAGTTCCGCTGGCCCGACGGCCCGCGCGACTGCGAGGCCGTCGCAGTGGACGCGTCACGCGGCGAGATCCTGCTGCTCAGCAAGCGCGATTCGCCGCCGCGCCTCTATCGCCTGCCGCTGCCGGACCGCACGCCGCGCGCGGTGAAGGTCGCCGAGCCACTGGGCGTGCTGCCCGGCATCCCCGGGCGGCTGCTGGAACGGCCCACCGCCATGGACCTGTCGCCGGACGGGCGCCGGCTGCTGGTCCTGACACAGCGGCACCTCTACCTCTACCGCGCCCAGCCGGGAGGCTGGGGCGAGTCGGTCACCCAGCCGCCCCGGGTCGTGGAGCTGCCGTTGCTGGCGCAGGCCGAGGGGGCCGCGTTCGACGCATCGGGCCGGCGCGTGCTGGTGGGCTCGGAGGGGCATCCCTCGCGATTCGTCTGGGTAGACCTGCCGCGCTGAGACCGCTCGCGACCCGGAGCCGCCCCCGCGCATCCCCGCAGCAGTGGCCGTGCGCGAGCGCCATGGACGCACTATGATCGCGCGCGTTTTTCACAACAGATTTCGAGAGGGGGAGACCCGTGAACCAGCATCTGATCCGCGCCCTGTGGGCGCTCTGTGCCGTCGTGCTCGCAGCCTGCGGCAAGCAGGCGGGCGAGGGGCCCAACACCGCGACGTCGGCAGTGCCCGCCGCCGCGCCCAAGGCCCTCGGCTCCGGCGTCGAGCTGTCGAACTTCGACAAGAGCGTGCGCCCGCAGGACGACTTCTATCGCTTCGTCAACGGCCACTGGCTGGCGACCACGCAGATCCCGGCTGACAAGGCGGGCTACGCCGCCTTCACGCAGCTTTACGACCTGTCGCAGGAACGCCTGCGCGGCATCATCGAGGAATCGGCGAAGAAGACCGACAAGGCCGCCGGCAGCGACGAGCAGAAGGTCGGCGACCTGTACGCGAGCTACATGGACGAGGCCAGGGCCGAGGAACTGGGCCTGAAGCCGCTCGAGGCCGAG
>DATLCG010000089.1:0-12270 GCA_035526525.1 Binatia bacterium
GAGCCGCGCATCGAGATCGGCGCCGAGGTCATCCCGACCGACCCGCTCAAGTTCAAGGACAGCCGCAAGTACTCCGAGCGCCTCAAGGAAGCCCAGGCCGAGACCGAGGAGAAGGACGCGCTGATCGTCATCCGCGGCCAGCTGATGGGCCTGCCGCTGGTGACGGCGGCCTTCGAGTTCAGCTTCATGGGCGGCTCGATGGGCAGCGTGGTCGGCGAGAAGTTCGTGCGCGGCGTCAACGCCTGCCTCGAGTACGGCGTGCCGCTGGTGTGCTTCTCGGCCACCGGCGGCGCGCGCATGCAGGAGTCGCTGTTCTCGCTGATGCAGATGGCCAAGACCGCGGCGGCGCTGGCCAAGCTGGCCGAGCGCGGGCTGCCGTACATCTCGGTGCTGACCCATCCGACCATGGGCGGGGTATCGGCCAGCCTGGCGATGCTGGGGGACATTCATTTCGCCGAGCCGAAGGCGCTGATCGGCTTCGCCGGCCCGCGCGTGATCGAGCAGACCGTGCGCCAGAAGCTGCCCGACGGCTTCCAGCGCGCCGAGTTCCTGCTGGAAAAGGGCGCGATCGACATGATCGTGGACCGGCGCGAGATGCGCGAGAAGATCTACCGGCTGCTGGCGATGCTCACGCACTTCACGCCGACCGTTACCGGCAGCGGCGGGCACTAATCCGGGTGACGCGTTCGCTTCCGCATTCCGCCTGGAGCCTCGCGGACTGGCTGGCCTACCAGGAAGCGCTGCACCCGAAGTCGATCGCGCTGGGCCTCGAGCGCGTCGCGCAGGTCGCGCACCGGCTGGGCCTGCCGGAGCGGCGCATCCGCACGCTGACCGTCGCCGGCACCAACGGCAAGGGTTCCAGCGCGACGCTCGCGGCCGGCATCTATCGCGCAGCCGGCTACCGCGTCGGCCTCTACACCTCGCCGCACCTGCTGCGCTACAACGACCGCATCGCGATCGACTCGGTGCCCGCTTCCGACGAACTGCTGTGCCGCGCATTCGCGGCGGTCGAGCAGGCGCGCGGCGATACCCTGCTGACCTACTTCGAGTTCGGCACGCTGGCGGCGCTGTGGCTGTTCCGCGAGGCGCGTGTCGAGGTGCAGGTGCTGGAGGTCGGGCTGGGCGGGCGCCTCGACGCGGTAAACCTGGTGGATGCGGACGCGATGCTGATCACCAACATCGGGCTGGACCACACCGACTGGCTCGGCCCGGACCGCGAGAGCATCGGCCGCGAAAAAGCCGGGATCCTGCGCGCCGGGCGGCCCGCGGTGCTGGTCGAGCGCGCGCCCCCGGCCTCGATCGCCGCCGCAGGCGCGGCGCTCGGCGTGGAGCTGACCCAGCTCGGGCGCGAGTTCGATTTCGAGCCGCGCGCCCAAGACTGGCGCTGGCACGGCGGAGGCCAGGAGCTGGACGCGCTGCCGAAGCCCGGCCTGGCCGGCGCCGTGCAGATGCAGAACGCCAGCGGCGTGATCGCGGCGGTCAACGCACTGCAGCCGCTGCTGCCGGTGCAACCGGAGGCGATCCGCGCCGCGCTGCCGCTGCTGCGCCTGCCGGGCCGGTTCCAGCGCGAGGGCCGGCTGATCCTGGACGTCGCCCACAACACCGAGGCGGCCGCGGTGCTGGCCGACAACCTGCGCGCGCTGCTGCCGTCCGGACGCATCTGGCTGGTGCTCGGCATGCTCGCCGACAAGCCGGTCGAGTCCTTCGCGCGGCAGCTGGCGCCGCTGGTGCATCATGCGTTCCTCGCCGGGTTGCCGGGCCCGCGCGGGCTCAGCGCCGGCGAGCTTGCGGCGCGCAGCCGCGAGGTTGGCTGGGACGCCGAGCAATGTGGCGATGTCGCCGAGGCGCTGGCTCGGGCGCGCGCGCAGGCGGATGATCAGGACTGGATCGTGGTGACGGGCTCGTTCCTGACCGTCGCCGCGGCAGCGGAACAGACATGACTGACGAAGTGCTCAAGCGAAGGCTGATCGGCGCCGCCGTGCTGCTGCTCGGCGCGATCCTGCTCGCCGCGCTGCTGCCCAAGCCCGGCAGCCAGGAGCTGGAGGAAGGCGTCAGCGTGGTCACCGTCGGGCTCGACGAGCCACCGGCAGCCGAAGCGCCGACGCCAGCCGCCGATGCTGCGCCGGCGCCGCAGGCCGACACGGAGCCCCCGGCCAACTTCGCAGCGCCGGCGGAGCCCGCGGGCGATTCGTCGCAGCCCGAAGTCGACATGGCGCAGGAATCGGAAGGTCCACCGCAGGCCGCTGCGCCTGTGCCGGTCACTGCACCGGAGCCGAAAGCCCCGCCGCCTGCCGCAGCGCCCCAAGCACCGGCGCAGACCGCTACGCCGCGTCCCACCCTGCGCATGGAGCCCGCCATCATCGCGCGCCCCGAGCCGGCGGCGCCCGCACCCGCCGCGCCGCCTGCCGCGAGCGCCCCCAAGCCCGCGCCTGCTGCGCCGGCTCCGAAGCCCGCAGCGCCGGCGCCGTCGGTGCCGCACTGGACCGTACAGGTCGGCAGCTTCGGCGACATCGACAATGCGCGCCTGGTCCAGGACAAGCTCAAGGCCGCCGGCATCGGCAGCATCCTGTCGCCGGCCGAGACCACCAAGGGCACGCTGTACCGCGTTCGCGCGGGCAGCTTCGCCAGCCGCGAGGCGGCGAACGCGGCGTTGGCACGGGTGCAGGGCCTTGGCTACGCGCAGGCGGCGGTCAAGGAAAATTGAGCTCGCCGGCACAGCCGTCACGGAATGGTAAAATTGCGCGCATACCACCAGTGCGCGCCGGATGATCTGGGTCGACTACTGCATCATCGCCGTCTTCCTGATCTCCGTGGTGATCGGCATCGCCCGCGGATTCGTGCGCGAGGTGCTGGGCATCGGCACCTGGGTGCTGGCGGTGTGGCTGGCGTGGGCATTCAGCGACGAGGCGGCGCTGGCCCTGGAGCACAAGATTTCCGACCCCGCGTTGCGGCTCGCGGCGTCCTACGCGGTACTGTTTCTCGGTGGGCTCCTGGTGGGCGCGATCACGACCTGGTTTGTGTGCGAGCTGGTGGACAACAGCAGCTTCCGCCGCACCGACCGCACGCTCGGCGGCGGCTTCGGCCTGGTCCGCGCGTCCCTGTTGGCAGCAGCCTTCGTGCTGGTCGCCGACACCATGGGCGCGCGCCAGGACGCCTGGTGGCAGGAATCGGTCTTCGTCACACGTCTTGAGTGGCTGGCGCAGGGACTCAAGTCGGTGGTCCCCGCGGGCTGGCTTGAAAAGCTCAAGCCGGCTCCCATTCCAGAAGGCCAACCGAGTTCCTGATATGTGTGGCATCGCCGGCATCGTTTCCCAGGGCGCCCCCGTCAACTCGGACCTGTTCGACGCGCTGACGATGCTGCAGCATCGCGGCCAGGACGCGGCGGGAATCATCACCAACGAAGGCGACCGCCTGCACCTGCGCAAGGAAAACGGGCTGGTCCGCGATGTGTTCAACAAGGACGAGCACATGGCGCGGCTGCGCGGCAGCATGGGCGTGGGCCACGTGCGCTACCCGACCGCCGGCTGCACGACCTCGGCCGAGGCCCAGCCGTTCTACACCAACATGCCGTTCGGCATCTCGCTGTCGCACAACGGCAATCTCACGAATTCCGAGGAGCTCAAGCAGGAGCTGTTCCTGCAGGACCGCCGGCAC
This sequence comes from Binatia bacterium, assembly GCA_035526525.1. Taxonomy (GTDB): domain Bacteria; phylum Pseudomonadota; class Gammaproteobacteria; order Nevskiales; family Nevskiaceae; genus JACPFV01. The sequence continues at coordinate 3,655 of DATLCG010000089.1, forward strand.
CTGAATACGGAATCGGATTCGGAAGTGCTGCTGAATATCTTCGCCCACGAGCTGTCGCAGCGCGGCGTGCTGCGCCTGACCCCGGACGACGTGTTCGCCGCGGTTTCCGGCGTGCACGCGCGCTGCCGCGGCGCCTATGCGTGCGTCGCCATGATCACCGGCTACGGCGTGGTCGGCTTCCGCGATCCGTACGGCATCCGCCCGGTGGTCTACGGCCGCCGCGACGGCCCCTACGGCCCCGACTACATGATCGCCTCGGAGTCGGTGGCGCTCGACGCACTGGGCTACGAGCTGGTCGACGACATCGGCCCGGGCGAGGCAGTGGTGATCACGCTCGACGGGAAGTGCCACAAGCGCCAGTGCGCGGCCAACCCGGTCTACTCGCCGTGCATCTTCGAGTACGTCTACCTGGCGCGCCCCGATTCGGTGATGGACGACATCTACGTCTACAAGGCGCGCCTGCGCATGGGCGTGAAACTGGCCGAGAAGATCCTGCGCGAGTGGCCCGACCACGACATCGACGTGGTGATCCCGATCCCGGACACCTCGCGCGTCGCCGGCGTGGAAGTGGCCGCGCGCCTGGACGTGTCGTACCGCGAAGGCTTCATCAAGAACCGCTACATCGGCCGCACCTTCATCATGCCGGGCCAGGCGCAGCGCAAGAAATCGGTGCGCCAGAAGCTCAACCCGATCGACCTGGAGTTCAAGGGCAAGAACGTGCTGCTGGTGGACGACTCGATCGTGCGCGGCACGACCTCGCGCGAGATCATCCAGATGGCGCGCGACGCCGGTGCACGCAAGGTCTACTTCGCCTCGGCCGCGCCGCCGGTGCGCTTCCCCAACGTGTACGGCATCGACATGCCGACCTCGTCCGAACTGGTCGCGCACGGCCGGACGATCCCGGAGCTGGAGCAGCTGCTCGGCGCCGACAAGCTGATCTACCAGGATCTCGAGGACCTGATCGAGGCGGTGCGCCACAAGTCCTCGCGCATCCAGCGCTTCGACTGCTCGGTGTTCACCGGCGAGTACATCACCCAGGACATCTCGCCCGAGTACCTGAGCCAGCTCGAGCTGTTCCGCTCGGACGCTGCCAAGGAGGCGCGCAAGCGGGCTTCGGAGTCGTCGCTGGATTTGCAGAGCGCCTGAGGGCGACGCGTCCCTCGATACGCACGCTCGCTGCGCTCGCGAGGCTACTCGGGAAGAGCGGGTTGTTCGTGGTCGGACAAAAACCAACCGCTCATCCCGAGTAGCGCGCGAAGCGGCGCGTATCGAGGGACGCGCGGACCTTGACCGCCCCCGTACTCAAGGCCTAGTCTGTTCCCGCGCCGATTTGCCCCAGCTTGCAGGCGCTCTATAAATATCGCTAAACGGGTGGCGTGATAAGCCCGTTTCGCATGCGCGAGCGGGCTTTTTTGCTGGACGATTGAAATGACGCAGAAGGACTGGGGTTACGCCACGCTCGGCATCCGCGCCGGCGAGCATCGCAGCGACGACATGGAGCACTCGGCGGCGCTGTCGCTGACTTCCAGCTACGTCTACGGCAGCGCAGCCGAGGCCGCAGCCGTGTTCGCCGGCGAGCAGCCCGGCAACATCTACTCGCGCTTCACCAACCCGACCGTCGCCGCCTTCGAGCAGCGCCTGGCGGCGATGGAGGGCGGCGAGGCTTGCGTGGCCACCGCCAGCGGCATGGTGGCGATCCTCAGCCTGGTGCTGGCACTGATGAAATCGGGCGATCACATCGTCGCCTCCAGTGGCCTGTTCGGCGCCAGCATCAACCTGTTCAACAACGTGCTGGCGCGCTTCGGGGTCACGACGAGTTACGTTCCGCCGGGTGATGTCGGCGCTTGGGAAGCCGCGATCAAACCCAACACGCGCCTGCTGTTCGTGGAGACACCGTCCAACCCGCTGGGGGAGCTGGCCGATATCCGCGCGCTGGCCGATATCGCGCACCGGCACAAAGCCTGGCTGTGCGTGGACAACTGCTTCCTGACGCCCGTGCTGCAGCAGCCGCTGAAGCTCGGCGCGGATTTCGTGATCCACTCGGCGACCAAGTACCTGGACGGGCAGGGCCGCTGCGTGGGCGGCGCGATCGTCGGCGACAAGGAACGCGTCGGCAAGGACGTGTTCGGCTTCATGCGCACCGCCGGTCCGTGCATGAGCCCGTTCAACGCGTGGGTCTTCCTCAAGGGCATGGAGACGCTGGCGCTGCGCATGCACGCGCACTGCGCCAACGCGCAGAAGCTGGCGGAATGGCTGCAGCACCAGAGCGGCGTCGCGCGCGTGTACTTCCCGGGCCTGCCGGATCACCCGCAGCACGCGCTCGCGAAGCAACAGCAGACCGGCTTCGGCGGCGTGGTGTCGTTCGAGCTGCCGGGCGGGCGGGCCGCGGCCTGGAAGCTGATCGACTCGACCCGCATGCTGTCGATCACCGCCAACCTGGGCGACACGCGCAGCACCATCACGCACCCGGCGACGACGACCCACGGCCGCATCACGCCGGAAGCGCGCGCCGCGGCGGGCATCGACGAAGGCCTGGTGCGCGTGGCGGTCGGGCTGGAAGACATTGCCGACATCACCGGCGATCTCGAGGCGGGCTTGCGTTGAGCGGCTGGCGGGAGGCGGTGCTGGCGGCGCTGGTCGAGCCCTCGCCGCAAAAAAAGATCGAGCTGGTTGCTGGCCTGGTTCCGGGTCGGAGCAATGGCGAGCGGGAGGGTCCCCTTGCGTCGGCAGGGGACGAGGTCCCCGGGCGGCCGCCGCGGCCGCTGCTGGTCGATCCGCGCGAGGTACCGCGGCGCGGGCTGGGCACGCCCGAAGGCCGCGCGGCGCTGATCCACGCGGTCGCGCACATCGAGTTCAATGCGATCAACCTTGCGCTCGACGCGAGCTGGCGCTTCGCGAAGATGCCTGCCGAATTTCACGTCGACTGGATCGGCGTCGCGCAGGACGAGGCCCGGCACTTCGCGATGCTGTCGGGGCGGCTGGTCGAGCTGGGCTACGCCTACGGCGATTTCACCGCGCACGACGGTCTATGGGAGGCGGCGCAGAAGACTGCGCACGACGTGCTCGCCCGCATGGCGCTGGTGCCGCGCGTGCTGGAGGCGCGCGGCCTGGACGTGACGCCGGGCATCATCCGTCGGCTGCGCGAGACCGGCGATGCGCCGACCGTGCAGATCCTGGAGACCATCCTGCGCGAGGAGGTGCGGCACGTGGCGATCGGGACGCGCTGGTTCCGCGGCTTGTGCGAGGAACGCGGGCTGGATCCGGCGGAAACCTTCCGCGTGCTGCTGGCCGAGTACGGTGCCCGCATACACCCGCCGTTCAACCGCGCGGCTCGCGAGGCGGCGGGGTTCGGGGCTGCCGAGTTGGATTCGCTCGGGATCAAGTAGGTCGCGGCTCACGCCGCTCCTACAAGGGCTTTTGCAGGGCCGACGTAAGGCGCGACCCGTACAAAGAAGCGGCGCCGGAGTTTCCCCCGGCGCCGCCCTTACAACGTCCCGGCTCCGATCAGACGATGCCACCCAGGATCGGGCCAAGCACGGTGCCCAGTGCGGCGTTCAGCACCTGGAACAGCGGCCCGAACAGGGCGTGCGCCGAGGTGTTGATCGTGATCAGCGCGGTGTTGAGCGCGCCGGCAGCCGGGCTGACGGCGCTCGCCGGCAGGTGCAGCTGCGTAGCCAGGGTCACGGTCATGCGGGTCGCGACGTCGGAGACCACGAAAGTCAGCGCGTCAGCGATGCCGTTGCCGTCGAGCGCCGCGATGCGGTTGATCACCAGCGACACGTCGGCCATGCCGATGGTCAGCATCGGGAACAGCGGCGAGATCGGCGTGCCGGCTGGCAGCTGCGCGCTGATCTGGGCGAACACCACCTGCACCTGGCTGGTGACGGAGTTGAGCTGCGCCGTGACCATGCCGAGGTCGAAGTTGGCCGGGACGCCGGTGCCCAGGCCGCCGGCGAGACCGCCGCCGAGGAGGGTATTGAGCGTGTTGAGCTGCGCCATCAGGTTCGCCAGGCCGGGCACGGAACCGGCGGGAACCTGGCCCTGCATGTCGAGCAGCGATACGCTCAGGGTCGAGACGAAGCAGCTGAGCAGGCCGGTGACCTGGGCAATGGTGCGGTTCAGCGCCATCGGGTCACGCGTCGCGCCCAGGTCCTGTACGCCGAGGGCGACGATGTCGACCACGTCGAGCAGCTGCACGATGGAGATGACCAGGCGCTGCGCGGTCGGGCCGGCCTGTGGCACAGAGGCGAGCTGGGCGGCGACCGTGCTGAACAGCGCGTCCTGGGCGACGTCAAGCTGGCCGGCGACGTTGGCGCAGCTGGCCAGCGGCGAGGGCGCGATCGCGTTCTGCGGAGAGCCGGTGGTGGCGGCGGTATCGGTGCCGCTGCTGCCGCAACCGGCAAGGATCATGGGAACGGCAACGACGGCGCCGACAAGCATGGGCCGCAGCGTCTTGGTGAATGAAAGCATGGAAGTTCTCCTCACGACTGGTTGGGCGAACGCCTGGGTGGCGTGGGGCAGACAGTAGGGAGGCGCGAGCGGCGGAAATGTCAGCCGATCGAGGTGAGCCTGTAGGTGGAACTCCCAGTCCCGCGCAGCGGCGGCGCACGCGGGGACGAGCGGTGGTGCAGATGACGCGCGTGTCGGGTCTCAGCCAGTTGCGGGCAAGCGGACGCGGCGTATGCCGTGCGGGTCCACGCTCAGATACTCGAGGTGATCGGGACGCCAGTCGGCCAGCACGAGGCGCTCGCGCGCGTGTTCCCCCACGCGGTAGCGATGCGCCGACGGACGGTGGGTGTGGCCGTGGATCATGCGCGTCACGCCATGCCGGGCGAAGGCCTCGCGCACCGCGCCCTCGTTGACGTCCATGATGTCGCGCTGCATGTCCTGCTTCTGGCCGCTGCGGCCGCGCAGGTCACCCGCGATGCGCAGGCGCAGCGAGGCCGGCAGCGCCCGGTAGGCCGCCTGCGCCAGCGGCCGGCGCGAGAAGCGGCGCCAGCGCTGGTAGGCGACATCGTCGGTGCACCAGATGTCGCCGTGCGACAGCAGCGTCGGCGTGCCGTAGAGGTCCACGACTAGCGGATCGCGCAGCAGCTGCACGCCGCTGAGCTCGGCGAAGTCGCGCCCGACCATGAAGTCGCGGTTGCCGTGCTGGAAATAGACCGGCACCCCTGCCTGGGTCAGCACCGCCAGCGCCGCGACGACGCGCGCATGGTCCTGCAGGCCTTCGGCGTCGCCGATCCAGTAGTCGAACAGGTCGCCCAGGATGTACAGCGCCTCGGCCTCGCTCGCCGGACCCTGGAGGAAGCCGACGAAGGCCTCGCCCAGCGGCGTGACGCCGCCGTGCAGGTGGATGTCGGAGACGAACAGCGTGGCCACGGCGGGCCGGCGGCTGACTACTTCTTCTTGGCCTCGACCACGGTCGCGTGCTTGATCACGACCAGTGGCTGCGGCACGTCGGTGCCGAACTGCCCGCCGCGGCCGGTCGGCAGCAGGGCGATCTTGTCGACCACGTCCATGCCTTCGACTACCTTGCCGAACACGGCGTAGCCCCAGTTGCTGCCGGCATTGTCGAGGAAGGCGTTGTCGGCGTGGTTGATGAAGAACTGCGAGCTGGCCGAGTGCGGATCGCCGGTACGCGCCATGGCGATGGTGCCGCGCTTGTTCTTGAGACCGTTCTTGGCTTCGTTCTGGATCGGGTCACGCGTGTCGCGCTCCTGGAAGCGCTCGTCGTAGCCGCCGCCCTGGACCATGAAGCCCTTGATCACGCGGTGGAACACCAGGCCGTCATAGTGCTTGGCCTTGACGTAGGCGACGAAGTTCTCGGTCGTCTTGGGCGCCTTGTCGGCGTCCAGCTCGAGGGTGATGTTGCCCTGGCTGGTTTCCAGCAGCACGCGGACGGGTTCGGTGGCGGTGGCGTTCATGGTGGCTCCAAGCAGTAGGGACAGCAGGATCAATTTCAGGCGCATCGCAGGGTTTCCTCAGGCAGCCGCGGCGTGGGGCAGCAGCGGGGTTTCGACTTCGAGCAGCGCCATCTCGATCACGTCGGTGCCGGCGTCGTGCAGCCCGGCGTTCTCCGACAGGAAGCGGCGGAACGCGCGGCCACCGGCGCGGCCGCGGTACAGGCCGAGGATGTGGCGCGTGATGTGGTGGAGATGCACGCCGCGCTCCAGCTCGCGCGCGACGTACGGCATCAGCCGGTGCACGACCTGCTCGCGGGTCGGCGCCGCGGTGGTTGCGCCGAAGAACTGGCGATCGACCTCGGCCAGGATGTAGGGGTTTTCGTAGACCTCGCGGCCCAGCATGACGCCGTCGAGCGACTTGAGGTGCTCGTGGCACTCCTCCAGCGTCTTGAGGCCGCCGTTGAGGATCACCTTGAGTTGCGGGTAGTCCTGCTTGAGGCGCAGCACCACCTCGTAGTTGAGCGGCGGGACTTCGCGGTTCTCCTTGGGCGAGAGTCCCTTGAGCCAGGCCTTGCGCGCGTGGACGATGAACGTGTCGCAGCCGGCCGCGGCGACGGTTTCGACGAAGGCGCGCAGGAACGGGTATTCCTCGGAATCGTCCACGCCGATGCGCGACTTCACCGTCACCGGCAGCGAGGTGGCGCCACGCATCGCGGCGACGCCGCGGGCGACGCGGTCGGGGTCCTTCATCAGCAGGGCGCCGAAGCTCGCTTCCTGGACGCGGTCGGACGGGCAGCCGCAGTTGAGGTTGATCTCGCGGTAGCCGAACTGCTCGCCGATCTCGGCGCAGCGCGCCAGCTCGTCGGCGTGGGCGCCGCCCAGCTGCAGGGCGACCGGGTGCTCGCCGGCGTCGAAGCGCAGCAGCTTCTGGCGGTCGGCGTGGACGATGGCGTTGGTCGTCACCATCTCGGTGTAGAGCAGCGCATGGCGCGAAATCTGCCGCAGGAAGAACCGGCAGTGCCGGTCAGTCCAGTCGAGCATGGGGGCAACGCAGAACGTGTGATTCAGGGAAGTCATTGAATGGCTTTGATTTATATGCATCGCGGCCATGGGCCGCTCCTACGGCCAACTTGCCGGTTGTAGGAGCGGCCCATGGCCGCGAAGAGCTATGGCGGCCACCGGCCGCTCCTGCTTCGACAGTTTAACCCGAAGAGGGGTTTCCGGCCGCTGCGACTCGTCCGTTCGAAGGACTTCTGAAAGGGCGCGAATTCGACTACCGTGCAGCCCCCGTCACCACGGAAACCTCGCAGTGACCTCGAATTCCCCGACCAGCGCCGGCGCCCGCTTTCGCGAGGTGCTGCGGCAGGAGCAGCCCCTGCAGGTGATCGGCGCGATCAACGCCAACCACGCCCTGCTGGCCCGCCGCGCCGGCTTCAAGGCGATCTACCTGTCCGGCGGCGGTGTCGCCGCCGGATCCCTGGGCCTGCCGGACCTGGGCATCACCGGCCTGGACGACGTGCTCACCGACGTGCGCCGCATCACCGACGTCTGCGACCTGCCACTGTTGGTAGATGTCGACACCGGCTTCGGCGCCAGCGCGTTCAACGTCGCCCGCACCACGCGCAGCCTGATCAAGGCCGGCGCCGGCGCGATGCACATCGAGGACCAGGTTGGCGCCAAGCGCTGTGGCCACCGCCCCGGCAAGGAGATCGTGTCATTGGGCGAGATGGTGGACCGGGTCAAGGCCGCCGCCGACGCCCGCACCGATCCGCAGTTCGTGATCATGGCGCGCACCGACGCGCTGGCCGTCGAGGGCCTGGATGCCGCGATCGAGCGCGCCGTTGCCTGCGTCGAGGCGGGGGCCGACATGATCTTCCCCGAGGCGATGACGACGCTGGAGATGTACCGCAAGTTCGCCGACGCGGTGAAGGTCCCGGTGCTGGCCAACATCACCGAGTTCGGTGCCACCCCACTCTTCACCGTGGACGAGCTGCGCGCCGCCGGAGTCGGGCTGGTGCTGTACCCGCTGTCGGCGTTCCGGGCGATGAACAAGGCGGCCGACGCGGTTTACCGCGCCGTCCGGCGCGACGGCACGCAGAAGAGCGTCGTGGACCTGATGCAGACGCGCATAGAGCTGTACGACGTGATCGGCTACCACGACTACGAGCAGAAGCTGGACGCGCTGTTCGCCAAGGGCAAGAAATAGCCATGACCGAAGCAGCACCGGGCTTCAAGCCCAAGAAATCCGTGGCGCTGTCCGGGGTCACGGCCGGCAACACCGCGCTGTGCACCGTGGGCCGGACTGGCAACGACCTGCACTACCGCGGCTACGACATTCTCGACGTGGCGGGAGCCTGCGAGTTCGAGGAGGTCGCGCACCTGCTGGTTCACGGCAAGTTGCCCACGTTGGGCGAGCTTGCTGCCTACAAGACCAAGCTCAAGTCCCTGCGCGGCCTGCCGGCTGCGGTCAAGCGCGCCCTCGAAGCCCTGCCGGCCTGCGCCCACCCGATGGACGTCATGCGCAGCGGCGTCTCGGTGCTCGGCTGCGTGCTGCCCGAGAAGGACGACCACAACCACCCCGGCGCGCGCGACATCGCCGACCGGCTGATGGCGTGTCTCGGCTCGATGCTCCTCTACTGGTATCACTACAGCCACAACGGCAAGAGGATCGAAGTCGAGACCGACGACGACTCCATCGGCGGCCACTTCCTGC
>DATLCG010000169.1:0-3529 GCA_035526525.1 Binatia bacterium
CGCGACCGGGTCGCCGACGTGGCGGCTCTCGTGCCCGACCACGCTGGCCGTGCCCGAGACCAGCAGACGCGCGTCGGGGCCGCCGCCGATCAGGGTCGCGCGCGAGAAGCTGGGGCTCTTGGCCCCGTACTGGCGCGGATAATGGAACGCACTCACCTGTCGCGGGTTCTCGACCTGGATGCCGGCTTTCTTGCCGGCCAGAAAGTAGATGACGAGGCCGGGCTCGAGCATGCCGATGGCCGTCGCCGCCGGCAGGCTCTGCTCGAAGTCGGGCTTCAGTGCCAGCGCCCGGTTGCGCCCGGCGCTGAACAGCCGGTAACGCTCGTGATCGCCCTCGCCGGCGTTAATCTGCGCCAGGAAATTCCACATCCGCAAGTAGTGCGGATACCCCATGCGCTGCAGCAGCTGCTGGATGTGCACGTAGGCCTTGAGCGTGGCGCGCTCCAGGTCGATCAGCTCGCGCTCGGGCAGGAAAACGTTGCCGAACAGCACCTCGCCGTTGTGGCCGTAGCCGAAGGCGCCGTCCCAGCCATGCTGCACCGGCAGCTCGGAGAGGAAGCACTCGGCCAGTTGCGGGCGATCGAGGAAGTCGAGCGCCGTCACGACATGGCGCGGATCGGCGCTGCGCTGCAGCCCCAGGCCGAACTGGACGCAGCCGAGCGCGTTGTCCGGCACGCGGCCCTCCCACGGCGCGTACACGCTATGGAATGAGCCGCTGCGGAAAACGGGTGAATTCATTGGGGCGAGTCAGTGTGGCACCCGCGCCGGAGCGGGGCGCCTATTATTGCCGGCCGGCGGGCGCGCAGTTGCCCGGAACCGGAGGACTGGTGGAAAATTGCCAATTGTTCGCAGCATCCCCGCGTACCATCATCATCAGCCGCCGCCGTTCCGGCGCGGCGCGAGGCCATCCGGCCGGATTTTCTTGCAAAGGCGGCAGCACGACATGATTTCCACGATCGCAGGGCTAGGCACATGACGGCACAGAGCGCCGCGGAGCGCGAGATGGCGGAGCTGCTGGTCAGCGCCCTGAACCTGGAGCACATCAAGCCGGCCGAGGTAGATCCCGCGGCGCCGCTGTTCGGCTCGCACGAGAAGGGCTGGGGCCTGGACTCGATCGACGCGCTGGAGATGGCCCTGGCGATCAAGCAGCGCTACGGCGTCGAGTTGCGATCCGAGGACGAGGAAGTCAAGAACGGCTTCGCCTCGTTGCGCGCACTGACCGACCTGGTGAAGCAGCGCCGGCCGAGCTGAGCCCGCGCGGCGGGCCGGGCCATGCGGATGAAGGTTCTCCCGGTCCTGCTGCTGCTCGCGTATCCCATCCTGGTCCACGCCGGCGTCTTGCTCGACGCGCCGCGGCTGATCTTCCTCTCCCTGCTGTGCCTGGTGGGCTTCACCCTGTTCAGGCCGTTGAGCGCCGGGCGCGCCTGGGCCTGGCTGGCCTTGATCGGGATCGGGGGAGTGCTGTACCTGCTGAGCCGCTCGGCCAACGGCAGCCTCTATGCGGCCTACCTGCCGTCGCTCGCGATCCCGGCGATGCTCGCCGGCGTGTTCGGCGCCACCCTGCTGCCCGGACGCCAGCCGCTGATCGAAGGCATGGCGCGCCACGAGCGCGGCGGCGTGCTGCCGGATGACCTGGTCACCTACACGCGGCGCCTGACCCAGCTGTGGACCGCGGTGTTCGTGCTGATGTTCGGCTCGGCGCTGCTGCTGATCCTGCTCGACCGCCGCGAGCTGTGGTCGCTGATGACCAATGTCGTCAACTACCTGGTGGCCGGCGCGATCTTCCCGATCGAGTACGTCTACCGGCGCTGGCGCTTTTCGCATCACCACCACCCGAGCTTCATCGAGCACATCCGATTGGTGGCGCGCAACCGCCGCGGCCAGGCATGAGCGCCGGCAAGCTGCCGCTGGTCGCCGGCTTCCAGGCCGAGGCGATCATGGCCTGGCGGCGCGGCGCACCGGTCAGCCAGGGCGAGTACGTTGCGCAGGCGCAGGCGCTGGCGGCGCGCCTGCCGGACGTGCCTTACGCCATCAACCTGTGCGAGGACCGCTACCGCTTCATGCTGGCGTTCGCCGCCGCCGGCCTGCGCGGCCAGACCAGCCTGCTGCCGTCGAGCGCCAGCCCGGCCGCGATCGAGTCGGTGCGCAGCGCCTACCCGGACTGCCACACCGTGACCGACGAATCGGTCGGCGAGCACGCTGCCGGCAGCGCGGCAGCCTCGCCGCAGGTGCCCGCGGGGCACGTCGCGGCCGTGCTGTTCACCTCCGGCAGCACCGGCGCGCCGCAGGCGCACGCCAAAACCTGGCTGACCTTCAGCGTCATCCCGCAGCACCTGTCGCAGCGGCTGCTCGGCGAGCGGCCCGCGAGCATCGTCGCGACCGTTCCGCCGCAGCACATGTACGGCATCGAGACCACCGTGCTGATGGGCCTGGGCGCCGGCTGCGCGGTGCATGCTGGGCGGCCTTTCTTCCCGCAGGACATCGTGCAGGCGCTGGCCGAGGTGCCGGCGCCGCGCATGCTGGTGACGACCCCGGTGCACCTGCGCGCCCTGGTCGCGGCGCGCACGCGCCTGCCGCAGCTGAGCCTGGTGCTGTCCGCCACGGCGCCGCTGTCTTCGGAGCTGGCCGCCGCGGCCGAGGCCGCCTGGGACGCGCCGGTCCACGAAATCTACGGCTGCACCGAAGCCGGCAGCATGGCCTCGCGCCGCACGGTCGAGGGTGAGATCTGGGAAGTGCTGCCGGAGATGACGCTTTCGATCGGCGCGGACGGTGCGAGCATCGCCGCGCCACATCTGCCGGAGGCGGTGCCGCTGCACGACCTGCTGGAAGCCGCCGGCCCCGCGCATTTCCGCATGCTCGGGCGCACCGCCGACCTGCTGAAAGTTGCCGGCAAGCGCGTCTCGCTGGCCGACCTGACGCAGAAGCTCTTGGCGGTACCCGGCGTGGAGGACGCAGTGATCTTCAACGCCAGCGAGGGCGAGGCGGCGCGCCCGGCCGCGCTGGTCGTCGCGCCGGACCTGAGCGAGGCGGCAATCCTCGAAGCCCTGGGACGGCAGGTGGACGCGGTATTCCTGCCGCGGCCGCTGCGCAAGGTGGCGCGCCTGCCGCGCAACGCCCTGGGCAAGCTGCCGCGCGAGGCCTTGCTGGAGTTGCTCGGCAAATGAACGACGAGCAGCAAGTCGAGTTGGTCGTGCCGGCCGATCACCCGAGCCTGGCCGGCCACTTCCCCGGGAATCCCATCGTGCCGGGCGTGGTGCTGATCGACCTCGCGGTGGCCGCGATCCGCGGCGCGCGCCATCTGCGCCTGGCCGGCGCGCCGAACCTCAAGTTCCTGCGCCCGGTGCTGCCGGGCGACCGCTTCACGCTTTACTGGAGCTGGCAGGGCGAAAAGGTGCGCTTCCGCTGCGTCTCTGGTGAGTTTGAACGGGTCCAGGGCTCTTTGAGCTTCACCGGCGATGCCGGATAATTGCTGATCCCTTCAAGGATTCATGTCATGACGGATGTACTGATCATCGGCGCCGGCCCGGCC
>DATLCG010000175.1:0-15569 GCA_035526525.1 Binatia bacterium
GGTGGAAGCCGAGCAGCGGCAGCGGCAGCCAGAACCACGGCGCCGTCAGCGGCTCGGTCCACGGCTGGCGCAGCGCCACCGCGAAGTTGAAGCGCTCGCTCGAATGGTGATTGACGTGCGTGCACCACAGCAGGCGTACGCGGTGATGCATGCGGTGGAAGGCGTAGTAGCACAGGTCATCCGCGAACAGGAGCAGCAGCCAGGCCCATGCCGCGGTGGGCGGGATCTCGAACGGGCGGAAGCGGTAGGCCAGGAAATAGGCGCCGAGAATTACCGTCTTCATCACGGCGCTGATGACGACGTTGCCCAGGCCCATGGCCAGGTTGGCCCAGGTGTCTCGCGGCTCGGCGTAGGCGGCGAGGCCGCTGCGCCGCGCGTACAGCCACTCGGCCGCGATCGAGAAGATGAATACCGGGATGGACCACAGGATGACGGCGTCCATCAGTCGTTCTCCGCGCGCGGCGGGCGCGTGGCCAGCGACTGCACCGCCTGGATCGGGCTGGCACGCCCCGCCAGCACTTCGACGACCTGCTCGGTGATCGGCATGTCCACGCGATGGCGGCGCGCCAGGCGCAGCACCTCGGGCGCGGCGCGCACGCCCTCCACGGTCTGGCGGATCTCGGCCAGCGCCGCGTCGAGCTTGCGCCCCTTGGCCAGCGCGAGCCCGAGACGCCGGTTGCGCGACTGGTCGTCGGTGCAGGTGAGCACCAGGTCGCCGAGACCGGCCAGGCCCATGAAGGTTTCGCGCCGGGCCCCGAGCGGCTCGCCCAGCCGCATGATCTCGGCCAGACCCCGCGTGATCAGCGCCGCGCGCGTGTTGGCGCCGAGCCCGAGCCCGTCCCCGATGCCCACGCCGATGGCGACGACGTTCTTCGCGGCGCCGCCGATCTCCACGCCCACCACGTCGTCCGAGCTGTAGGCGCGAAAGCCGTTGCCATGCAGAGCGTGCATGATCTTTTCCGCGAACGCCGCGTCGGACGAGGCCACGGTCACCGCGGTGGGCATGCCCTGCCCGACCTCGCGCGCAAAAGTCGGTCCGGAAATCATCGCGAAGCGGCGCGAGGCGCCCGCGACCCCGGCCGCGATCTCGTGCGGCAGCTTGCCGGTCTCGGGCTCCAGGCCCTTGCTGGCGCAGGCGATGCCTTGCCCGGGTTTCAGCATCGGCGCCAGCACGCGCAGCAGCGCGTGCATCGCATGGCTCGGCACCGCCAGCAGCACGTCGTCGGCGGCGCGGACCGCGGCCGCGAGGTCGGCGGCCGGCGTCAGCGCGTCCGGGAAGCGGCAGCCGGGAAGGTAATCCGCATTGACCCGATCGGCGGCCAGGCGCTCCATCATCGCGGCGTCGCGTCCCCACAGCCACGTGGCGTTGCCGCGCCGCGCGAGCTGGATGGCGAGCGCCGTCCCGTAGGAGCCCGCGCCGAGGACCGCGATGGTCGTCATGGATGCTCCTGCGCGCCCCGGCGCGAGGATCGAGGCGTCAGTGTGCGCGCGCCGGCTCGCCGCGCGCCAGGTGCTCGCGGTACAGCGATTCGAAGTCCACCGGCTGCAGCAGCAGCTGGGGAAACCCGCCGCGCTGCACCAGCTCGGCGATCGCCTCGCGCGCGAACGGAAACAGGTGATGCGGGCAGTCGGCGCCGAGCACCTTCTGGCGATCCCTGGCCTCGGGCACGCCGCGCACCAGGAAGATGCCGGCCTGCCGCACCTCGGCGAGGAACGCCACGTCCTGCTCGAGCTTCGCGGTCACCGTCACGGTCAGCGTCACGTGGTGCTGGTCGGGCCCCAGCGTCACCGCCGCGGTCTCGATCTGCACGTCCACCTGGGGCGACCAGGCGCGGGTGAACACCTGCGGCGCGCCGGGCACTTCGAGCGAGGCGTCCTTGACGTAGATCTTCTGCAGCAGCACCTGCCGCGCGGGGTCGCTCACGATTTCTTCTCCGGGACGCCGCCTGCCAGCAGGGGATCGAGCCGGCCCTGGCGCTCGAGCGCCGCCACCTCGTCGAAGCCGCCGACGTGCTCGTCGCCGATGAAGATCACCGGCACGGTGCGGCGGCCGGTTTCCTGCACGATCTTCTGCCGCAGGGAAGGATCGGCGTCGACCGCGATCTCCTCGACCGCGACCCCCTTGTGCTGGAACAGCCGCTTGGCCATGACGCAGAACGGGCAGTAGCGCGTCGTGTACATCCGCACCTTGCGGCTCATCGCAGCATCACTTCGAGGTGACGGGCAGGCTCGCGCCGAGCCAGCCGTTGAGTCCGCCCTTGAGGCTGTAGACCTCGGCCAGGCCCGCACGCTTCAGCCGGTGCGCCGCCTGCGGGGCGACGCCGCCGAGCGCACACACCAGCACCACGGGGCGCTCCTTCTCCTTCGTCACTTCCGCCAGGCGCTCGTCGAGCTTGCCGTGCGGCAGGTTCACGGCGTGCAGGATGTGGCCGCGCTTGTATTCGGCCGGCGCGCGCAGGTCCAGCACCACGGCGTTGCGGTCGTTGATCAGGCGCACCGCCTCGAGCGGCGTCACGCGGCGGTCGCCGGTGAGGGCGCCCGACATTTCATTCAGAATGACCAGTACGACGATCGCGCCGAGCGCGGTCGACAGCACCGGATGCTGGGCGAGGAACTGAAGATAAGGATCCATCGGGAGCGGCGGCCTTGCGACTGACCGCGATTATCGCACCCGCAGCGCGCGCCCGAAAACCGGCACTCGCGCTGGGTGCGGCGCTGCTGACCCTGGCGGCGTCGCGGCAGCCCAGTCCGGAAGAGCTGTCGCAGGTCCGCAGCCGCATCGAGCAGGTGCAGCAGACGCTGGCGCAGGACCGTACCCAGCACGACGACCTGCGCGCGCAGGTGGAAGGCGTCGAGCGCAAGTCGGCCGACCTGGCGGCGGCGCTGGCCGAGGTCGAGCAGCGGCTGGCGCAGCAGCACGCACAGCTCAAGGCCACGCGCACCCAGCGTGCCGAGGCGGAAGCCTCGCTCACCGCCCAGCGCCAGGCCCTCGGCCGGCAGTTGCGCGCGGCGTACGTCATCGGCCAGCGCGGTCAGGCCAAGCTGCTGCTGAACCAGAATGGGGCGCAGCAAGTGTCCCGCGTGATGACGTATTACGAATATCTGAACCGCGCCCGCACGGGCCACATCCAGGACATCCTCGGCCAGGCCCGGACGCTGGAAGCGGTCGAAGCCCGGCTGGCGCAGGAAACTTCCGCGCTGGAAGTCACGCGCAGCGAGCGCCAGGGCACCCTCACCGCGATGGAGGCCACGCGCGCGGAGCGCGACGAGATGCTCAAGGCCCTGGCTGCGCGCATCGCCAGCGAGGAGGACGAGCTGAAGGCGCTGCGCGCCAGCGAGCGCGAGCTCGCGCGCCTGCTGACCGAGATCCAGGGTGCGCTCGCCGACATCCCGGCCCATCTCGGCGCCCGGCCGCTGGCGCAAATGAAGGGCCGGCTGCCGTGGCCGCTGAAAGGCCGTCTGCTGGCGCGATACGGCGACTACAAGGCCGGCGGACAGCTGCGGTGGAACGGGCTGTGGATCGAGGGCCGCGAGGGCGATCCGGTGAAGGCGGTGGCGCGTGGACGCGTCGCCTACGTCGGCTGGATGCACCGCTACGGCCTGATCGCGGTGCTCGAGCACGAGGGCGGCTATTACACGCTGTACGGACATGCGCAGAACGTCGCCGTGAACGTCGGTGACTGGGTCAACGCCGGAGATGCCGTGGTGACTGCCGGCAGCACCGGCGGCCACACCAAATCAGGCATTTACTTCGAGTTGCGCAAGGGACCGGAGGCAGTGAATCCGCGCCCGTGGCTGCGCCGGGGCTGAATCGCCCGCAGTGTTTTTTCCCCATGGGCCGCGGCCGGCGAGCGTGCCCCCCTGTGCTAGATTCGAGTCCGCAACATCGCTGCTCCGGAGTGCCTTCTTCATGTTCCGTTTCCCCCGCTCCCTTCGTGCTCCCGTCGCCCTCGTGGTCGGTCTCACCCTCGGCGCCGGCGTCACGCTGACGCACGGTGTGCTGGCCAAGAAAGACGAGGTCAGCGACCTGCCGCTGAAAGACCTGCAGACCTTCGTCGAGATCCTCAACCGCGTGAAGACGGACTACGTCGAGCCGGTCACCGACCAGCGCCTGCTCGAGGACGCCGTGCGCGGCATGCTCGCGGGCCTCGATCCGCACTCTTCGTACCTCGACAAGGAAGAATTCTCCGAGATCAACGTGGCCACCTCCGGCAAGTTCGGCGGACTGGGCATCGAAGTGCAGATGTTCAACGGGTTCGTCAAGGTGATCGCTCCGATCGACGACACGCCCGCGGCCAAGGCCGGCATCCAGCCCGGCGACCTGATCGTCAAGATCGACGACACGCCGGTGAAGGGCATGAACCTCACCGACGCCGTGAAGAAGATGCGCGGCGAGCCGGGCAGCAAGATCACGCTGACGGTCGTGCGCGAAAGCGACAAGGCCGCCGAGCCGTTCGCGGTCGAGATGAATCGCGCGATCATCAACGTCTCCTCGGTGCGCAGCCGCCTGCTCGAGGACGGCTACGGCTACGTCCGCGTCAGCACGTTCTCGACCACCACGGGGCGCGCGCTGTCGGAGGAGTTCGCCAAGGTCAAGAAGAGCTCCAAGGGTGAGCTGCGCGGGCTGATCCTGGACCTGCGCAACAACCCGGGCGGCGTGCTCAACGCCGCGGTCGAGGTGAGCGACGCCTTCCTCGACAAGGGCGATATCGTCAGCATCAAGGGCCGCGTGCGCGACTCCAACCGCGACTACAGCGCCACGCCCGGCGACCTCATGGACGGCAAGCCGATCGTGGTGCTGGTCAACGGCGGCTCGGCCTCGGCGTCGGAGATCGTGGCCGGCGCGCTGCAGGATCATCAGCGCGCGGTGCTGGTCGGCAGCCGCACGTTCGGCAAGGGCTCGGTGCAGACCATCCTGCCGTTGCAGAGCGACTCCGCCATCAAGCTCACCACCGCGCGCTACTACACGCCGAGCGGGCGCTCGATCCAGGCGGAAGGCATCAGTCCCGACATCGCGATCCAGGCGGTGAAGATCAGCAAGGCCGACAGCAAGCCCGGCGACGACCCGATCACCGAAGCCGACCTCTCGGGCAGCTTGGTGAACGAGAAGAAGAAAGCCGAGACCGCCGAGCAGGCGGCCGCCCGCAAGAAGCAGAACGAGGATGCGCAGGCGCTGGCCGAGAACGATTACGCGCTGTACGAAGCGCTCAACCTGCTGAAGGGCATGGTCATCGCTCGCAGCCGCTGACAACGTATTCCCGGATTTTGCGAGGGGTGGCACTGCCACCCCTTTTTTCTGGGCCATCGGGACCTGCCAAAATCCCGGCGGATGAAACTGCCCGTCGTCACTTTCGCCACGCTTGCCGTGGCGGGCTGCGCGCACGCGCCGCCGGACAGCGCGCCGCCACCCGGCGCCGCCGAGTCGCCGCGCATCGCCATCGTGGTCGACGACCTGGGGGACCAGCTCGCACCGGCACGGCGCGTGCTGGCGCTTCCCGGGCCGGTCGCCTGTGCGTTCCTTCCGGGCAGCCCGCACACCGGGGCGCTGGCGCAGCAGGCGCATGCGCTCGGCAAGGAAGTGCTCGTGCACCTGCCGCTCCAGCCGCGCGCGGTGCAGGCGCGGCCGGTGGGTCTCAGCGCGGGCAGCACGGCGCTGGACGTGGACGCGTACCTGGCGGCGTCGCTGGAGGCGGTTCCGCACGCCTCCGGCGTCAACAACCACCAGGGCAGCCTGCTGACCACGCAACGTCAGCCCATGGACTGGCTGATGGCGGCCATGGCGCGCCGCGGCGGCCTTTATTTCCTGGACAGCCGCACCGCTGCGCACAGCGTGGCGTACGACAGGGCGCTGGCCAATGGACTGCGCGCGACCGCACGGGACGTCTTCCTGGATGCCGACCCCGACCCCCGGGCGATCCGCGCCGCGTTCGGCGCACTGGTGCGGCGCGCTCACCGCCACGGCCAGGCGGTGGCGATCGCGCATCCCTATCCGGCGACGCTGCAGGTGCTCGAGGAATTGCTGCCCCACCTGGACGGCGCGGCGGTGCACCTGGTGCCACCCTCGGCGCTGACGAGGACCGCGGCGGCGCCGGGCCTGAAGCTGAAGCTCAGTCCTTCGAGGGGCGGCGCCAGAGCCAGAGCCCCGTCGCTCCCAGCAGCCAGGTCAGCAGCGGCGCGTTGAACCAGAGCCACGGCCGGTAGCCGTCCAGGCCGTAGATCAGCGCCGCGCACAGCACCAGCGTGCTGCCGATCCAGTGCCGCCGCGAGCGCGCCTGCTGCTCCCGCAGTTCTGCGCGCAGCGCCTCGACCTCGCGGCGCGTGCCGTCCTGCGCCAGGTTGTGCAGCGCGCGCTGCGCCAGGTCGGGCAGGCTCTCGATCAGCGCCGGCAGCTCGCGCTGCAGGCGCTCGAGTGCCGGGCCCGGCCCGAGCCGCGTCCGCATCCAGTCCTCCATGATCGGCTTGGCCGTCTTCCACAGGTCCAGCTCGGGATAGAGTTGCCGGCCGAGGCCCTCGATCTGCAGCAGCGTCTTCTGCAGCAGCACCAGCTGCGGCTGAACCTCCATCTGGAACCGGCGCGCGACCTGGAACAGGCGCAGCAGGAAGAACCCGAAGGAAATGTCCTTGATCGGGCGCCCGAAGATCGGCTCGCAGACCGTGCGCATGGCCGACTCGAATTCCTCCACGCGCGTGCCGGCCGGCACCCAGCCGCTCTGCACGTGCAGCTCCGCGACGCGCCGGTAGTCGCGGTTGAAGAAGGCGAGGAAGTTTTCGGCCAGGTAGCGCTGGTCCATCGCCGTGAGCGAGCCGACGATGCCGAAGTCCACCGCGTTGTAGCGCGGCTTCTGCGGATCGGTGGCGTCCACCAGGATGTTGCCGGGGTGCATGTCGGCGTGGAAGAAGTTGTCGCGGAACACCTGCTTGAAGAAAATCTCGACGCCGCGCTCCGCCAGCACCTGGAAGTTCACGCCGAGTGCGCGCAGCCTGGCGAGCTCGTCGATCTTGATGCCGTGCACGCGCTCCATCACCAGCACCGAGGGGCGCGTCCAGTCCCAGAACACCAGCGGGTGGTAGATCAGTTCGCTGCCCTGCCAGTTGCGCCGGAGCTGCGAGGCATTGGCGCCCTCGCGCATCAGGTCGAGCTCGTCGAAGATCACCTTCTCGTACTCGGCCACCACCTCGCGCGGCCGCAGCCGGCGCGATTCCGGCACGAATCTCGACGCGAGATCCGCCAGCAGGTGCAGCAGGTCCACGTCGCGGCGGATCTGCGCCGCCATGCCGGGCCGCAGCACCTTGACGATGACGTCCAGCTCGACGCCCTCGCCCACGCGCAGCCGCGCGGTGTGCACCTGCGCGACCGAGGCCGAAGCCAGCGGCACCAGGTCGAAGCCGGTGAACAGATCCTCGACCTTGCGGCCGAGCGTGCGCTCGACCTCGGCCCGGGCCACCTCGCCGGGAAACGGCGGCACCTGGTCCTGCAGCCGGGTGAGCTCGAGCGCGACGTCGGCCGGCAGCAGGTCGGGGCGCGTGGACAGCGCCTGACCGAGCTTGACGAACACCGGGCCGAGCTCCTCGAACGCCAGCCGCAGGCGCACGCCGCGCGGGGTGCTGCGCGTCGGCCGCCGTCCGGCGAATTCCATCAGCCCGTGCCGGCGCACCGCGCGGTAGATCTGCCACAGCCGCCCGAGCCGGTTCACGCGGCGCCTCCCGGGGGCAGCTTGCGCTCGACACGGTCCATTCGCGCCGCGAGACGGTCGGCGCGCTCGCGCAGGCGATCGACCTCGTCCATCCAGCGCTCGACGTCGGCGCGATGCGCGAGGTCGCCGGTCTCCTCGCGCAGGTACTCGGCGGTATCGAGGGCGAGCGTGCCGGCCGTGCGCCGGCCCCAGTCGAGCAGCCCCTTCAGCGCCTGCCCTGCGCGATGGCCGGCGGCGTCGCCGAGCCATTTCGACAGCCACTCCTCGGGGTCGAAGCCGACTTTCGCCAGCAACGCCGAGAAGCGCGACAGCAGCTCGGCGTCGCCTTCGACGCGCAGCCCCGAGATCGCGCTGCCGTCGGTGCGGAAGGCCTGCCGCACCAGGCGTGTCATCGGTGCGGCGATGCGGACGTCGGCACGCGCGCTTTCGTCGAGCACGCGCACGCCGCCGGCGTGCGGCTCGATGAAGAATTCCCAGTCCGGCCCTTCCACCTGCAGCACGATCACCCGCGGCGCGAGGCGGGCCAGCTCCTTCAGCACTTCCGGCTCGAGCGCGAGGAAGCGGTTCAGCGCGATCTCCAGTGCCGCGCACATCCAGCCGGGCGCGCGTGCCGCCGTCGCGCCGGTCACAGGCGCCACCCGCGGTGCACGGCGACGATGCCGCCGGTGAGGTTGTAGTACTGGCAGCGCTCGAAGCCGGCCTCGGCCATCATCCGCCGGAGCGCCTCCTGGTCGGGATGCTTGCGGATGGATTCGGCCAGGTAGCGATAGGCGGCCTCGTCGTTGGCGACGAGCCGGCCCAGCACCGGCAACACGCCGAAGGAATAGGTGTCGTACAGCCGCTTCAGCGCCGGGTCGGCCGGGTGCGAGAACTCGAGCACCAGCAGCCGCCCGCCCTGCCGCAGCGCGCGGCGCATCGAGCGCAGTGCCGCGGCCTTGTCGGTGACGTTGCGCAGGCCGAAAGCGATGGTCACGCAGTCGAATGCCGACTCGAACGGCAGATCCTCCGCGTTGGCCTGCACCAGCGGCACGCGCGCCACGCCGCGGTCGAGCAGCCGCGCGCGGCCCTCGCGCAGCATCTCGGCGTTGATGTCGGCCAGTACCGTCACGCCGTCGTCGCCGCAGGCGCGCGCGAACGCGGAAGCCAGGTCCCCGGTGCCGCCGGCGAGATCGAGAACGCGCTCGCCCGGCCGCACGGCGGCGAGATCGATGGCGAAGCGCTTCCACAGCCGGTGCACCCCCAGCGACATGAGGTCGTTCATCAGGTCGTAGTTTTTCGCCACCGAGGAGAACACCGCGCCGACGCGCCGCGCCTTCTGCGACCAGGGCACCTGCTCGTACCCGAAGTCCGTGGTGTCGTCCGGCCGGCTCAATGCCCCGTCTCCGCGAGCGTCTTGTCGGGCAGGCCGACCGACAGCACGTAGTTGCCGCTCTGCGCGGCGAGCCTCGTGTGCAGCCAGGTGACCTGCTCCAGCGAGCCATCGACGCACTTCACCGGGCCGGTCTGCTCGTACAGGGGACGCCGTCCCGCCAGCACGTCGGCGATGACGTCGCCGGCGGCGGCGCGCAGGCGCGCATCCGCCAGCAGCGACAGGAACGGCATGCCCTGCACCTCCGACTCGCTGTAGCCGAGCAGCTGCGACCCGAAGTGGTTCATCTGCAGCACGCGGCCGTCGCGCGACTGGATCAGGAAGATCAGCGGGGCGGTGGCAAAGATCTTCTCGTTCAGCTCGTGCGCGCGCTTCAGCTCGGCGATCTTCTCGGCCAGGGCCTCGCTGCGCGCCGCCACGGTCTGCTCCAGTTCCTCCAGCTTGCGTGACAGGTCGACGGAGGCGCCTTCCAGCACTTCGATCTCGGTCTGCGAGCGGCGCGTGCGGAAGCCTTCGCCGATCAGGGAGCGCGCCGAGGCGTACTCGCGCTGCGCCAGCATCGGCAGGGTCTGCGCCAGCTTGCGCAGCTGGTTCATCGGCCGGTTGAGGATGGACAGCAGCAGCGCCAGCGCCGCCAGCAGCGCGGTCAGGCCCGCGGCGAGCTGGCGCTGCACCTGGTCGCGGATGTCCGACAGGGCCTCGGTGGTGTCGCCGAACACCAGGAACCAGCCCGGCGTCAGGCTGCCGAACGCACCCAGCGGCCGCGCATAGAAGCGGTAGTGGCGCCCGCTGAAGGACAGTGACACGCCCTGCTCGAGCTCCGCCAGGCCGGCCTGCTCCGCCAGCGCGCGGACCTTGGGCTCGTTGCTCGGTGCGTCGCTCACGGCGGCCAGCCGGTAGCGCTGCCAGTAGTTGTAGCCCTCGCCGGCGGAATCCTCGACCAGCAGTGCGACGTCGGCGCCGGACATGCCGGGGAAGTCGAGCACCACGTCGGCCAGCGACACGCCGAGCACCATGAGCTCGCGCTCGCCGCGCGAGCCGAGCACCGGCGTCAGCATGTACTGCACGCATTCCGGCTGGCACAGCAGCAGCCCGCCGGGCCTCTCCTCGTGGAGCGCGGCCTGGATGCGCTCGCGCAGCGGAGCCGGCGGCTCGCGCCACAGGCCTGCGCCGCCCAGCAGCAGCCGGCCGTGCGCGTCGTACAGCTGCATGATCTCCAGCTGCAGCTCCAGCTGCACGGCCTGCCACTGGTCCTGCAGCTCGACGTTGCGGACCGCCGCGCGCAGCACGCCGGGCACCAGGTTGGAGACGCGCACCAGCCGCGCCGCCGACTGGTCGAGCAGCGTGCGCAGCACGACCGCGCGGTTCTCGAAAGCCAGCGCCTGCCGCTCGTGGAACTGCCGCAGCGCATCGCGGTAGCCCTGCAGCACCAGGAGCACGTGGATCGCGGTCAGCACGAGGCTGACCAGCACCAGCGTCTTCCACTTGAGGCTGATGAAGCGCGGCCTGGCGGCCGCGGGGCCGGGCCCGGGGGAGGCAGTCATGCGGCGATTCTAGGAGGACGGAGCGCTAGAAGCGCAGTGCCAGCATGACCGTGACGAAGTTCCAGTAGCGGTCCGCCCCGCCGGCGCCGAACGAGGGGTTGTCCAGCGGGTTCACCGACGCGGCGCCGTCCACCAGGTGGAATTCGGCGAGCACGGACACGTTCGGATGCAGGTCATAGCGCGTGCCGGCGGTCCAGTCGCGCGCAAAGAAATAGTGCTCCGGCAGCGGCGCCGGCGTGGCCTGCGTCGCCGCCGACAGCTTCGTGCCGTGCCGGTCGTTGAGATCGCGCACCTGCTCGTCGTAGCGCAGCAGCCACTGCCATTTCTGCGTCATGCGCCAGGCGCCCTGCAGGTACCAGCCTGCGGGGTTCTGCACCAGCGGGCCGATGAAGGGGAAGACACTGATGTCGTCCAGCGTGATGCGGCGCAGGGTGAACTCGGACGTCAGGCTCCATGCCGGCTGGTTGTACTGCACGGACATCACGCCCTGGTCGAAGCGGAAACCGCCCGGCTGGTTGAACGGCAGCGTCGGCGGACGCGCCGGCACGTAGGCGAGCTGGGTGTTGAGGTACGACAGCGCGAAGCGCCAGCGTCCGCCACCGTATTCGTCGGACAGCCGCGCGATCAGCCCGCGATCGAGGTCGAAGCGGCCACCGTTGGCGGGCGAGCGCAGGATGGCGATGGCGGCACGGTCGTCGAGCTCCTGCTCCCAGGCGTACATCGCGTCGAGATAGATCGCGTGTTCGCCCAGGTACCAGTCGCCGTAGAGGCCGCTGCCCTGTGCGGAGAAGTAGCCGAAGGCGCGGGCGCCGCTGGTCTCCAGGTACAGCGACTCGGGTAGCGTGATGCCCGGCCGCGTGAACACGGCGTCGCGCGAATCGTTGTAGAAGCCGATCGGCACCTTCAGCTTGCCCGCGCGCGCGCCGAGCCGGCCGCCGGGCCCGCTGACCACGGTGTAATCGGCGAGTCCGTACTCAAGGAGCAGGTCCTCGTCGATGGCCTTGCCTTCCTGGATCGCCGCGGTCTGCGCCGACAGCAGCAGGGGCCCGAACGGCCGCCAGCTCGCGTTCACGCCCAGTTCGCGGTACTGGCCGCTACCGCCCTTGTTCTCGCTGTGCCCGTAGATGTTGTTGCCGGCCGACTGCACCCAGCCCTGCGCGGCGAAGCCGTGGATCTGCACGTCGTCCGACCCGGCCGCGTGCGCAGTGCCGGCGAGCAGGCAGCCGAGGAGCAGCGGAATCAGGGTCCTGCGGTCAGCGCACATGGATCACCTTGATGGGGTCCGCCGCGGGCAGGATTTCGGGGGGCCGCGCCTTGCCCGCGACGGTCTTCGCGGGCGCCGGCCGCGGTGGCGCGCTGTAAGTGCCGACGTAGCCGATGGCTCCCGGGGTGCTGGCCACGCGGCGCAGCATCTCCTCCTCGGAATGCACCACCGTCGGCACCTGGCCGGTGCCCGAATACAGCAGGCGATCCCAGTTCTGGCGCAGCTGGTAGGGAAACATCTGCAGCACGCTCTCGCAGAAAGCCTGGTGCAACGCTTCGGTGTCGTCCAGCACGAAGACCCGGACCGGCGTGCCGTCCGGCCAGGCCCGCAGGCGCATGCCGAACATCCCGCGCAGGGTCGAACGCGTCAGGCTGGCATCCGCGTGCCCGGGATGGGCCACCACTTCGGCGGCAGCAGCGGGCAGCACGCAGCACAGCAGGAGCACTGCGAGCAGCCGGTGCCTGCGGAACGCGATCAATGCCCTGTTTCCTTTCCGGTTTGCATGAGCGGCATCGTAGTTTGCACCCCCCCGGCGAGCATGCATAGCCGCTGCCCGGGGTGCTGCGTTAGTCTTGGTCGGTACAGGGAGACGGTCGCCACGCAGCGGCCGCGCCCGGGGGAGAGATGGTCCGACGCGATGCGGTATGGCGGCGACCCGAGCTGCGGGCCGTCACCGACTATGCGGACGACTTCGTACAGCTCCTCGATCGCGACTTCCGGCATCTCTTCGTCAACCGCTCGCTGGCCCGGGCCCTGGGCCGCGAGGCCGACGATTTTGCCGGCAAGTCGCTGACCGAGGCCGGCATCCCCGAGCCGCTCGCCGCCCAGTGGCGCCTGCACCTGCAGTCGGTGCTCGACCACGGCAACCCGGAGCGCTTCGAATACCAGTCGCGTCTCGCCGACGGCCTGCGCGACCTGCAGACCATGGTCGCGCCGGTGAAGGACGGGGACGCCGGGATCCAGGCGCTGATCTGCATCACCCGCGACATCACCGAATGGAAGCGCGCCGAGGCGCTGCACGCGGGGCAGAACGAGGTGATGCGGCAGCTCGCCGCCGGCGGCAGCCTGGACGAGCTGCTGGCGACCACCGTCCGCCTGGTCGAGGAGCACGCACCGGGGCGCAGCTGCTCGATCCTGCTGCTGGCCGCGGACGGCCGCCATTTCCTGCCCGGGCCCGCCCCGCACGTGCCGGCGGAGCTGATCCGGTCACTGTGTGCGCGCCCCATCGGCGCGGACAACGGCTGCTGCGGCGCCGCGGCGCACACGCTGCGCCTGGCGGTCTCCACCAACCTGCTGGAGGACCCTGCGTGGGCGGCGCACCGCGAGGTGGTGGCACGCCACAAGGTGCGCGCCTGCTGGTCGCATCCGATCCTGGCGCGAGACGGCACGCTGCTCGGGACCTTCGCCATGTACCACGGCAAGGCGCGCAAGCCGTTTCCGGCCGAAGTGAGCGTCGTCAGCGAAGCGGCGCTCGCCGCCGGCATCGCCATCCAGCACTGGCGCACGCAGGACTCGCTGCTGGAGACGCGCGAGCGCTTCCATGCATTGACCGAGAACGCGGCCAACATCGTCATCGTCACCGACATGGACGGCCACATCCGCTACTGCAGCCCCGCGGTCGAGCCGATCCTCGGGCGCAAGCCGGAGCAGATCGTCGGCCAGACCGCGTTCCGCTGGCTGCACCCCGAGGACCTGGACAAGGCCGCGAAGCGCTTCGCCGCGCTGCGCCAGAACGTGCACGAGCAGGTGCTGGAGCGCTACCGCTACCAGCACGAGGACGGCTCGTGGCGGCGGCTGGAGATCTCGGCGCGTGGCCGCTTCAACCATCGCGGCGAGTACCTCGCCGTGGTCAGCGCGCGCGACGTCACCGAGCGCGAGCGCATGCTCGAGCAGCTGCGCGAGAGCGAGGAGCGGCTCGACCGCGCGCTGCAGGCCTCCGCGCTCGGCGTGTGGGACCTCGATCTCGGCACCGGCGGGCTCTACATGGACCGCCACTTCGTGCGGCACATGGGCTACCCGGAGGAGCGCACCAGCTACGACCTGCCGTGGCTGCTGGAACGCATCTTCCCGGAGGATCGCGAAGCCGTGCTGGCGAGCATGCGCACGCACGTCAAGGGCCAGTCGGCATTCTTCGAGAGCGAGTACCGCGCGCGGCATGCGTCCGGCGAATGGCGCTGGGTCGCCACCCGCGGCAAGGTCACGCGCCGCGGCGACGACGGCCGCGCGCTGCACATGGCGGGCACCAACCAGGACATCTCCGAGAAGAAGCACCTGCAGGACCGCCTGCAGCGCGCGCTCGCCGCCGCGGGCCTCGGCATGTGGGACTGGGACGTGGATTCCGGCGCGGTGTACATGGACGAGCGCAGCGCGCTGGCGATGGGCTACCCGCCGGGCGAGCTGACTCCGCACATCGACACGCTGACGCAGATCATCCACGGCGACGACGCGCTGCGCTGCACGCGCGCGGTGGAGTCGCACCTGCGCGGCGAGACGCCGCACTACGAGTACGAGGCGCGCGTGCGCACGCACGCCGGCGGCTGGAAGTGGATCGCCTCGCGCGGGCAGGTCACCGAGCGCGACGCCCAGGGCCAGCCTGCGCGCGTCACCGGCACCATCCGCGACATCGATGCCGAGCACCGCATGCAGGACCGGCTCGACACCGCCAACACGCAGATCCAGCTGCTGCTGGAGGCCACCGACGAGGGCATCATCGGGCTCGACGCGCGGGGCCTGTGCAGCTTCGCCAACCCGGCGGCGGCGCGCCTGCTCGGCATGGAGCTCACCGACATGCTGATGCGCGATTTCTCCGACCTGGCGCGGCACACGCGCGAGGACGGCAGCGAGATCGTGCGCGAAGGCTCGCCGATCTACCGCTGCCTGCAGGAGCGCACGCCGCTGCGGGGCACCGACGAGTTCCTGTGGCGCCGCGACGGCAGCAGCTTTCCGATCGAGTACTCGGTGTCGCCGCTCGGCGCCGACCAGGGCGCCGTGCTGGTGTTCCGCGACATCAGCGAGAAGCGCTCGCTGGCGCAGCAGCTTCAGCACCAGGCCATGCACGACCCGCTCACCGGCCTGATGAACCGGCGCGGCTTCGAGAACAAGCTGATGCAGCTGCTGGCCACGGCGCGCACGCAGGGCCGCATGCACGCGCTGTGCTACGTGGACCTCGACCAGTTCAAGCTGGTCAACGACACCTGCGGCCACGCCGCCGGCGACGAGCTGCTGCGCCAGCTGCCGCAGGTGCTGCAGCCGCTGGTGCGCAAGACCGACAGCGTCGCCCGGCTGGGCGGCGACGAGTTCGCGGTGCTGCTCGAGGACTGCCCGCTGGAGCAGGCCTCGCGCATCGCCGAGGGCCTGCGCGACGCCGTACGGGACTTCCGCTTCGTCTGGCAGTACCGCACGTTCTCGATCGGCGCCTCGATCGGCGTGGTCGGCATCACCGCCGAAAGCCAGGGCCTGGTGTCGGTGCTCGGCGCCGCCGACACGGCGTGCTACGTGGCCAAGGACCAGGGCCCGAACCACGTGCACGTGTCGTACCCGCACGACCTCGCCATCATCCGGCGCCGCGGCGAGATGCGCTGGGTGGCGCGCATCAAGACGGCGCTCGAGGAGAACCAGTTCCGGCTGCACTTCCAGAGCATGCTGGCGCTGGAGCCGCCGAACGCGGTGCCGCAGAGCCACGAGCTGCTGATCCGGCT
>DATLCG010000185.1:0-6421 GCA_035526525.1 Binatia bacterium
CGGGAAGGGCTGATCTACCGCGGCAAGCGCCTGGTGAACTGGGACCCGGTGCTGCTGACGGCGATCTCCGATCTCGAGGTCCAGAGCCAGGAGGAGGCCGGAAAGCTGTGGCACTTCCGCTATCCGCTCGCGGACGGCTCGGGACACCTGGTCGTCGCCACCACGCGCCCGGAAACGATGCTCGGCGACACCGCGGTCGCGGAGCATCCCGAAGACGGGCGCTACGCGAAGTTCATCGGCGCGAAGGTGCGGCTGCCGCTCACCGACCGCGACATCCCGGTCGTCGCCGACGCCTACGTGGACCGCGAGTTCGGCACCGGCGTGGTGAAGATCACGCCGGCGCACGACTTCAACGACTACGCGCTGGGCCAGCGGCACGGCCTGGCCACGATCAACGTCTTCACGCCCGACGCGAAGATCGTCGACGCCGCGCCGGCGCCGTACCGCGGGCTCGACCGCTTCGAGGCGCGCACGCGCGTCGTCGCCGACATGGAGCGGCTCGGCCTGCTGGAGAAGGTGCTCGACCACAAGCTGCAGGTGCCGCGCGGCGACCGCAGCGGCGCGGTGCTGGAGCCCTACCTCACCGACCAGTGGTACGTGGACCTCACGCGCGACGTGCTCCCCGATGGCCGCCCCGGCGGCAAGAAGCGCATCACCGAGCCTGCGATCCAGGCCGTCGAAAGCGGCCGCATCCGGTTCGTGCCCGAAAACTGGAGCACCACCTACTTCCAGTGGCTGCGCAACATCCAGGACTGGTGCATCTCGCGCCAGCTCTGGTGGGGCCATCGCATCCCGGCCTGGTATGACGGCAAGGGCAACGTCTACGTCGGCCGCAGCGAGACGGAAGTGCGGCAGCAGCACGGCCTCGACGCCGGCATCGCGCTGCGCCAGGACGAGGACGTGTTCGACACCTGGTTCTCCTCGGACATCTGGCCGATCGCCACGCTCGGCTGGCCCGAGGCGACGCCAGAGCTGAAGCGCCACTACCCGACGTCGGTGCTCGTCACCGGCTTCGACATCATCTTCTTCTGGGTCGCGCGCATGGTGATGATGTGCGGCTTCTTCACCGGCGAGGTGCCGTTCCGCGAGGTGTACATCCACGGCCTGATCCGCGACGCCGAAGGCCAGAAGATGAGCAAGTCCAAGGGCAACGTCCTCGACCCGCTGGACCTGGTCGAGGGCATCACGCTGGACGCCCTGCTGGCCAAGCGCACCGGCGGCCTGATGCAGCCGCAGATGGCCAAAAAGATCGAGCAGGCCACGCGCAAGCAGTTTCCGCAGGGCATCGCCGCGGTCGGCGTGGATGCACTGCGCTTCACCTTCACCGCGCTGGCCTCGCCCGGCCGCGACATCCGTTTCGACGCCGGCCGCGCCGAGGGCTATCGCAATTTCTGCAACAAGCTCTGGAACGCGACGCGCTTCGTGCTGATGAACTGCGAGGGGCAGGACTGCGGCCAGGACGATACGGCGCCGGCGACGCTGGGCGCGGCCGAGCGCTGGATCGTGTCGCGCCTGCAGAAGGTCGAGGCCGAGGCGGCGCAGCACTTCAAGGACTACCGCTTCGACCTGCTCGCCCAGTCGCTCTACCACTTTGCGTGGAACGAGTACTGCGACTGGTTCCTCGAGCTGGCCAAGCCCGGCCTGGCGCAGGGCGACACCCGCGCCCAGCGCGGCACCCGCCGAACGCTGGTGCGCGTGCTGGAGACGCTGCTGCGGCTGATGCACCCGCTGATGCCGTTCATCACGGAGGACCTGTGGCTGCGCATCGCGCCGCTCGCCGGCAAGGGCGGCGACACGATCATGCTGCAGCCGTATCCGCAGTCCGAGTCCAGCCGCATCGACGATGCCGCCGAGGCCGACGTCGCCTGGCTGCAGGGCTTCGTGCTCGGCGTGCGCCAGATCCGCGGCGAGATGGACCTGCCGCCGGGCAAGCCGCTGCCGGTGCTGCTGCAGAACGCCGCGCCCGCCGACGCCGACCGCATGCAGCGCCTGAAGGACGCGGCGATGTTCGTCGCGCGCATCGAGGAGCCCTTTTTTCTCGAGCCCGACGAGCCGGCACCACAGAGCGCCACGGCGCTGCTCGGCGGCCTGAAGATCCTGGTGCCGATGAAGGGACTGATCGACAAGGACGCCGAGCTGGCGCGCCTGTCACGCCAGATCGAAAAGCTCGCGCAGGAAGTGACGCGCGGCGAAGCGCAGCTTTCCAACCCCAACTTCACCAAGGCCCCGCCGCACATCGTCGACGGGGCGCGCGCGATCGTGGCGCAGAAGCAGAAGGACCTGGACGCGCTGCGAAAGCAGGAAGAGCGGGTGCGTTCGCTCTAGTCTTGCAAGAGAGGAGGCGGCCTAGCGGCTCCGCACGATGCGCAGCCCCGGCTTGCCCGGCAGCTCCTTGCGCTCCGCGGACAGGTGCAGGTGCTCCAGGCGGTCCACGCAGCGGTCGAGCGTCTGGCTGATCAGCACCTGGTTGCGCACCTGGGACAGCCGCGCCCAGGTGGCGCGCTCGCCCTCCAGGATGAAGCGCTCCACGTCGGCGAGTTTCGGATTCACCGTCACGCGCATGAACCGCCAGAGGCTGCGCTGCGGGAAGATCGTCACGTTGCCGCGGTATTCCTGCGCCAGGATCGAGGACGCGACGTCGAGGTGACGGCCGCTGTCGCCGATCGGCAGCGCGCCGCGCGCCAGGTCCAGCACGTTCTTGGCGCTGTTGCGCACCGTCGACAGCGCGAAGCGCCGCGCCGCCCGCAGCAGGCCGCGTCCCTCGTCCTCGCCGCTCTGCTGGTTCATGAAGGCGATGACGTGCGGGTTGGTCTGGCTGACCACGAAGTGGTTGACGTTGTGAAGCCGGCGCATGCGCATGATCGGCAGGTCGCTCTTGAGCGAGCCGTCGTTCCACTTCAGCTGCGGCATGAACGGCACGCGCTCGGCGGACTCGTCGCGCGTCATCAGCATCACGGGCGGGAACAGCAGCGGCACCGCGCACGAGGCCAGCACGGCCTCGCGCAGGTACAGGTAGGGGAAGGTCAGGTAGTTCAGCAGGCGCGGCTGCTGGTTGCTGGCGGCCGGCGACACCGTGATGTTCACGACCTTGCCCGACAGCTGGTACGACTCCTCGAAGGTCAGGTCGCGGACGTTGCGCGCGATGGCCTTGCGCACCTGCGCCGGGTCCATGATCGAGCCGCGCTGCAGCATCGCCTTCAGCGTCAGCGGCTTCCAGAAGTGGTAGTACGCGCTCGCCGGATCGAGCAACTCGCTCATCTCGCCGGGCTTGCGCGTGCCGACGGTGGCGGCCACCACCGAGCCCGCGCTCGAGCCCGACAGTACGTTCGGCAGCACGTCCTCCTGGTACAGCGCCTTCACCACGCCGACGTGGAACAGGCCGAGCGTCGCGCCGCCCGACAGCATCAGCGCCGATCGCCCGTAGGACAGCGCGACCTCGTGGAAGAACTTCAGCTTGTCCTGCGGCGGAAATTCCGCCACCTCGCCGTCGCACAGCTCGTTGAGCGCGCCGACGACTTCCGCGATGTAGTCCTGGATGAGCTGCTTGGTGCCGACGCGGGCCACCGCGTAAAGCCGCGGATTGCCGATGTTGCCGAGGTTCCAGTGCAGGCCCTGGCGCAGGTGATGGATCAGGCGCTTGGTGTCCTTCTCCGCGCGGTACTGGCGCAGCTGGCGCAGGCGGCTGCGGATCAGGCGCCAGTCGTAATCGTCCGAGGGCTCGTCCTCCTTCCAGTCGTCGAGACCCTGTCGCCGGTCCAGCTCCTCGGCGGCTTCACGCCAGGTCCGGTAATCCATGGCGTTGTCCATGGTGGACTGGCATTCGCGGGCGATGCGATCCATCCGGCTGCTCCCACTGTTGCGCTGACGGGGGCGTCAGACTTCGATCGATGTTGGGCCAAATGTTGCGGCGCGACAATGAACAAAACGCACCACGAAGCCGTTACACTGACCGGCCTTCCCTCCCGCGCCGCGTCATGAATGCAAGCCTGAATCAGGCACTTGCCGCGCTGGACGGGATCGTGCTGGGCAAGCCCCGGCAACTGCGGCTCTCGATGGCCTGCCTGCTCGCCCGGGGACACCTTCTGATCGAGGACATCCCCGGCGTCGGCAAGACCACGCTGGCCCTGGCGCTGGCCAAGGTGCTGGGGCTGCAGTTCCAGCGCGTGCAGTTCACCAGCGACCTGCTGCCGGCGGACATCCTGGGCGTGTCCATCTACGAGCAGGCGACCGGCGCCTTCCGTTTCCACCCGGGGCCGATCTTCGCGCAACTGGTGCTGGCCGACGAGGTCAATCGCGCCAGCCCGAAGACGCAGTCGGCTCTCCTGGAAGCGATGGAAGAGCGCCAGGTCACTTCGGAAGGCCAGACGCGGCCCCTGCCCGACCCGTTCTTCGTCATCGCCACCCAGAACCCCACCTTCCAGATCGGCACGTTCCCGCTGCCGGAGTCGCAGCTCGACCGCTTCCTGATGCGCATCGGCATCGGCTATCCGGCGCCGGACGCCGAGCGCGCGCTGCTGTCGGAGCGCGACCGCCGCGACCTGCTGCGCGACGTCACGCCATCGCTGCCGACCGCCGAGCTGGTGCGGCTGCAGCGGTCCGTCACCGAGATCAAGACCACGCCGGCGCTGCTGGATTACGTGCTGGAGCTGGTGCGCTACACGCGCGAGCATCCCGGCCTGCGCATGGGCCTGTCGCCCCGCGCCGCCCTGTCGCTGCGCCGCGCCGCACAGGCCTGGGCGCTGCTGGATGGCCGCAGCGGCGTGGTGCCCGAGGACGTGCAGGCGATTTTCCCGGCGGTGGTCGGGCACCGGCTGCTGGCGACGGCGGAGCGCGAAGCGGGAGCGCCTACGCCGGAGGAGATCTTGCAGGCGGTGGCGATTCCCTGAGCGCAACCGTTGGCGCTGAGCTAGCAGAAGCGTCGCCGACCCTCCCAGTTTTGCCAGTGACCCGGCACCTGCGCGCCGCGTAGCGTCGTTGGCGGGAGGAGACGCTCCGGCAGCCGCGCCATCGCACGGCGGAGCGCACGCATCGCATGGCCGCAGTCTGCTTGCGCGCGTGCTGCGATCGGCTCGACACGCGCCGTGCCGGGAACCGAACCGGCCTGCGCGCCGCTGCGGTCTGCCTGGGCCTCGTGCTGGCGGCCACATCGCCCCGCGCGGCGCAGGCGCTGGATGCATTTGCCTCGGCCGAAGCCGCGGCGCTCGTCCCTGACGACACCCTCGCCCGCGACGGCGACACCGCGCTGGCTGCCGGCACCGGCTTTGCCGGCACCGGCGCCGCGCTCGGTATCGATTACGGCGCCAACCGTTTCGACGCGCGCCGCACCGCGGGCAGCATCACGCAGCGCTGGTTGCGCCTGTCCTGGTCGCGCGACTTTCTTGCACGCGGCGCCTGGACCGGCGTCGCCGGCATCGGCCTGGGTGCGATGGAGGAGTCCTCGCGCCTCGGCCGCGACACGCTGCCGCTGGCCGCGCTGTGGCTCGGCGTCGGCTGGAACGCGACGCGGCACTTCCGTCTGGAAGCGCTGCTGCGCGGCCGCGGGTCGCACGGCCACGACGCGCGGCTCGGCAGCGCCGATGCCGTCGACGGCGAAGCCGCGCTGCGCGTGCGTTTCGCGGTGGCCCTGCCCCGCGCGGTCCCGGTGCGCGAGGTGCCGGCGATAACGGCCGCACCTCTCCCGCCAGCCGATCCGCCACCGCCCGCCGACAGCGACGACGACTCCGTGCCGGATTCGCTCGACCTCTGCCCCAGCACCGCGCCGCGCGTCCCGGTCGACGCAGACGGCTGCCTCACCGGAGCTTCGCCATGACATTTCTCCGCGCCGTCTTGTTCGCGGCTTTCGCAATGCTCGCCGCGTGCAGCATGGCGCCCAGCGACGATTCGCCCTTCGACGGCGACGGCGATGGCCTGTCGGACGGCATCGAAAGGAGCGCGGGCCTGGATCCGCACGATCCCAACGACGCCGCGCTCGACCCCGATGGCGATTTGCTGTCGAGCCGCAACGAGCTGCTGCGCTACCACACCGATCCGCACCAGCGGGACACCGACAACGACGGCCTGATGGACGGCGACGAAGTGCTCGTGCAGCACACCGGCCCGACGCTCGCCGATACCGAGGACGACGGACTGGATGACGGCGAAGAGGTGCTCGTCTACGCGACCGATCCGCTGCGCGCCGACAGCGACGGCGACGGCATCGCCGATGGCGAGGAGGTGCACGGTTTCGTGCTGTTCGACCGCGTGACCCGGGTCAGCACCGATCCGCTGTCGGTGGATACGGACCGAGATGGCCTGCACGATGGGCTGGAGCAGCAGGTGCAGGATCGCTTCGCCACCTACGCCTCCGCTAAGAACGCGGAGGAGCTGCTGCGCGGCGCGCTGAACCCGGACGATCCCGTGCACACGCCGGCGCTCGGCGGCC
>DATLCG010000110.1:0-15659 GCA_035526525.1 Binatia bacterium
ACGTCACGCTCCGCGAACGGATGATGCAACGCCAGGCCGGCGAGTTTCTCGCCCGATGTCCGTGCCAGCACGCGGGGCTCGGCACCGAGCCGCTTCGCCACCGCCGGCAGCAGTTCGGCCGCCACGACGATGGCGGCCTGCCCCGGCAGTTCCGCCAGCACGTACTCGAACTCGGGGTGCGCCGTGACCGCGCGGTTCGCGGGCAGCGTCCACGGCGTGGTGGTCCAGATCACCAGCGACGCGGCGACGGGCTGCGGCAGGCCAAAACGCCGCGCCAGCTCCGCCGGGTCCGCCGCCTCGAAGCGCACGTCGATGGCCGGCGAACTCTTGTCCTGGTACTCGACCTCGGCTTCCGCCAGCGACGAGCCGCAGTCGAGACACCAGTGCACCGGCTTGGCGCCGCGCACGACGTGGCCGCGCTCGACGATCTGCGCCAGCGCGCGCAGCTGCTCGGCCTCGAAGGCCGGCGCCATGGTCAGGTACGGATGGTCCCAGTCGCCCAGCACGCCGAGGCGCCTGAAGTCCTTGCGCTGGCGGTCGATCTGCTCGAGCGCGTACTGGCGGCACAGTGCACGGAAAGCTCTTGCATCGAGCTTGTCGCCGACCTTGCCGTGCTTCTTCTCGACCTGCAGCTCGATCGGCAGGCCGTGGCAGTCCCAGCCGGGAACGTACGGCGCCTGGTGTCCCGCGAGCCGCGCCGACTTCACCACGATGTCCTTCAGCACCTTGTTGACGAC
Organism: Binatia bacterium; assembly: GCA_035526525.1. Lineage (GTDB taxonomy): Bacteria > Pseudomonadota > Gammaproteobacteria > Nevskiales > Nevskiaceae > JACPFV01. The sequence goes on from DATLCG010000110.1 coordinate 738, forward strand.
GTGGCCGATGTGGATGTCGCCGTTGGCGTACGGCGGGCCGTCCACCAGCCAGTAGCGCGGGCGCCCCTCGGTCTCGCGCTGCACCTGCTGGTACAGGCCGCCGGCCTCCCAGCGCGCGATCATCTCGGGCTCGCGCTTCGCCAGGTTGGCCTGCATCGGGAACGCCGTCTCCGGCAGGTTCAGGGTGGACTTGTAGTCCGCTCCGCCCTCGGTCATCGGCTTGCCCGCTGCGCGAGCCAGGCGCGGGCCTGCTCGCCATCGGCCTGCATCTGGCGCGCGAGCGCCTCGAGCGAATCGAAGCGGCGCTCGGGCCGCAGGTAATGCAGGAATTCCGTCTCCAGCACGGCGCCGTAGACGTCGCGGTCAAGCCCGAACACGTGCACCTCCAGCAATTGCGGGCTCGCGGCGATCGACGGCCGGATGCCGATGCTCGCCACGCCGCCGAAGTCCTGCCCGGCGATCCGGGCGCGCACGACGTAGACGCCGTAACGCAGCGCCATGCGACGGTGCAGCGCGACGTTGGCGGTCGGCATGCCGAGCTTGCGCCCCAGCCGCTGGCCGCCGCGCACGCGACCCGTCAGGACGTAGGGCCTGCCGAGCAGCGTTGCCGCCGTCTCCAGGTCCGCCGCGCCGAGGGCTTCGCGCACGGCGGTCGAGCTGATGCGACGGCCGCCCGCCATCACCGCTCCGAGTCCTTCGGCGGCGAACCCGTGCCGCTCGCCCATCTGCAGCAGCACCGACAGGTCGCCGGAGCGCCCCGCTCCGAAGCGGAAGTCGTCCCCGACGATCACCGCCTGCACGCCCAGCCGGCGCACCAGCACGTCCTCGACGAACTGCGCCGCCGGCATGCGCGACAGCGCGCGGCCGAAGCGCGTGCACAGCACGCGGTCCGCACCGGCCTGCTCCAGCGCCCGCAACTTGTCGCGCAGCGTGGCGATGCGGCCCGGCGCCGCGGACGGCGCGAAGAACTCGCGCGGCGTCGGCTCGAACACCTGCACCACGGACGGCAGCCCGGTGCGCGCGGCTTGCGCGCGCAGCCGCTCGACCAGCGCACGGTGGCCGAGGTGAAAGCCGTCGAAGTTTCCGATCGAAAGGACGCATCCGCGATGCCGCTCGCGCAGGTTGTGCAGGCCGCGGATCAGTTCCATCGGACGGTGCGTGAAAGGCTTGAAAATTATAGCGGCAGCGCGGCCGGCGCCGCGCTAGCCGGCCGCGAGGCGGAAGTGCCGCAGCCGCAGCCCGCCGGCGGCCAGCACCGCGAAATACAGCGCCATGCCGCCCGCGATGGCGGCCGCCAGGCGCACCGCGCGGCTGACGAACGTCGCAGTGATCCAGCTTTCCAGGTCGCCCGCCAGCCACAGCAGCAGCGCGGCCATGGCGCCGTTGGCGGCCAGCAGCCGCAGCGCGAACACGTCCCATCCGGGCGCCGGCCGCCAGATGCGGTCACGGCGCAGGCGCGCCAGCAGCAGCATCGCGTTGATCCAGGCGCCCGCGGACGTGGCCACCGCGATGGCCGCGTGCGGCGCCACGAAGCCGAGCCGGATCGCGGCCAGCGTGAGCGAGGCCGACGCCGCCATGCCGCTGACGAAGGCGACCACCGCGTACCGCACCGGGATGCGGGTCTCCTGCCGCGCATAGAAGCCGGGCACCAGGATCTTCACCAGGGAAAACCCGAGAAAGCCGGTGGCGTAGGCCATCAGCGCCCAGGCCGTCATGCGCACGCTGTGCGCGGTGAAGGCCGCCGACTGGAACAGCGTGCTCACCAGCGGCCCTGCGAGCAGGAACAGGCCGAGCGTCGCCGGCACGCCGATGACCAGGATCACGCGCAGGCCCCAGTCCAGCGTCGCGCTGAACTGCGCCTCCGAGCGCTGCGAGTGCTGCCGCGCCAGGCTCGGCAGGATCACGGTCGCGATGGCGACGCTGAAGGTGCCGAGCGGGAATTCCATCAGCCGGTCGGCGTACCACAGCCAGGAGACGTTGCCGTCGCCGGGCAGGAACGAGGCGATCACCGTGTCCAGCAGCAGGCTGAGCTGCGAGACCGACGAGCCGAAGGCGATCGGCAGCATCAGGCCGATGATGCGCCGCACCTCCGGATCGCTCCAGCCCCAGCGCGGGCGCGGCAGCAAACCCAGCCTGGCCACCGAGGGCAGCAGGAACGCCAGCTGCACCACGCCCGAAATCAGCACGCCGATGGCCAGCGCCTCCACCGAGGGCGCGAACCACCAGGCCGCCGCGATCAGGCACACGTTCATCCACGCCGGATTGAATGCCGCTTCGGCGAACCTGCCGTGCGCGTTCAGGATGCCGGCCAGGAAGGCGGTCAGCGAGATCAGTGGCAGGTACGGAAAGGTCCAGCGCAGCAGCTCGACCCCGAGCGCGAACTTGGCCGGGTCGTGGTGCGCGAACCCGGGCGCGAACAGGAACATCACCAGCGGCGCGCCGATGACGGCGAGCCCGCCGATCAGCGCCATGACGCCACCGAGCGTGCCGGCGACCACGTCCACCAGCTGCCGCACCTCTTCCGGCGTGCGCGTGGCCCGGGCCTCGCTCAGCACCGGCACGAAGGCCTGGGTGAAGGCGCCCTCGGCGAACAGCCGGCGGAACAGGTTGGGGATGCGGAACGCCACGAAGAACACGTCCATGGCCGCGCCGGCGCCGAACAGCCGCGCCTGCAGCTGGTCGCGGATGAAACCGAGCACGCGCGAAACCAGCGTCATCGAGCCGACGATGCTGGTGGACTTCAGGAGGCTGCCGGCCATTCGTTCTCGTTCTGCGCTCTGGGCTGCGCCAGCAAAAACAATCAGTTGACATCCGCGGGGGGCGTCAGAATACTACGCGCCCTTCGCATTTCCCCGCCCCGATTCCGGAGTTTTTTCTTGGCCAACATCCGTTCCGCAAAGAAGCGCGCGCGCCAGGCCGTCGGCCGCCGCGCCCGCAACACCGCCCAGCGCTCGATGCTGCGCTCCACGATCCGCAAGGTGGTGAAGGCGGTGGACGCCAAGGACGCCAAGGCCGCGCAGGCCGCGTATCTCGAGATGGTGCCGGTGCTCGACCGCTACTCCAACAAGGGCGTGATTCACCGCAACAAGGCGGCGCGCCACAAGAGCCGCCTCGCGGAGCGCATCAAGGCGCTGGGCTGACCGCCCCGAGGCCGCATAAAAAAACCGGGCCGCGGCCCGGTTTTTTGTTGCCCGCGGTAATTCAGGCGGGCTCCGGCGCCGGCGCCTTTTCCCGCGCTTCCAGTTCCAGTGACAGCTGGCCCTCGCGCACGATCACGTGCACCGAGCCGCCGCCGGCGAGCTTGCCGAACAGCAGCTCCTCGGCCAGCGGCCGCTTGATGCTCTCCTGGATGACGCGCGCCATCGGCCGCGCGCCCATCTTCACGTCGTAGCCGTGCTCGCCCAGCCAGGCGCGGGCCTCGTCGTCGACGTCGAGCTGCACGTGCTTGGCCGCGAGCTGCTCCTCGAGCTGCACCAGGAACTTGTCCACCACGCGCTGGATGGATTCCCGCGCCAGCGGCGCGAACGGCACGATGGCGTCGAGCCGGTTGCGGAACTCGGGCGGGAAGGTCTTGCGGACCGTCTCCAGCATGTCGGTGCTGTTGTCCTGCTCGGCGAAGCCGATCGAGCGGCGTGAGGATTCCTGCGCGCCGGCGTTGGTGGTCATCACCAGGATCACGTTGCGGAAATCCACGTGCCGGCCGTTGTTGTCCGTCAGCGTGCCGTGATCCATGACCTGCAGCAGCAGGTTGAACACGTCCGGGTGCGCCTTCTCGATCTCGTCCAGCAGCACCACCGCGTGCGGATGCTTCAGCACCTGGTCGGTGAGCAGTCCGCCCTGGTCGAAGCCGACGTAGCCCGGCGGCGCGCCGATCAGGCGGCTGACCGTGTGGCGCTCCATGTACTCCGACATGTCGAAGCGGATGATCTCGATGCCCAGCAGCTGCGCCAGCTGGCGCGTGACCTCGGTCTTGCCGACGCCGGTGGGGCCGGCCAGCAGGAAATTGCCGATGGGACGGTCGGGGTTGCCGAGGCCGGAGCGCGACATCTTGATGCTGGCGGAGAGCATCTGGATCGCCTCGTTCTGGCCGAAGATCACCAGCTTGAGGTCCTGCTCCAGCGTCGCCAGCCGATCGCGGTCGTTGCTGGACACGCTCTTGGGCGGGATGCGCGCGATCCGCGCCACCGTCTCCTCGATGTCCTTGACCTGCACGGTCTTGCGCTTCTTGCCCTCGGGCCGCAGGCGCAGCCGCGCCGCCGCCTCGTCGATCACGTCGATGGCCTTGTCCGGCAGGTGGCGGTCGGTGATGTGCCGCGCGGCCAGGTGCACGGCCTGCTCGATGGCGCCCTTCGTGTAATGCACGTCGTGGTGCTTCTCGAAGCGCGAGCGCAGGCCTTCGAGGATCTTGATGGTCTCGGGCACCGAGGGCTCGGTGACGTCGATCTTCTGGAAGCGCCGCGCCAGCGCGCGGTCCTTCTCGAACACGCCCCGGTACTCGGAGTACGTGGTGCTGCCGATGCAGCGCAGTTCGCCGGTGGCCAGGAGCGGCTTCAGCAGGTTGCTCGCGTCCATCACGCCGCCGCTGGCGGCGCCGGCGCCGATGATGGTGTGGATCTCGTCAATGAACAGGATCGCGCCGGGAATCTGGGCCAGCTCGGCGAGCACGGCCTTGAGCCGCTTCTCGAAGTCGCCGCGGTACTTGGTGCCGGCGATCAGCGCGCCCATGTCGAGGCTGTACACCACGCCCTTGCGCAGCAGGTCGGGCACGGCCGACTGGTGGATCTTCCAGGCCAGGCCCTCGGCGATGGCGGTCTTGCCGACGCCGGCCTCGCCGACCAGCAGCGGGTTGTTCTTGCGGCGGCGGCAGAGCGTCTGCATCACGCGCTCGAGCTCCTGGTCGCGGCCGATCAGCGGGTCGATCAGGCCCTTGCGGGCGCGATCGTTGAGGTGGGTGGCGTACTGCTCGAGCGCGGTCTTGCCGGTCTGCTTGTCGCCGCCGGCGTCACGCTCCTCCTGCTCGGGCGCGGCCTCCGGCGCGGCCGGCGTGTTCTTGGCGATGCCGTGGGAGATGTAGTTGACGATGTCGAGCCGCGACACGCCCTGCTCGTTCAGCAGGTACACCGCGTGCGTGTCCTTTTCGCTGAACAGCGCGACCAGGACGTTGAGCGTGCCCACCTGCTTCTTGCCGGCGGACTGCACGTGATAGATGGCGCGCTGCAGCACGCGCTGGAACGACAGTGTCGGCTGCACCTCGTGGCTGGCGTCCTTCAGCGACTGCACGTTCTTGAGGATGTATTCCTTGAGCTGCTGTTCCAGGGCCTCGAGGTCGGCGCCGGCCGCGGTCAGCACCTCGGCGACGTTGGTGTCGGAGAGCAGCGCCAGCAACAGGTGCTCCACCGTCAGCAGGTCGTGGCCTTCAGTGCGCGCGGCCACGAACGCCGCGTCGAGCGCCTTCTGCAGCTCGTTGCTCAGCATCGACATCAGGCTTTCTCCATGACGGTGAGGAGCGGGTGCTGCTGGCGCCGCGCGTGCGCGTTGACCTGCGCCACCTTGGTCTCGGCGATCTCGCCCGGGTATACGCCGGCGACGCCGCGTCCCAGGGTGTGCACCTGCAACATGATCTGCACGGCTTTCTCGCGCGAGTGGTAGAACCACGTCTCCAGCACTTGGACCACGAATTCCATCGGGGTGTAGTCGTCGTTGATCATGACGACCTGGAACAGCGGCGGCTGCTGCGTCCGCGGCCGCGCCTCGTCGACGACGAGCTCCGGCAGTCCTTCGCGAATCTTTTCCGTCATGGCCGAATCATAGCCCCGCGCTGCAGGCGGCAACGCTCTTCCCGTTAGACATAAAACAGGGTAAAAATTGAATTCCCCGCGGCGCGAATTTTCATGCGCGCCCCGCGGTCGAAAGGACGATGGCTTCCCTGCAGTGAACGGGTTCGCGCGGGCGGAGCAACGGCGGCTTTTCTGACGGCGAGCGGCGACAGCCCGCAGCGTCCGGCTCAGCGCACCCCGTGCATGCCCCGGTTCAGCAGGGGCGTGAGCAGCATCACGAACACGCCGGCACCGATGCCGATCTTGGCGCAATAGAGGAACAGCGCCTCGTAGCGCACCAGCGCGGCGGCCACGTCCAGCACGGCACCCTCGGGGATCTCGATCGCGGACAGCTTGCCGAGCAGCGCCGCCAGCACTTCCGAATACGCCGTGCCCAGCCACCAGCCGCCCATCATCACGCCCACCACGGCGGGCACCGACAGCTGCGTGACGGCGGCAAGCCCGATCGGCGACAGCAGCATCTCCGCGACCTCGAGCACGAAATAGGCCAGCACGAACCACCAGAGGCTGGTCAGGCCGCCGGCCTGCGGATGCCGGGCGCTCCAGACCAGCACCAGGAAGGACGCCCCGGCAAGGATCAGGCCGAGTCCCGACTTGGCCGGCTTGCCCGGGTTGAGGCCGCGGCGCTCCAGCCAGGGCCACAGCCAGGAATACAGCGGCGCGAGCAGGCAGATGAAGAGCGCGCCCAGGAAGGTCAGCTGGCCTGCAGTCCAGTCCACCACGAAATGCCGGTTCATCACGCGGTCGGAAAACAGCACCCACGAGCCATAGGTCTGCTCGTAGAGCGTGAAGAACACCAGGCAGCACGCGATCAGCGCCAGCAGCACCAGCATCTGGTGGCGCTGCACCGGCGTGCACCGCGCCACCAGGTACCACGCCAGCCAGCCGAGCAGCGCCGCGCTCACGGCGTGCATGCTCCACAGCACGACGCTCATCTCCGGCAGGCCGGCGAGGCGCAGCATCACGGAGTGGCGCTGGATCAGCAGCCAGACGACGCCAACCCCCGCCAGGCTGCACATATAGAGGAGTGTCTCCAGGGAGACCGGCCCCACCCGCCGGCGCAGGCGTGCGGGGTCGGGAGGCTCGGCGTGGCCCAGGAGGTGCGGTTGGCCGAGGATGAAGGTGGCGAGCCCGAAGAGCATGCCGACACCCGCCGCGCCGAAGCCGAAGCGCCAGCCGAAGGTCTCGCCCAGCCACGCGGCGAACAGGCTGGCCAGCAGCGCGCCCAGGTTGATGCCGGCGTAGTAGATCGAGAAGCCCGAATCGCGACGCGGGTCGTTGTCCGGGTAGAGCCGGCCGACGATGGTCGAGATGTTCGGCTTCAGGAAGCCGACGCCGAGGATGATCAGCGACAGCGACAGGTAGAAGACCTTCAGCGCGGCGTCGTCGCGCACCACGACCCCATCGACGGTGTGCGCGGCGTGGCCTTCCCACGCCATGCCGAAGTGCCCGAAGCACAGCAGGATGCCGCCGAACACGACGCTCTTGCGCATGCCGAGCCAGCGGTCGGCGAGCAGTCCACCGATCACCGGCACGGCGTACACCAGCCCGCCATAGGCGCCGATCAGGTTGTAGCCATGCTCGTCGCTGAACAGGTGGTACTTCACCAGGTACAGCAGCAGCAGCGCCTTCATCCCGTAGAAGGAGAAGCGTTCCCACATCTCGGTGAGGAAGCAGACGTACAGGCCCTTCGGGTGACCGAGGAACTCCCCGGGCCGTGCCGGCCCCGCCGGCGTCACTTCGCCGCCTGCTTCAGCAGGTCCTTGGCGGCGTCGACGTTCTCGACGCACGTCCGGATGTTGCCCGTGGCGAGCGCGGTCTGCGCCATGTCGAGGTGGGTGTGGGCCTGCACCAGCGGATCGCCCGAGTCCTTGTGCGCCCCGCCGACGACGCCGACGAGCTTCGCCTTCATTTCGTCGATGTCCCTGCCGCAGCTGACCGCGGGATCGCCGCAGGCGGCGAGCAACAGTGCGGTGGCCGCCCACGCATGGCGCAGTGCCATCGCGTGCTCCTCCTGATTGCCGTTGGCCGGGAGTATAGCGACGCTAGAACGCCGCGATCCCCGTCTGCGCCCGCCCCAGCACCAGCGCGTGCACGTCGTGCGTGCCCTCGTAGGTGTTGACCGTCTCCAGGTTCAGCAGGTGCCGGATGACGTGGTACTCGTCGACGATGCCGTTGCCGCCGTGCATGTCGCGCGCGGCGCGGGCGATGTCGAGGGCCTTGCCGGCGTTGTTGCGCTTCAGCAGCGACACCATTTCGGGCGTCGCCCTGCCCTCGTCCATCAGCCGCGCCAGGCGCAGCGCCGCGTGCAGGCCCAGCGTGATCTCGGTCTGCATGTCGGCGAGCTTCTTCTGCACCAGCTGGTTGGCCGCGAGCGGGCGGTCGAACTGCCGGCGTGACAGCGTGTAGTCGCGCGCGGCGTGCCAGCAGAACTCGGCGGCGCCCATCGCGCCCCAGGCGATGCCGTGGCGCGCCTTGTTGAGGCAGCCGAACGGCCCCTTCAATCCTTCGACTCCCGGCAGGCGGTTCGCGTCCGGCACCTGCACGCCGTCCATGGCGATCTGCCCGGTGATCGACGCGCGCATCGAGAACTTGCCCTCGATCGCCGGCGTCGTGAGGCCCTTCATGCCGCGCTCGAGCAGAAAGCCGCGGATGACGTCCTGCTCGTCCTTGGCCCAGACCACCATGACGTCGGCCACCGGTGCATGCGTGATCCAGGTCTTGGTGCCCGACAGCGTCCAGCCCGCGGCGCCCTTCTTCGCGCGCGTGCGCATGCCGCCAGGGTCGGAGCCGAAGTCCGGCTCGGTCAGGCCGAAGCAGCCCGTGACCTCGCCCTGCGCCAGCTTCGGCAGCCACTTCTGTTTCTGCGCCTCGGAGCCGTAGGCGTGGATCGGGTACATGACGAGGCTCGATTGCACCGACAGCGCCGAGCGGTAGCCGGAATCCACGCGCTCGATCTCGCGTGCGATCAGCCCGTACATCACGTGGTTGCCGCCGGGACAGCCGTAGCCCTCGAGAGCCACGCCGAGAAAGCCGAGCTGCCCGTATTCCTTCAGCAGCTTCGGCTCGTACTGCTCATCGCGAAACGCCATCGTGACGCGCGGCAGCAGCGTCTTCTGCGCATAGCTGCGCGCGGCATCGCGCGCGGCGCGCTCGTCGTCCGTCAGGGTGTCCTCGAGGAGGAGCGGGTCTTGCCAGTCGAATTTCACTTCGTCTTGAACGTGAACACGCCGTCCCAGGTTGGCCCCGGCGGATTCTTCCGGTAGTAGACGATGCGCTCGAGGAACAGCTCGTACACCTTGTGCGGGTACTTGCCCCGGGACAGCGAAAAGAACTCCTGCTCGGCGGCATCCCACTTCTGTTCGCGGTACAGCTTCAGCGCTCCGCGGTGCCGCGCGACTTCCTGGCGCACCTCGGGGTCCAGCGCTTCCTTCGGGCCCAGCGGCTCGTACAGCGCCACCGGCTGACCCTTGCCCTTCACCCGCACCTGGTCGAGCTCGCGGAACGACCAGTCGGACGGGCCGGCGCCGCGCGTGAACTCGCTGCACATCACCACCGCGCCGTACTCCTTGGTCAGCGCCTCGATGCGGGAACCGAGGTTCACCGGGTCGCCCATCACGGTGTAGGCAACGCGGAACTCGGAGCCCATGTTGCCGACGCGCATGTTGCCGGTGGACAGGCCGACGCCGATCTTCAGCTTCGGCCAGCCGCGCTTCTCGAAGATCGGGTCCAGCGCGCGGATGGCCTTCGGCAGCTCGATCGCGGCCTCCAGGGCGTGCTGCGCGTGCCGGGGATCGTCGAGGGGCGCGCCCCAGAACGCCATGATCGCGTCGCCCATGTACTTGTCCACCGTGCCGCGGTGCTTCTGGATCAGCTGCGTCAGCGGCGTCAGGAAGTGGTTCATCAGCTCGGACAGCTCCTGCGGCTTGTCCTTGAACGCCTCGGAGATGGTGGTGAAGTCGCGCACGTCGGAGAACAGGACGGTCATCTCCTTGCTCTTGCCCTCCATCGAGATCTGCTGGCCGCTGGCCGCGATCTCCTCGACGATTTCCTTGGGCACGTACTGGCCGAAGGTCTTCGCGGTATCGCGCGCGCGGCGCGTCTCGATGAAGTAGCCGTACAGCAACTGCGTCAGGAACACCGCCAGCGTGAAGACCATCGGCACGCCCATGGGCATGACGAGATGCGCCTCGTGCCACATGCCGAAGCCCAGGGCGAGGATCACCGCGAGGATGCAGCCGGTGAAGGCCGCCGCGCCCCCGGGCGACACGCGCGGGAACAGCCAGGCCAGCAGGCCGGCGATCAGCAGGAGCATCACCGTCTCCATGCCCGGGTAGTACGGCGCCTTCTGGTTCACCCGGCCATCCAGGATTCCCGAGATGATGTTGGCGTGGACCTCGACGCCGGCGTAGCCCTGGCCCACCGGCGTCGAGCGCAGGTCCTTCAGGCCCGGCGCCGTGGTGCCGATCAGCACGATCGCGCCCTCGAGCGCGGCCGCATCGGCCTTGCCCTCCAGCACGTCGGCGAGCGAGATGTACGGGAAGCTGCCGAAGCGGCCACGGTACGGGACCATCACCGAGATGCTGGCGTCCACCGGCACCGTGACGTCGCCGATGCGCACGCGCTCCAGGTTCAGCGCGCTGCGCGCCGTCGGCGGATCGAACTCCAGCGTGACCGCGGGATGGCCGAGCGCGACGCGCGTCACTTCCAGCGCCAGCGACGGGTAGACCACGTCGCCGAAGCGCTCCATCAGCGGCACGCGCCGGATCTGGCCGTCGTCGTCGAGCGTGGCGATGTCGAAGAAGCCGCCGTACGGCGCGGCGGACTGCAGCACGGTGAGGTTGCCGGTGTAGCCGCCCATGGTGAGGAACTCGACGCCGCTTTCGGTGCGCGCCGCCTTGTCGAGCAGCACCGGGCCGAGTGCGCCCCTGGCCTCGCCGGCGCCTGCTTCGCCCGCCGGCAGCAGGACGTAGCCGAGCACCACGGGCTTGCCGCGCAGCGCGTCGGCGTAGGCCTTGTCGTGGTCGAGCGATTCCCTCAGTGCCGCGACGCGCTCGGCAAAGCCGGGCAGGTCCGCCATCTGCCCGCCGGCAAGCTGCTCGAGCCGCTCGATGCCGGAGGTGCGGTCGACGTCCGCGAACACCATGTCGAAACCCACCACGCGCACGCGGTAATGGTCGAACAGCTGCGTGATGAGCTGGCCCAGCACGTCGCGCGGCAGCGGCCAGCCGCGGGCAGCCAGCGTCTTTTCGTCCATGTCCACGATGACGATGCGCGGGTCGCGCGTGCCGGGCATGGTCAGCAGGACGCGCTCGTCGTAGGCCACGTTCTCTAGCGTGGTCAGCAGGCGCAGCTGCATCCAGTCCGCGGTGTGCGCCAGGAACAGCAGGAACAGCACGCCACTGATGGCAAGCCGCACCAGCATGCGGCGCGCGTGCGCGGTCATCGGACCATCCCCCCGGGCGTTATCGGGTGAACGTACCGGAACGCCTGTGATGCAGCAAACAGTTTTGCCGCGTGGCCGGCCACCGGCGCCGCGCGGCGCCCACTCCGCTTAAGTATGATCGCCCGCGTGGCTGCCCTCTCCTTTCCCGAGCCCTGGTCGCGCGGCGCCGGCGCGCTGTACGAGCGCCATGGGCGGCGTCTGCCGGCGCTGGCCGCTGCCCTGTTCGCCCTCCTGCTCGGCGGCACGCTGGCGGACCTGGTGTGGAGCCTCGTGCCGGTGCCGCCCGCGGCTCGCTGGCAGGCGCCGCCGGCCGTACCCGCGGCGGCCGCGCGCGGCGACGCCTCGGCCGACCTCGACGTGATCCTCAACGCCGCGCTGTTCGGCCGGTACCAGGCGCCGTCCGTGACCACCGCGGTGGAAGCCCCCGACACCCCGCTGAACCTGATCCTGATGGGCGTGCTGGCGGCCGACCGCCCGGACGACTCGCGCGCGCTGATCGCCCAGGGCACCGACGAGAAGGCCTATGCCATCGGCGACGACGTCGCGCGCGGCGTCACGCTGCAGGCCATCTTTCCGGACCGCGTGATGCTGGCGCGCAACGGCGCGCTCGAGACGCTGCGCCTCGAGCGCGACTCCGCCCCGCCCGCGGCGCCCGGCCCCGTGGCCACGGCGGAGGAAGCCCCCGCTGCCGGCGGCCAGGCGCCGCCGCTGGCGCAGATCCGCGAGGAAGTGGTGAAGGACCCCACCAAGGCGCAGGAATACGTGCGCGTGCAACCGGCGAACGTCGCCGGGCAGCTCAAGGGCTATCGCGTTTACCCGGGTCGCGACCGCAGCGTGTTCGCCGCCGCGGGACTGCGGCCCGGCGATCTGGTCACCGCGGTCAATGGCGTACAATTGGACGATCCCGCCAAGGCGCTGCAGGTGCTGGGGAATCTGACGCAAAGCACCCAGATGACGCTGACCATCGAGCGCGGCGGACAGCCGCAAACCCTCAGCGTCAACCTGCAATAAGGGACATCCGATGAAACATTTCCTGACCGGGCTCGTGCTGCTTGCGCTCGCCCTGCCCGCCGGCGCCGCGACCACGCTGAACCTGAAGGACGCCGACATCAACACGCTGATCGCCACGGTCAGCGAGGTCACCGGCAAGAACTTCATCGTGGACGACCGCGTCAAGGGCAAGGTCACGGTGATCTCCTCGCGGCCGATGTCGGCCGAGGGTGTCTACGAGACCTTCCTCGCGGTGCTGGCGGTGAAGGGCTTCGCCGCGGTGCCGGTCGGCGAAGTCATCAAGATCATCCAGGTCAACGACGCCCGCAGCGACGGCGGCGCGCGCATCGCCAACGGCAGCGGCCTCGCGGAAGACGAAATCGTCACCTACGTCTTCGACATCCAGAACGTCTCCGCCTCGCAGCTCGCCGTGATCCTGCGGCCGCTGATGTCGCAGTGGGGCCACCTGGCCGCCTACGGCCCGTCCAACATGCTGATCGTGGCGGACCGCGCGTCGAACGTGGTCAAGCTGCAGAAGCTGATCGCGCAGATCGACCAGGCCGGCGACCGCGACATCGAGCTGATCAAGCTGCAGAACGCGTCGGCCGGCGAGATGGTGCGCATCCTCACCACGCTGACGCAGCAGGACAAGAACACCGACCCGACGGTGAAGCCGGCGGTGCTGCTGGCCGACGAGCGCACCAACTCCATCATGGTGGGCGGCGACAAGGCCGAGCGGCAGAAGATCCTGGGCATCATCCAGCAGCTCGACGTGCCGCTGGCCGAGGACGGCGCGACGCAGGTGGTCTACCTGCGCTACGCCAGCGCCGAGAATCTCGCCCCGATCCTCGAGGGCTACGCACAGCAGGCCGACCAGGCCAACCCTCGCCCAGGCGGCGCGGGCGGTGCCGCGGCGCCTGCAAGCGCGAGCGGTGGTGGCGGTGGCGGCTCCATCGTCGGCGCCGAAGGCCGCAGCCGCATCATCGCGGACAAGGACACCAACGCCCTGGTCATCACGGCCTCGCCGAAGACCATGCGTGCCGTCAAGACGGTCATCGCCCAGCTCGACATCAAGCGCGCGCAGGTGCTGGTCGAGGCGGTGATTGCGGAAGTGTCGGCGAGCAAGTCGGCGCAGCTGGGCGTGGACTGGGCGGTGTTCAACCGCAACAGCATCGCCGCGGCCGGCATCCTGGATCCCAGCACGCTCACCATCGTCAAGGGCATCGCTGCCGGCAGCACCGCGGGGCTGGCGACGGCGGCCAGTGCCATCGGCACCGGCCTGACCATGGTCGGCGGGGCCGACAACCGCCCCGGCGGCACCAGCGTCGCGGCCATCATCAAGGCGCTGCAGGGCGACGGCGAGTCCAACCTGCTGTCGACGCCGTCGGTGGTCGCCACCGACAACGAGGAATCGCAGATTTCGGTCGGCAAGGAAGTGCCCTTCCTCACCGGCAGCTACAGCAACACCACCAGCGGCACCACCACCGGCTTCGTCAACCCGTTCCAGACGATCCAGCGCAAGGACGTCGGCCTGACCTTGGGCCTGACGCCGCAGATCAGCGGCGAAGGCGACAGCATCAAGCTGAAGATCAAGCTCGAGGTGTCGAGCCTCGACTCGGCCTCGGCCAGCCCGGTGGACCTGATCACCAACAAGCGCACGCTCACCACGGTGGTGACGGTCGAGAACGGCCAGATCCTCGTGCTCGGCGGCCTGATCGACAAGAAGGCGACCGACGCCGAGAGCGGCATCCCGTTCCTGTCGAGCATCCCGCTGCTGGGCCAGCTGTTCCAGTTCCGCAAGCGCACCAACGACAAGAGCAACCTGATGGTCTTCATCCGGCCGGCGATCCTGCGCCGCGATGCCGAGGTGGACTACTACACGCGCCGCAAGTACGACTCGGTGCGGCAGTCGCAGATCGACCAGCTGCAGCGCGCCAAGCCGACGCTGCTGCCGACGTTCGGCTCGTCGGTGCTGCCGCAGTACGACGATTACGAGCGCGACACGCTGAAGGTGTCCTCGCCGCCGGCCCCGGCCGGGGGCGGCGCGACCGTGCCGCTGCGCGACTCCTCGCCCCCGGTGCCGCCTGGCGCGGCGCCGCAGGAAGGGTTCGCCCCGCCCGTGACGATCCCGCCCGCCGAGCCCGCCCCCGCCCCGTCCAAGGACGTCGAGCCCGCTCCCGCGAACCCGCGCTAGCGCCGGATCCTCCCGGCATGGACACCCCTCTCAAGCGCCCGCCGTTCGCCTTCGCCAAGCGCCACGGCGTCATCGTCACCGAGGACCGCGGCGATCACGTCGTCATCGTGTCGCGGCCCGGCGTATCGCTCGACGCGGTGCAGGAGACGCAGCGCTTCCTGCAGCGGCCGGTGAAGCTCAGCCGCGTCACGCCCGAGGAGTTCGACGCGCTGCTGCAGCGCACCTACGAGGGCCAGACCGGCGCCGCTGCCGGGCTGATGGAGGGCCTCGAGGACGAGGAAGCGGATCTCGATTCGCTGTCGCAGGCGCTCAACGAGGCGCAGGACCTGCTCGAAGGCAGCGACGACGCGCCGATCATCAAGTTCATCAACGGCCTGCTGGTCGAGGCGATCCGCGAGAACGCCTCCGACATCCACATCGAGACCTTCGAGAACCGACTCACCGTCCGCTTCCGC
>DATLCG010000111.1:0-17343 GCA_035526525.1 Binatia bacterium
CAACGTCGGCTATTGCTCGGGCCAGTACTGCGACACGACCAACTACCTCGACGGCCTGGGCGGCGGCGAGATCGACCCGTTCCTGCACTCGCGCTACAAGGACACCAGCTACGGCGTGCAGTCGCGCCTGACCGCGCGCGCAATCGTGGTCGAAGGCGCCAACCAGGGCCGCCGCATCGCCCTGCTCAAGACCGACAACTACCTGGCGCAGGACCACCTGCTGCGCCGCGTCGGCCAACTGCTCGACCAGGGCAGCTCTGGCATCCGCTACGAGGACATCCTCTACCACGTCAGCCACAACCACAGCTCGGCCTACTACTCGACGCCCGCCTGGGGCGTGTGGCTGTTCCAGGACATCTTCGACCAGCGCGCCTTCGAGTTGCAGGCGCGCTCGATGGCGCGCGCCATCGAACTGGCGGCCGCGCGCCTCAAGCCGGCGCGCATGGGCGCGACCACGATCCAGCACCCCAACTACAAGGGCAACGTGGTACGTCCCGCGGTCGCCGACGACGGCACCCCGGCCGGCTACCCGCTGGAGTTCGGCGACCACGGCCTGGTGGTGATGCGCTTCGACGACATCACCGACCCTGACCACCCGCGCCCCCTGGCGGCCTGGATGAACTGGGGCGAGCACCCCGAGTCGCTCGACGGCTACGCCCTGCACAGCGCCGATTACCTGGCGCCGCTGGAGCGCATGATCGAACGCGAGATCGGCGCGCCGCTGGTGTTCTCGCAGGCCGACGTCGGAAGCTCGGAGAACACCGGCAACTCCGCGCAGATGCTGGCCGACGACGGCTCGGTCTGCGGCCAGTGGCCGGACGGCGCACCCGCGCCGCTGGTCAACGCCTGCCTGCCCGGCCAGGGCGTGGTGCGCGACTGGAACCACCACGGCTACGTGCAGACCGAGCGCAACGTGCGCTTCCTGGCCGACGACATCGTGCGCGCCTGGGAGCAGATCGGCACCGACGCGGCGCAAGTGCCGCTGAGCGACAGCTTCGAGGTGGACTCGCGACTGGCCTGGACCCCGGGCCCGCTGTCCCACCCCTACCCGAGCGTGTCCAACTGCCGCACCGACACCACCCTGTCCGAAAGCCCCGGCGTGCCGGTGGCCGGCGTGCCGGACTGCTTCCGCGATCTCGAGTACCCCGAGCCGCTGTCGCCCGCGATGATCCAGCTCGCGCTGATCGCCGGCACCATGGAGCAGGAAGGCATCCCCGTTCCCGACCAGTACGACGCCTCGGCCTTCACCGGCGTCGAAGAGAACCTGCGCCTGAAATTGCAGACCGTGCGCCTGGGCGACGTGCTGCTGGCCTCGTGCGCCTGCGAGGCCCAGGTTGACCTGATCCTGAACCTGGAATCGCGCACCAACGACGTCGCCGGCGACATCTACGACGGCTTCGACTGGGCCTGCCTGATGCCCGAGCACGCGGCCGAGCAGGTGTGCGAGGTGCAGCGCAAGTATTACGACCGCGCGAGCCTGCCCACGCCGATCCCGGGCCACAACTTCGACCCCGCGGCGATCGCCCACATGCGCGCACAGGTGCACAACGACGCGCGCGGCTGGGATGCGCCGGCCAACGCGGTCGCCGCCAACAGCGAGCCGCTGGAGCTGGCAGAGATCTGGGGCAACTTCACCAAGGAAGAGCTGCCGGTTGAGCGCGGCTACAAGCTCGCGGTCGGCGTCGGCCATGCCGGCGACTACAACGGCTACACCGTCAGCTACCGCGAGTACCAGAACCGCGAGAGCTACCGCAAGGCGCTGACCGCCTACGGCCCGCACACCGCGGACTACATGGTCACCCGCCTGGTGCGCATGGCCGGTGCGATGCACGGCGGCCCCGAGCTCGCGCCCGAGCCGCAGGACGTGCTCGGCCAGGTCGACGAGGCGCGGCAGATCCTGTCTTCCACCCTGCTCGGCGCCGCCACCGCGAACAGCTACGACGTCTACGAGGCGGCGCTGCCGGACGACCTCGGGCCGGCTGCGGCGCTGACCCAGCCGCTGTCGATCGAGCGCTTCGACGCCGCGACCTTCACCTGGCGCGGCGGCTCCAACGCGATCGACAACCCGACCGTGCGGGTCGAGCGCGAGACCGCGCCCGGCTTCTGGCAGAAGTACGCCGACCAGACCGGCGAGGTGCAGACGCGCGTGGTCTACCCCGAGGGCGTGGGCGGCATCATCCAGACCTGGGCCGGCCAGACCGATTGGCACTGGACCGCCAACTTCGAGGCGTATTCCAGCTTCCCGTCGCGCCTGGGCTCGACCCCCGAGGGCAACTTCCGCTTCGTGGTGGACGGGCGCAAGCGCCAGGACCACGGCACGGTGAACTACCACCTGGTGTCCGAGCCGTTCTCGGTCTCGGCCTGGCGCGGCATCCCGGTGACGAACGTCGCCCGCGGCGGTAACGGCGATCTGGCGTTCGACACGCCGGACCGTGTCAGCTACCCGGCCAGCTACACCTCGGGCTTCCGCTTCATCAACGCCGCCGACGCCGGCAAGCGCATCTGCGAGCAGTGCACCTTCCGGCCGTGGGCGACCGGCGGCGACGTCACCGCCGCGACCGTGCGCGTGGTGCGCGCGGGCGGCGCCGTCAACTTCGTCCCGGCCACGCGCAGCGGCAACCGCTGGCTCGCGCCGACCGCGCTTGCCGCCGGCGACCTCGCCACCATCACCGTGGTCGACAGCAACGGCAACACCAGCGCGGCGGTGGCGGTGGAGTAAATCGTGGGCCGTGAGCCTGCTCCGAATTGCTCCCTCCCCCGCTTGCGGGGGAGGGGACTGATCGCGAGCTTGGTCTTCGTCGCGCTGAGTGCGTGCGGCGGCGGCAACAGCAGCACCAGCGGCGCTCCCACCGGCACATTCGCACCCGGACCCGACGCCGGCACTCCGCCGATCGTTGACCCGCCCCCGCCCCCGCCACCGCCACCTCCCCCACCTCCTCCCCCACCTCCTCCTCCCGACACGAACCAGCCCCCGGTCGCGCAGGTCCTGGCCGCCAAGAGCGTCGAGGAAGGCAGCATCGCGACGCTGGACGGCTCGCAGAGCCGCGACCCCGAAGACGGCACGACGCTGACCTACCGCTGGCAGCAGCTGTCCGGCCCAACCGTGCAGCTGCAAACCCCCGAAGCCGCGCGGGCGAGCTTCGGCGCGCCCGAGGTTCCGGACGATGCACCGCTGCGCTTCCGCCTCACGGTCACCGACAGCCGCGGCGCACAGGCCAGCGACGAGGTTGTGCTCACCGTGCTGGACGTCGCGCGCAACCTCTCGGCGCTGGTCGATCCGCAAATCGGCAGCTACCCGCCCGGCTTCATCAACCCAGGCCCGGTCGCGCCGTTCGGCATGGTCAGCGTCGGCCCCGACACCGAAGGCCCGCTCAACTACGGCGGCTACTCGGTGCAGAACCTGCTGATCACGGGCTTCAGCCACGTCCACATGTCGGCCGGCGTGCCCAAGGGCGGGCAGGTGCCGGTGATGCCGTTCACCGGCGCGCTCACCGCCGGCGACCTGAGCCAGCTCGGCTGGCCCAACCCGGTGCCGGCCTATGCCTCGCCGTTCAACCGCCTGACCGAGACCGCCGAAGTCGGCTACTACGCCGCCGAGCTGCCGCGCTACGACGTGACGGCGGAGCTGACCGCGACCACGCGCGCCGCGCTGCACCGCTATACCTACGCCAGTGGCGCGCCGGAGCTGCTGTTCGATATTGGCCGCGATCTCTCCGGGATGCGCCCGGCGACGCTGCTGCTGCGCCCCGATGGTGTGCTGACCGGTTTTTCCGAATCCGATGACGCCGGCGGCTACCGGCTCTACTTCGCGGCGCGCTTCGATGCGCCGTACACGGCGACCGACAAGTCCGGCGCCGCGCTGGTCGCCGGCAAGCCGCTCAGCGGTGAGGGCATCGGCACGGTGCTGGCGTTCGGCGCCGACGTCTCGACCGTGCTGGTCAAGATCGGCATCAGCTACGTCGATGTCGCCGGCGCGCTGGGCAATCTCGACACCGAGATCCCCGGCTGGGATTTCGACGCGGTGCGTGCGCAGAACCGTGCGGCCTGGGACAGCGTGCTCGCGCGGATCAAGGTGACCGGCGGCACGGCGCAGGAGCAGGCCTCGTTCTACAGCGCCCTGTACCGCGCGCAGCAGTTCCCGAGCCTGCTCAGCGACGTCGACGGGCGCTACCCCGGCCCGGACAAGCAGCTGCACCAGGGCGCGCGCGCGCACTACACCCAGTTCTCCCTGTGGGACAGCTACCGCGGCCAGAACCAGCTGCTCGCGGAAATCGTGCCTGAGCGCTACGGCGACATGATCGCCTCGCTGCTCGACTTCCATGTCCAGGGCGGCGCGCTGCCGCGCTGGCAGCAGGCCGGCGGCGACGCCAGCCACATGTCGGGCGACCCGGTCATCCCGTTCATCGCCGACGGCCTGTGCCGCGGCCTTGGAGAGAGCTCCGAGCCGGCGCTCTACCAGGCCATGCTGGCGCTGGCGCAGCGGCGCGATCCCAAGCTCGCCGAGCTCGGCTACCTGCCCACGCGTGCGCCCGAGCAGCCGGTCGAGGAGATCGAGGGCGGCCCCGGCAGCGCCGGCACGACCCTGGAGTTCGGCATCGCCGACTTCGCGCTGGCCCTGGTCGCAAGCGCGCGCGGCGATGCGGCGCAGGCCGCGCAGATCGCGCAGCGCTCGCTCAACTACCGCAACCTGTTGGACGCCGACACCGGCTGGGTGCGGCCGCGCGACGAGAGCGGCGCCTGGCTCGCGCCGTTCGCGCCGGAGCTGGGCTACGGCTTCCAGGAAGGCACGTCCTGGCAGTACTCGTGGCTGGCGATGCACGACCTCGCCGGGCTCTACGAGCGCATGGGCGGCGAGAGCACCGCGGGCCAGCGGCTCGACCAGTTCTTCCTCTACCCCGCCGACCTCGTGCCGCTGGCGGTGCCCACGATCCAGAACCAGGCGACGGTCTTCGGCGTGGCCTACTACGGCAACCAGTACGCTCCCGGAAACGAGCACGATCTCGAGGCGCCGTACCTCTACACCTATCTCGGCGCGCCGTGGAAGAGCGCCGCGGTCGCGCGCGCCGCCGCCTCGATCTACACGCCGCTGCCCAACGGCCTGCCGGGCAACGATGACCTGGGCGCGCTGTCCGGCTGGCTCGCCTGGACCATGCTCGGCATCTACCCGATGAACCCGGGCGCGCCGGTCTACATCGTCGGCAGCCCGCATTTCGAGACGGTGCGCATGCGCCGCCCCGGCGGCGACCTGCGGATCACGGCGCCCGGCGCCTCCGCGCTGCAGCGCTTCGTCACCGGCATGCAGGTCAACGGCGCGACGCGCGACGCCGGCTGGCTGGTGCTGCCGCGCGAGGCGACCCAACTCGACTTCACCACCAGCATGCTGCCGGACATGGGCTGGGGCGCGGCGCTGCGACCGCCGTCGCTGAGCACGCACGCGCTGGCCGATTTCGGCTGCGCCTACGCGGCCAGCCCATGAGCAAGGCCCAGGAACCAGGCGGGAGAACGACCATGACGATCGGGCGCGGCGCCGGTGCGGGTCTCGGATTCCTGATGCTGCTGCTGGCCGCGTGCGGCGGCGGCACCGAGGCGACCTCCGCGCCCGCCAACATCGTCAATCCACCACCGCCCCCGCCGCCGACGCCGCCCGCGGCCAACACCGCGCCGCGCGCCAGCATCGCTCCGCCCAGCCTCATGGTGGACGAGGGCGCGGCGGTCAGCTTCGATGGCAGCGCCAGCATCGATGCCGAAGACGGCACCGCGCTGAGCTACACCTGGAGCAAGGTCTCCGGCCCCAATCCGCTGAATCCCGGCCCGGCCAACCAGTCCGGCTTCACCTTCACCGCGCCGGCCGTCACGGGCCAGCAGGTCATGGTGCTGCAACTGCGCGTGACCGACTCGAAGGGTCTGTCTGACATCACGACCGCGCAGCTGACGGTGCGCGACGTGTCGCCGCCACCTCCTCCGCCGCCCCCGCCACCGCCGCCACCACCGCCTCCTCCGACCGACCAGCCGCCGGTCGCGCGTGCCGGCGACGACCAGGTCGCGCTGTCGGGCAGCACCGTCGTGCTCGACGGCAGCGCCAGCAGCGACCCGGAAGGCACGACGCTGAGCTACGCCTGGACCCAGGCCGACGGCCCCGCGGTGACGATCCAGAATCCTTCCAGCGCCATCGCCAGCTTCAGCGCGCCCACGGTGAGTGCGCCGACGCCGGTGCGCCTGCGCCTGGTGGTGAGCGACTCGCATGGCCAACAAGCCGCCGACGAAACCGTGGTGACGGTCACGCCAGCCGCCGTCGCCGGCGGCTTCTTCGAGACCCAGTGCCGCAGCCAGGGCGGGCCGCAGAACCTGTGCGACATCCTGGGCCTGATCGAGGCGAGCCAGCCCGACCGCCTGCCGGTTGCCAGCCGGCCGACACCGCGCGGCCAGTTGCTGCGCTTCGCCGCGCCCGCGCGCGCGCCGAGCCCGAAGTTCATCGACGGCGACCCCTCCGACTGGATCGGTGAGGCCTCGCGCCTGGGCGGCACCGCGCGCCTCGACGCCGGCGAGTGGATCTACAGCGACTACCTGTTCGACGCCTACGGCGCCGACGACGGCGATGACCGCGACCGCCTGTCGCGCCTCGACCCGCTGGCCGAGGCCGAGCCGCGCACCTTCCGCTTCGACCAGCTTTCGCAAGCAGCCGGCGACCAGTTCGACGCGCCGCGCCCGGTCGGCGCGCCCGACCGCTACGGCGATACCACCGCCCTTGATGCGCAGGCCGACCTGTCCGACGTGCGCTGGGCCGCCGACGCGAGCAAGGTCTACCTGCTTGCTCGCTTCACCACGCTGGTCGACCCGGCCAAGCCCGCGCTGCTGATCCTGCTCGACACCGGCACCGGCCCGGCTGCGCCGGCGGCGGTGGGGTTCGGCTCGGGCCTGTCGACCGCGGTGTTCGACAAGGCGCTGCTGCTGACCGCCGACGGCGCGCAGCTGCGCGATCTCGCGAGCAACGCGCCGGCTGCGCTCGGCGGCGCGACGGTCGCGCTCAGCGCCACCGGGTTCACCAACGCGCTGGAAGCGGCGTTGCCCGCGAGCCTCTTCACCAACGCCACGCGCATCGCGGTGATCTCCGGTCCGCGCACGCCGGAAGGCCTGATTCCGGCCAACCTCGCCTACCGTTTCGCCGAGCCGGTTGCCGGCGTCTACAACGACAAGCTGCAGGCGCTCTCCTTGCTGGCCGGCAATGTCGATGCCTTCGCCTCCCCGTTACCGCTGGCCGGCCTGCGCGGCGGCGTCAGCGAGCGCGTCGCGCCCGGGCCCGGCTACTTCGAGCGCCAGTTCACTTCCGGCGCGAACATCTCCAGCGAGAGCGGCGAGAACGGCGTGCTCCAGCCGTACGGCCTGTTCGTGCCGACGCGCTACACGCCCGACCCGCTGGTGCACTCGCCGGTCAACTTCTGGCTGCACTACCGCGGCGGCAAGGCGCACTCCGGCGCAGCCTGGACCCCGCGCCTGATGACGCAGCTGGGCGAGGAGCACGCCAACATCGTGGTGACGCCGCGCGGCCGCGGCACCTCGACCTGGTACGTGACGCAAGCGCACCAGGATTTCTTCGAGGTCTTCGCCGACGTGCACGCGCTGCTGCCCAACATCGACCCGGACCGGCGCTACGTTTCCGGCTACTCGATGGGCGGCTACGGCACTTACCTCTTCGGCCTGCTGTATCCCGACCTGTTCGCCGGCGGCTACGCGACCTCCGGAGCGCTGACCCAGGGCGCCTGGACTGGCCTGGGGCCCGACGATGCGAGCTGCGACCTGCCCGGCGGCGAGATCCCCGAGGTCGGCTCGGCCAGCAGCCCGTGCTTCATCGAGGCCAACGACGGCGACGCCGACGCGCAGCTCAACTTCCGCCTGCTGGAGAACGCACGCGGCTTCCCGATCGTGATCCACCACGGCTCCAACGACGAGCTGGTGCCGGTGACCGGCGTGCAGCGCATGGGCCTGGCGCTGGCGCAACTGGGCTTCCGCTACCAGCTGTCGATGTTCTTCGGCTACGAGCACTACACCCAGGCGATCATCGACGAGTGGGCCGACGGCGCGGCCTACGTCAACCGCTACACGCTCAACCCGCACCCGCGCCAGGTCACCTACAAGGTGGTGCCCGCGATGATCCGCGCGCTCAACACGGTGCAGGCGCGCGGCGTGACCTTCGCCTTCAACCCGGACGGCGCGTTCTGGACCGACGGCCTCGCCGTGCGCGGCGCCAACCCGGCCGACCCGCGCCAGTTCGGCCAGATCGACGCCGAGGCTTTCGCCATCCCCGAGCCGGCGCACACCGCCGTGCCAAATCTCGCCGACATCGATCCCACTGCCTCTCCGCCGCAAGTCTCCACGCCGGTGGTTTCCCCAGGCAGCCACACGACGCCCTACGCCCGGCACGGCGTGGACTGGATCGACGGCGCGGCGCGCCCGGTGGCCAACGCCTTTTCCGCACGCATGGCGCGTCTCGGCGCGGCGACGCTGGACGTCCCCGGCATGTTGCTGGACTTGGACAAGGCCGCGACCGGCATCGTGGACAGCGACGGCGCGACGGTGCTGAGCTTGCGCGCGGTCGGCGTGCCGGTGCAGGTGTTCGTCGACGGCGTGCGCCGCTCGGGCGCGCAGCAGGGCACGCAAGTGACGCTGCCCCTGTCTGCCGGCACCTCGGTGATCCAGATCCTGCCGCTGGGCACGCCGGCGCCGCAGCCTTCGCTGGCCGGCACGCCGAGCCTGGCGCTGGCCTGCGCCACCGGCCCCGCCGCGGTGCGGCCGCTGTGCGCCGCGGCCGGCGCCGCGACCGCTGCGCTCGTCGGCGGTTGCGCGGACTTCGGCCCGGCCGGGTTCTGCTCGGCGCTCGGCGGCAACCTGCACGGCCTGATCGACGCGTGTCGCGGCGGCGGCGGGCCGGAAGTGCTGTGCAAGCTCGCCGAGCAGGCCGTGTTCGGCATCGCCTCGGCCTGCCGCGGCACGGCCGTGCTCGACCCCGCGTTCTGCGCGCTGTTGTCGGGCGAGCTGATCGGCGAGAGCGAGGTCGAGCGCTTCGAGCGCAGCTCGGTCGCGCGCGCCCTGGCGCTGCAGCGCAAGCTCGGCGACGCACTGCCGTTCCACGACGCCGAGTTCCCCTCGACCCACAACTCGTTCAACGCGACGACCAACAACTTCCCCATGACGGTCTCGGGCTCCGACTCCAACCAGAAATACTCGGTGCCCGACCAGCTGCGCATGGGCATCCGCGCGATCGAGATCGACGTGCACTGGATGCCCGGCACCGGCGGCACCGTGGCGACCAACTTCCGCGAGCCGATGGTGTGCCACGGCAACGTCAACCACGTCGGCTGCACCTACGAGCGCCCGCTCGCCCCGGCGCTGGCCGAGGTGCGCGATTGGCTCGACGCCAACCCGGGCGAGGTCATCATCCTGTACCTCGAAGAGCACCTCGACGAACAGGTCGACGACCCGCCGCTGTCGTTCAACACGACGGCATCGGTGATCGAGGCTGCGCTCGGCACGGCCTCGGCGAAGGACCTGGTCCTGCGCCCGGCCGAGCACGGCGCGCTGTGCAACGACGACGCGCCGATCACCGACCCGCACGCCTGGGTGAACCTCAGCCGCGCGCAGATCGCGCAGGCCGGCAAGCAGGTGCTGATCTTCACCGGCTCCTGCGGCAGCGGCGCCGGCTGGCCGTCGCTGGTGCACAACAAGAAGGACCCGCACTACGTCGAGACCTCGGTCGCCTCGTTCGAGGGCTACGCCTTCCCGCAGTGCCGCACCCCGGCCGAGCACGCCTACAGCGCCGCCGAGTTCGCGACGAAGTTCACGCGCCTCTACGAGGACAGCACCTGGCTGACCCTGGCCACCGGCGGCAGCGGCACGCGCAGCAACGCCGCCAACGTGCGCACCATGCTCCAGTGCGGCGTCAACATGCCGGGCTTCGATCAGGTGATTCCGACCGACCCGCGCCTCGCCGCCCTGGTGTGGAGCTGGGCCGACGCCGAGCCCGACCTCAGCGCCGCCGCCAACTGCGCGAGTCACGGCGCCGACGGGCGCTTCGCCGCGGCCGCCTGCGCCGCGCTGCTGCCACAGGCATGCGTGAGCGACACCGATGCGGCCGACTGGCGCATCGGCCAGCCCGCCGCCGCCTGGGGCGCCGGCGCCTGCCCGGCCGGCTTCCACTTCGCCGTGCCGCGCTCGAGCCAGGAGAACGAGCGCCTCAAAGCCGCGAAGATCGCGGTCGGGGTCGACGAGGTGTGGCTCAACTACACGGACGCGCTTACGGAAGGGGACTGGCGTTCGCCCTGAGCGTTTCTCATCAACAGAGCAGTTTTGGGCCTCGACCGCGCGCAAACCCGGTCGAGGCCTTTTTTTTGTTCGTGGAAGGCGTGCCAACGCCGCCGCTGCTTTTGTAGGAGCGGCGTGAGCCGCGACCGGCGCAGCTTGGCGGGATGGACAAGGTCGCGGCTTACGCCGCTCCTACAAAAACTTACGTGCGCTGCACTGCCGCGTAATAAAACCCGTCGAAATCCCCGCCCGGCGCGATGCGCCGCCCGAACTCGGTGGCCTCGCCCCATTCCCCCGCGATCGTCTGCAGCTCCGCGCCCTGCGCGCGCGCGTAGAACCGGCCCATGACCTCGTCGCCCTCCGCGCGCAGCACCGAGCACGCGGCGTAGACCAGGCGGCCGCCGGGCTTGAGCAGCGGCCACAGCGCGCCGAGCAGCTTGAGCTGCTGCTCGGCCAGCGCGACCACGTCGGTGTCGCGCCGCAGCCACTTGATGTCCGGGTGGCGCCGGATCACGCCAGTGCCGGAGCACGGCGCGTCCAGCAGGATGCGGTCGAACGCCACGCCGTCCCACCAGGCCTTCGGCTCGCCGGCGTCACCCGCGACGCACGTGGCCGTGAGCTTGAGCCGGCGCAGGGTTTCGTCCACGCGCACCAGGCGCTTCGGGTCGCTGTCGAGCGCGATCAATCCGGCCACGTCCACGCCCTCGAGCACGTGCGCCGCCTTGCCGCCGGGCGCGGCGCAGGCGTCGAGCACACGCATGCCCGGCTGAACCTCCAGCACTTCGGCGGCGAGCTGGGCCGAGGCGTCCTGCACCGACACCTGCCCGCTGTTGAAGCCGGGAATCTTCTCGACCGGACGCGCATCCAGCAGCCGCAGCGCATCCGCCGCGTGCGCGATCGGCAGCGCCTCGATGCTCATGTCGCCCAGGCGCTGCAGGTAGACCTCGCGCGCGAACGCGCGGCGGTTGACGCGCAGCGTCAGCGGCCCCTGCTGGTTGTTGGCCTGGAGAATTTCCGGCCAGCGCTCCGGCCAGTCGCGGCGCAGCGCCTGCACCAGCCAGGCCGGGTGCGACCAGCGCGTCTCCGGGTCGTCCGGCAGCTGCGCCTCCAGCGTGGCCTTGTCGCGCTGGTAGCGGCGCAGCACGGCGTTGACGAAGCCGCGCGCGTGCTGCTGGCGCATGGTCTGGGTCGCATCCACCGTCTCGTTGAGCACGGCGTGCTCGGCGACCTGCATCGAGCGCAGCTGGTGGATGCCGACGAGCAACAGCGCATGCAGCTCGGGTTGATCTCCCAACTGCTTGTCGAGCACCTGCGCCGTGAGCCACGCCAGCAATGCGTGATCGCGCAGCACGCCGTAGACCATGGCGCGGATGAAGGCGGCGTCGGGTGCGCGCTCGATGGTCGGCTGCGCCAGCGCGTCGTCCAGCGAGCGCCCGCGCATGACGCGCACCACCGCCTGCGCCGCCAGCGCGCGCGAGTTGACCGGCTTGTTCAAAACTCAGACCTGGGCATCGGGCGACAACGGTAGCGTGATCCGGAACGCCGCGCCGCGCGGTCGCGGCAGGCAGACCACGCGGCCGCGATGCGCCTGCAGCAGCGCGCGGATGATCGGCAGGCCGAGGCCAGTGTTGCCCTCCTGCCGCGCGGTGGTGAAGAACGGCTCGAAGATGCGCGCGCGGTTGGCCTCGGAGATGCCGGGCCCGTCGTCGGCCACGGTGATCGCCAGCTCGCCGTGCTCCACGTGCATGTCCAGGCTGACGCGCGCGTTGGCGCCGGCATGCTGGCGCGCGTTGTCGAGCAGGTTGCTGACGATCGAGTCGAGCGTCTCCGGCGCCATCGCCACCTGCGCGCGCGGCGGCGTCGGCGGCAGCTCCAGCTGCAGGCCGTGCTCGCGGTAGCGCTGCACGGTCGCGGCCAGCACCGCGGCGGCGTCGGCGCGCTGCGCCGGGTCCAGGTGCATGACATCGGCGCGCGCCAGCTCCAGCAGGCGCCGCACCAGGTTCTCCAGGCGCTGCGCGTCGGACGAGAGGATCCCGAGGAAGCGCGCGCGCTCCTCGGCCGACATGGTCTCGGCGTGCTCGCGCAGCAGCTCGACCGCGCCCTGGATCGCGGTCAGCGGCGTCTTGAACTCGTGGCTGACGTGCGCGGCGAAGCTGCGGATGTAGTCGGCGCGCTCCTCGAGCGTGCGCGCCATCGCGGCCACGTCCTCGGACAGCTCGGCGATCTCGCGCGTGCCGGCGTGACGCAGCGGCGTCATCGCGCCCAGCTCGCCGCGCGCGGCGCGCCGTGCTTTCGCCGCCAGGTCCTGCACCGGGCGGTTGATGGTCAGCGAGGTGAACAGCGAAAGCAGCGCGACCAGGCCCACCAGCAGCGCGCCGGCCCAGGCCAGCGGGCGGCGCTTGCCGTAGATCGCCTGCTTGATGTTGGCCGGCGTGCGCACCAGCAGCACCGCGCCGACGATGCGCTCGCGCAACTCGATCGGCACGGCGACGAACACGCGGATGCGCGCGCCGCGCGAGATCGAGTCGAGCGGCGGGGGCGCGGAGGCGGCGACGCGCCGGCGCAGGCGCGTGTCGATGCGCCCAGCCAGGGCGTGGACGATCTCTTCGTGATTGAGGATCGAGACGCCCAGCGGCAGGTTGGTCGCGGCCACGACCGTGCCGTTCGCGTCGACCACGGTGAAGCCGGCCAGGGTCGCGTTCTGCACCTCGTGCAGGATCGGCTGCAGCTCCTCGCCGGCCTTGCGCGCGACGTCGTCGGCCAGCACCAGCGCCGGTGCGGCGTCCGGCGGTGCGTCGTAGACCGGGTCCGAGGCCAGGTCGAGCGTGGCGAAGTACGGCCGCCAGTCGCCGCCGTCGGGCGGTGGCGGCGCGCGCTCGGTCGGCACCAGGCCGTACTCGGCCGGCGCCTTGCGCCCGAGCGCGCGCAGGTGGCGCGCGACTCCGGCCTTGTAGGTGGTGGCAACGAAAGCGCCCTGCGCCAGCAGCTCCGACTCGGTCTGGCGGATCAGCGCGCTCTCGTAGATGCGCAGCACGGCGATGCCGCCCAGCGGCAGCACCAGGATCACCAGGTTGATCAGCAGCAGGATCGTTCGAAGTCGGGGCCGCGGGCGCCATCGTTGCGGTGCGTGGCCCCTGACCCCTGGCGGGGCTTTTCCTGCGCCCACCGCCCCCTCTCCCCCAGCCCCTCCCCCGCGAGGGGGGAGGGGAGCGCGGTGGTCACTCACGCGCACGGCCCCAGCTTGTAGCCGATGCCGTGCACGGTCTCGATCGGGTCGGCGCCGAGCGCGGTGAACTTGGAGCGCACGCGCCGCACGTGGCTGTCGATGGTGCGGTCGGACACGATCTTGTGCAGCTCGTAGGCCTGGTTCATCAGGTGATCGCGCGTGCACACCTTGCCAGGGCGGTCGAGCAGCGTGCGCAGGATGCCGAACTCGGTCAGCGTGAGCACGATCTCGCGCTCGTCCCAGAAGGCCTTGTACTGCTCGGGGTCGAGCCCCAGGCGGCCGTGCTGCAGGCGCTTGGCCGGCGCCTCGCCGCCGGCTGCCGGGCGCAGGCGCGCCTTGACCCGCGCCACCAGCTCGCGCGGCGAGAACGGCTTGCCGACGTAGTCGTCGCCGCCCAGCTCCAGGCCGACGATGCGGTCGACCTCGTCGTCCTTGGAGCTGAGGAAGATGATCGGCACCTGGCGCTGGCGCGGGTCGGCGCGCAGGCGCCGGCACACCTCGGTGCCGTCGAGCTCCGGCATCAGGATGTCGAGCACCACCAGGTCCGGGTGCTCGGCGGCGCAGCGCTGCAGCGCCTGCTGGCCGTTCTCGGCGGTGACGGTGGCGTAGCCGGCCTTCTGCAGCGCGAAGCACACGACTTCGCGGATGTTGGCGTCGTCGTCGACCACCAGGATCTTCTTCATGCGCGGACTTTAGCAGCGGCGCTGCGCGCGCAGCCGCCCTGCACCGGGCTTGCACCAAGTTCTGCGCGGCTTGCACGGCGCTTCCATCGGCGCGCCAGGCGCGGCCGACAGAATCCTGGTCCGCACCCAGGAGCCCCCGATGCAAGCGCTTGGCCACACCGTCACGGCCGTCGTGACCTGGTTCCCGCTGACGGCACTGGCGTTGCTTGCCTGGTCACGGCTGTCCGAGCTGCAGCCGGGCACCGACCTGAACCTGCGCTACGCCTGCGCGCTGCTCGCGGCTTGTGCCTGCGTGCGCCTGCTCGGGCAGGGACTGCGGATCAGGCCGCTGTGCGCGCCGGCGCGCTCGATCGAGGTCTACGCCATCGCGACGCTTGCCGGCCTGCACCAGCGCCCGCTTTCACCCTGGACCCGGTCGCTGCTGACGGTGTGCTCGCCCCCGCTGGAGCGCGTGCTTCAGCGGCTGGTCGGCCTGGGCCTGCAAGCCGTCCACCCCGCCTGAGCCGGAGAGCCCGATGCGCACTCGCTGCCTGTTCTTCCTGATGTTCGTGATGCTGCTGTTCGCGGTGCCGGGGATTGTTTAGCAACGCTCACTTGCGGTCGCGCACCGGGATCGGCACGTTGCACAGCTCGACGTGCCCGGTCGGTTCGAGGAACCACTCCTCGCGACGGTTGCGGCGCGAGTCCACCCACGCGGCCCAGGTCGGCCCGTCGGTGCGCAGCAGTTCGAGCGCGGTGCGCTCGGCTTCGGGGACGTCGGCGGCAACGCGCACCGCGGTGATCGGCACGTACTGCTCGGGCTTCTCGTAGAAGCCGAGCGCCCCGGTGCCGCGCGGCAGGGACGACAGCAGCTCGATGCCGCGCACCACGCGCCCGGCCAGGGTGATGTTGCGGTCGAGGTGGCGCGGCGCGTGGCCGGTCACCACGTACAACTCGGTGCCGCCGCCGCTGTCAGCACCGTTGTCACGGCCGACCCCGAGCATGCCGTAGCAATGCGCGAGCCAGGCCTGGCCCTTCTTCGGGTCGCGCGCCGCCGGGAAGCCCGCGGAATGGCCGACCTGCGGCGCGTAGATGTCGCCGTCGCGCAGGCGCGTGAAGGGAAGATCGGCGCCACTCTTGCGGAAGAACTCCGCGGCCAGCGTGCGGCTGGCCTTGCCCACATCGCGCTTGCCGTCGGGGTCGCCCCACTGCACGACGTAGTTGTCCTGCACGCGGATGATCGGCAGCCCGTCGAAGTAGTGCTCGCGCACCAGCGCCTTGATGTTGGCGACGTGGCGGGGCGCGAACGCCGGCGCCAGCTCCAGCACGACGCGGCCGCTGGCCAGCTCCACGTACAGTGTGTTCTCGGGGTCGAGCGGCCGCCAGTCGGCCGGTGCCGAGGCATCCAGGACCTCGGCGCTGGTGCGTGTTTTTTCCTGCGCGGCCGGCGCCGCGGTGGCGAGCAGCGGCAGGCAGGCGGCGAAGGCGAGGCAGCGCGGCAGGACGGGCATGGCGGTGACGGCGGAGTGCGGAGATCGCACCATAGCGCCGGCGGCGGTACTTAGGAACCCAGGATTTTTCCGACCCAGTCGCGGCCCTGCGCCGCCTGCGCGGCGCTGATGACGCGCCCGCCGGCGAACTGCAGCTCGGTCAGCACGACGACGCCGCCCGCGGCGCCGACGCGGATGCCGTGGGCGTCGGCCGCAAGCACCGCGCCCGGTGCACCGACCCCGGCGCCGGATTCGGCGCGCGCGTCGATCAGGCGCAGCCGCTCGCCGTCGATCCGGGTCCAGGCGACCGGCACCGGGTTGAAGGCGCGGATGGTGCGCGCGATCTCCTCGGCCGGCCGGCTCCAGGCGATCTGCGCCTCGGGCTTGGCCAGCTTCCTGGCATAGGTCGCGCCTTCGGACGGCTGCGGCGTCGCGGCAAGCTCGCCGCGCGCGAGCCGGTGCAGCGCCTGCACGATCAGCGCGGCGCCGGCCTCGGCCAGGCGGTCGTGCAGCTCGCCGCCGGTGGTCGCTTCGGTGATCGGCGCCGCCTCGGTCAGCAGCATAGGGCCGGTGTCGAGGCCGGCGTCCATAAGCATGATGGTCACGCCGCTCTGGCTGTCGCCGGCCTGGATCGCGCGCTGGATCGGCGCCGCGCCGCGCCAGCGCGGTAGCAGCGAGGCATGGATGTTGAGGCAGCCGTGCGTGGGGATGTCGAGCGCCGCCTGCGGCAGGATCAGGCCGTAGGCCACGACCACCATCACCTCCGGCCGCAGCTCGCGCAGCTGCTCCTGCGCGGCGGCGTCGAACTTCAGCGGCTGGAACAACGGGAGCTTCAGCTCCTGCGCGCGCAGCGCGACCGGCGCGGCGCTGAGCTTGCGGCCGCGGCCGGCGGGGCGGTCGGGCTGGGTGAAGACGGCGGCGATGTCGTGGCCGGCGGCGTGCAGCGCGTCGAGCGCGCGCAGCGCGAATTCCGGTGTGCCGGCGAAGACCAGTCTCACTAACGCGCCGCCGACTTGGCCGGCGCGCGGTCGCGCGCTTCCTTCGCTTCCTTCTCCAGCTTCTTGCGGATGCGCTCGCGCTTGATCGAGGACAGGTAATCGATGTAGAGCTTGCCTTCCAGGTGATCGATCTCGTGCTGGATCGCCTGGGCCAGCAGGCCCTCGGCGGCGACCTCGAACGGCTGGCCGTGGCGGTCGAGCGCGCGCATGGTGACGCTGGCATGGCGCTCGATCCTGTCGGACAGGCCCGGCACCGACAGGCAACCCTCCTCGACCTGCTGGCGCTCGCCGCGCGCGACGATCTGCGCATTGACGATCACCAGCGGCTGCGGGCTGGCCTTGTCCTCGGCGCAGTCGATCACCGCCACGTGCTGCGCAATGCCGAC
Organism: Binatia bacterium; assembly: GCA_035526525.1. Classification (GTDB taxonomy): domain Bacteria; phylum Pseudomonadota; class Gammaproteobacteria; order Nevskiales; family Nevskiaceae; genus JACPFV01. Next base: position 17,059 of record DATLCG010000111.1, read on the forward strand.
CTGGGTCGCCGCCAGGCCTACGCCGGGCGCGGCGTACATGGTCTCGAACATGTCGTCGATCAGGCGCTGCAAGGCCGGGCCGAAGTCGCCGACCGGCTTCGCCTTCTGTCGCAGGCGCGGGTCGGGATGCTGGAGTATCGTCAGCAGGGCCATGAATCGAACTTCGAAACTACTGATAGAGTTGACGGCAAGCGATTGACACGTCTAGGATTTGTGCCAAACTCGGCGAAACCGCAGGGAAGGTGCCGCCATGGGCAAGTATAACGGTTTGAGGGGATTCCAAGC
>DATLCG010000113.1:0-6003 GCA_035526525.1 Binatia bacterium
CTGCGATGCATGCCGACATCTTCCGCGCGCCCCTCACCGTCAGCAAACGGGCTTTTTGCAAAGCGACGCGCTAGGGTTCGCCGCATGTCTTTGGACCTCGACGCCGCCCTCGTTCGCCTGGGCCACGCTTCCTTCCGCCCCGGCCAGCGTGAAGCCGTCGAGACCCTGCTCGCGCAGCGGCGCCTGCTGCTGGTGGCGCCCACCGGCGGCGGCAAGAGCCTGTGCTACCAGCTGCCGGCGCTGCTGCTGCCGGGCACCACGCTGGTGGTGTCGCCGCTGATCGCGCTGATGCAGGACCAGGTGGCAGCGCTCGCTGCGCGCGGGGTCGCGGCTTCGTTTCTCGCCTCGACGCTGGCGCCGGACGAGCTGCGCGAGCGGCTCGCGCGCTACGGGCGCGGCGAGCTGCGCCTGCTGTACGTCGCGCCGGAGCGGCTGGCGTCGGGCACCTTCCGCGAGGCGCTGCGCCGCGTGCCTTGCCCGCTGGTGGCGGTGGACGAGGCGCACTGCATCAGCGAGTGGGGACACGATTTCCGCCCGGACTACCTGCAGCTCGGGCCGCTGATCGCGCAGCTGTCCGATGCGCGCGTGCTGGCGTGCACGGCGACCGCGACTCCGATCGTGCGCGACGAGATCCTCACGCGGCTCGGGCTGCCGGGCGACACGCCGCAGCTCGTGCGCGGCTTTGCGCGGCCGAACCTGGCCCTGCGCGCGACGGAGGTGTCGGGCGGGCGCGAGCGGCAGCAGGCCGTGGACGCGGCGCTGCGCGAGACACTCGTGGAGCCGCGCGGCGGGCGCGGCTGCGCGATCGTGTACGCGCCCACTCGCCGTGCGGCCGAGCAGGAGAGCGAGCGGCTGGCCGACGGCGGCTGGCGCGCCGAGGTCTACCACGCCGGCCTGGGCGCGGCCTCGCGCGCCACGGCGCAGGAGCGCTTCATGAGCGGCGGCCTGGACGTCATCTGCGCGACGAATGCGTTCGGCATGGGCATCGACCGCGCCGACGTGCGTGCGGTGGTGCACCTCGGGCCGCCGGGCTCGATCGAGGCGTACTACCAGGAGGTCGGCCGCGCGGGCCGCGACGGCCGTGACGCCGTGGGCGTGCTGTGCTGGTCGCAGGCCGACCTGCCGCTGCGCCGCCACCTGCTGGAGCAGCCGCTCGGTGCGCCGGCGCCTTCGCCCGAGCTGGTCGAGCACAAGTGGGCGCTGTTCCTCGAACTGATCCGCTGGGCCGAGGGCGGCAGCTGCCGCCACGACGCGATCCTGCGCTACTTCGGCGACGAGGCCGAGACGCTGCACGGCTGCGGGCGCTGCGACGTGTGCCTGGCGCTGGGCGACGAGTCGGGCACGGGCGCCGATGCGGTCGACCTGGCGCGTCGCGTGCTGTCGGGCGTGGCGCGCGTGCACCGGCGCTACGGGCTCAAGCAGGCCGTGCGCCTGCTGCGCGGCGAGACCGAGGAGCGACTGGAGCGCGACGGCCTGACGCGCGTCGCCACGTTCGGGGCATTGCGGGACCGGCCAGCCGACTGGATCGCGCGCGCGCTGGGGCGCTGCGTCACCGCGGGCTGGGCCGGCTTCACCGGTGACGAGCGCCCGGTGCTGCTGCTCACCGACGAAGGCCGCCGCGTGATGCGCGGCGAGGCTCCGGCGCGCTGGCTGCCGCCGCCGGCCCAGCCGGCGCGCAGCGCGCGGCGCAGCGAGGCGCGGCGAGCGGCCCTGAAGGCCGCCGCGGAGCCGGCCGACGATCCGCTGTTCGAAGCCCTGCGCCGCGAGCGCATCGCGCTGGCGCGGGCGCAGGGCGTGCCCGCGTACGTGGTAGCGCACGACCGCACGCTACGCGAGCTGGCCGAGCAGCGGCCCGGCTCCGCGGAGGCGCTGCGCGCCATCTCCGGCTTTGGCGGACGCAAGGTGGAGCAGTTCGGCGAAGCCTTCCTCAAAGTGATCGCCGCGTACGCGGCGTGAGCCCCATATGTCGAAGCGCGACGCCGTGTTTCGCGGCACCGGAGTTGCCTGCAGCGTCCGATGCTGCCGGGTAGCGCGTTGATTGTCGCCGCAGGGAAGGGGAGAATTTTGCGGTGACGGACCGGTCCGCATGACAGCAAGACTCGTCTCTTCGCCATTGTGGCGGGTGGCATGTGTGCAGCGCGTGCTGCGCTGGTATCCGGTCCTCCGCGGCCGAGGAAGGTTGGCGGGATGCTCGCTGCTATGGAAGCTGCTGGGACCGCTGCCGGAAGTGCTGGAGGTGCCGACCACGTTTGGCCTCCAGCTGCGGGTCCGCACCAACGATTACATCGGTCGCATGACGCTGCTCTTCGGCGACCTGGACCCAAAGATCAGCTGGGTTGTGGCGCGGGTGGTACAGCCGGGCGATACCGTCATTGATGTCGGCGCCAACATCGGGCTGGTGACCCTCCATGCGGCCAAGCGGGTTGGCCGGAATGGCCGCGTCTACGCTTTCGAACCCCAGGGGGATCTGGGCGAGCTCCTGCTTGCATCCGCGCGGACCCACTGCCTCCCGCAGGTGGAACTGGCCCTGGTGGGGCTGTCTGACCACGCCGGCACGGCGCGGCTTGTGGTGCCGGAGACGAACCGCGGGCGCGCATACCTGAGAGATGAGGCCGCTGGCGCCCAGACGGTGCCCTTGGTGCGCCTCGACGACGCGGTGCCGACCGACCGCGCCGTGCGGCTCCTCAAAATCGATGTCGAAGGGCACGAAACGTCAGTGTTGCGCGGCGCCGAAGGCTTTCTGACGCGACAGCCGCCGCAATTCATACTGTTCGAGTCTCACGGCGAGCCCGCGACGTTCTGGGACCGATCTGAAGTTGAGCTTCTCGTCAATCGCGGGTACCGCATCCATCAGGTGAATTCGCGGGGCGTCCGGGGACGGTTGGTCCCGCTGGTTGAGCCGAATCCGCCGGCCACGCCAGGGCACGACTTTCTGGCCGTTCGTGCCGACACGGCATGCCCTTGATCGCGCGTCGGGCCGAAACGGGATGTTGCGTTCGAGATGATTGAGCGTTCGTCACCTGGCTCGAGCCGCACGCTGCGCGCTGTCCTGGATGGTCTTTATGGCGGTTTGGCAGCGCTGCCCGGCAACCCCGTCCTCTCGATCAAATCGAAGCGCTGCGGCCTCCTCGGCGACGTTGCGATGACGTTGAACGGAATCCGCTTCGCGGAACAGGCGCAGCGGGATTGCCGGGTCGACTGGGACTCGCGATCGCTCTATTTTGATGGCGCTGCAGGGCCCAACCCCTGGGAATATTTCTTCCGGAAATCGCGATTCTTTTTCAGCAAGTCGACGAAGCGGTCGGCGTTCAGCATCCCGTACTACCCGTCGGCATTCGGTTTCATGCCCTACGACGGGATGACCCATCGCCAGTCTCTGGCGCACGCAATCGCGCGCTACTGTCAGCCGAGAACAGAACTGAACGATGTGGTCGAGCAGTACATCCGTGACAAATTCAGGCCTAGCACTCTCGGAGTTCACTATCGCGGCACGGATGTGGTGACGGGGATCGAACAACGGCTCGTGGCTTCGTTGGACGGACTGGAAACCGCGATCACCCAATGGCTGGCTCAGCATCCGGGCGGTAGCGTCTTTCTCGCGTCGGATGACGCTGCCGCTGTGGAAAGGCTCGAGCGTCGCTTTCCGGAGGCCCTTCATTATCGAAAATGTCTGCGATCCACTGACGGCACGTCCTTGCACGGTCACTACGACAAAGGGGTGCCGGGGCGGGGATACCAAAAGGGGGTCGAAGTCCTGATCGATGCCCTGCTGCTGTCGAGGTGCAGCCTGCTGTATCACCGAGGATCGCGAGTGTCCTGGTTTGCCAAGGCCAGGAATCCCGACTTGCCTTCAGTGGAGATGTAACCCCGAAGGCCGCGCGCAGCCGGCAGCCGGCGCCGTCAATCCATGCGACCCGCGAGGACAGTGCGGTAGGCCGCCAGCACCTCGTCGCCGAAGCACGCAAAGACGACGTCCTGCAAAGCCTGCGCGCCTTCGAGGAACGTGCGCACCTCCCGTACCGCAAGGGCGGTGGCCGCCGGGATCGGGTATCCGTACACCCCGCAGCTGATCGCCGGAAAGGCGATGGACCTGCAGCCCGCGGCTTCCGCCAGCTTCAGGCTCTCGCGGTAGCACGACGCAAGCAGATCGGGCTCGCCCCGGTCACCGCCCTGCCACACCGGACCCACGGTGTGGATGACGAACCGGGCGGGCAGGCGGTAGGCCTTCGTCAGGCGTGCTTCACCGGTCGGGCAACCGCCGAGCGTGCGGCACGCGGCCAGCAGTTCCGGACCGGCCGCGCGGTGGATGGCGCCGTCGACCCCGCCGCCCCCGAGGAGGCTGCTGTTGGCGGCGTTGACGATGGCGTCCACCGCCAGGCGCGTGATGTCGGCCGGCAGGGCCTCGAGCCGGTAGGCCTTCACGGCTGGACGCCGCCGCGGCCGGGCTTGAAAATGGCCGCGCGGTCCTCATTGTCGTACCGAAGCTGCAAGGCTCGAATTCCCATGCCGATCTACGAATACGTCTGCGGCGCCTGCGGGCACGAAGCCGAGATCATGCACAAGATCTCGGACCCGTCGCCGAAAAAGTGCCCCGAGTGCGGCAAGCCGAAGCTCGCCAAGCAGATCTCGGCCGCGGGCTTCCGCCTGTCCGGCGGCGGCTGGTACGAGACCGACTTCAAGTCCGGCAACAAGCGCAACGTCGCCGAGAAGACGGATGCGGGCGCCGCCTGCGCGCCCACCGGCTGCGACAAGCCCGGTTGCGCAGCCAAGGCGGACGCCAAGCCGAAGAAAGACACCCAGGCGAAGAAGCCCGCCAAGGCGGCATGAACGGCCAGCTCGGCGCCACGCTGCGCCGCTGGTTCATCGCCGGTCTGCTGGTCTGGATCCCGCTGGGAGCGACGCTGCTCGTCATCGGCTTCCTGGTGGGGCTGCTCGACACCAGCCTGCTGCTGATCCCGGCCCCGATGCGCCCGCACATCCCGGGGCTCGGCGTGCTGCTCTCGCTCGCGCTGGTGCTGGGCACCGGTGCGATCGCCGCCAACCTGCTGGGCGGCCGTTTCCTGAAGTGGCTCGAAGGGCTGTTCCAGCACATCCCGCTGATCCGCAGCGTGTACGGCGGCATGAAGAAGCTGGCCGAGACGCTGTTCTCCGACAATGGCACCTCGTTTCGCCAGGTGCTGCTGATCCAGTACCCCCGCGCGGGCTGCTGGACGCTGGCCTTCCAGACCGGCACGCCGCCGCCGCAGGTCCAGCGCGCCGCCGGCGGCGGCGAACTCGTCACCGTGTTCGTGCCCACCACGCCCAACCCGACCTCGGGCTTCGTGCTGTTCCTGCCACGCGCCGAGACCGTGCCGCTGAGCCTGTCGGTGGAGGAGGGCATGCGGCTCGTGATTTCGCTCGGCGTGCTGGGGCCGGATGCGCCTGCGACGGGCTCCGGGCCTTCGACCCAGACCCTGCCGGCGGCTACAATTCACGGCTGAAATTTTCCCCGGCTCGCCGGGCCGTCCTGCCGGTCAAGCCCCTGATTCCTTCCCGATGATGCGTTCCCATTACTGCGGCCAGGTCGACGAGACTCTGGTCGGCCAGTCCGTCCACGTCTGCGGCTGGGTGCAGCGCCGCCGCGATCATGGCGGCGTGATCTTCATCGACCTGCGCGACCGCGAGGGCCTGCTGCAGGTGGTGAGCGACCCCGATCGCAAGGAAACCTTCGCCACCGCCGACCTGGTGCGCAACGAGTTCGTGTTGCGCGTGACCGGCATCGTGCGCCGTCGTCCCGAAGGCACCGTGAACGCGGAGCTGAAGAGCGGCGAGGTCGAAGTGCTCGCGCACGAGATCGAGGTGCTGAACCCCTCGACCACGCCGCCGTTCATGATGGACGACGAGCAGATCTCCGAGGAAGTGCGCCTCAAGTACCGCTACCTCGACCTGCGCCGTCCGGCGATGCAGCGCATCCTGCGCATGCGGCACGCGGCGGCGCGCGCCGTGCGCGAGTACCTCGACGAG
>DATLCG010000145.1:0-3677 GCA_035526525.1 Binatia bacterium
CGCCCCTCGTTGACGATGCGGGCCTGCGAGATCAACACGTCATTTCTCCTTCGGCTTGAGATCGCCCCACAGGGCCTGGACCAGGGACATTGCGACGACGCCGGCAGTCTCGGTGCGCAGGATGCGCGGGCCGAGTGACAGCGCGACGCAGCCGGCGAGGTCGGCCAGTCGCAGCTCGAGGTCGCTGAAGCCGCCCTCGGGCCCGACCACCAGCGCCACGCGCTGCCCACCCTGGCGCAGGGTGCCTGCCGGTGCGTCGGCTTCGGGCGCCAGCACCAGCCTGAGCGTGTCGACAGGAGCGGCGTTCAGCCAGTCGCGCAGGTCGGTGACGGGCGCGACGCTCGGCACGCGGGTGCGGCCGCTCTGCTCGGCGGCGGCCACGGCGATCGACTGCCAGTGCTCCTGCTTGCGCTGCCAGCGCTCGTCGCTGAGCCGCACCACGCAGTGGTCGGTCACCAGCGGCGCGATCTCGGCGACGCCGAGCTCCACCGCCTTCTGGATCGTGTAGTCCATGCGCTCGCCCTTCGAGATGCCCTGGGCCAGCGTCACCTGCAGCGGCGACTCGCGCTCGATGGCGCGATGTTCGTCCAGCCGCACCCGCACCGTGCGGCGCGCGACGCTTTGCAGGGTGGCGGCGAATTCGCCGCCCTGGCCGTTGAAGACGACCAGCGGGTCGCCGGTGCCGCGCCGCAGCACCGCGCCGACGTGGTGCGCCTGCGCGGCGGGCAGCTCGAGTTCCTGGCCCGCGTGCATCGCCTCGTCCACGAAGATGCGCGGCACGGTGCTCATGCCACCGCGCGCTCGATGCCTTCGGCGGCGACGCGCGCCATCAGCCCGATTTCCTCGGGCGTGACCACGTACGGCGGCATGAAATAGAGGACGTCGCCCAGCGGCCGCAGCACCACGCCCTGCTCGAGCGCGTGCCGGTACGCACGCAGCCCGCGGCGCTCGGCGCGCGGGAAGGGCTCGCGCCTCGCGCCGTTCTTCGCCAGCTCGATCGCCAGGATCATGCCCTGCTGGCGCACCTCCGCCACCTGCGGATGGTTCAGCAGCGGCGACACCGCCATCCACATCAGGTGGCCCGAGCCGCGGTTGTGCGCGTGCCAGTCGCGCTCGGCGAATACTTCCAGCGTGCCCAGCGCCGCGGCGCAGGCGATCGGGTTGCCGGTGTAGCTGTGCGAGTGCAGGAAAGCCTTGCCGGCGGCGTGCTCCGCGTAGAACGCCCGGTAGAGGTCGTCGGTGGCCAGCGTCGCGGCCAGCGGCAGCGTGCCGCCGGTGAGCCCCTTGGACACGCACAGCAGGTCGGGCTTCACGCCCGCCCATTCGAACGCGAACATCTTCCCGGTGCGGCCGAAGCCGGTGGCGATCTCGTCCAGGATCAGGTGCACGCCGTGCTTCGTGCACGCCTCGCGCAGCAGCTTCAGGTAGACCGGGTGGTACATGCGCATGCCCGCGGCGCACTGCACCAGCGGCTCGACGATCACCGCCGCGACCTGGCCGGCGGATTGCTCCAGCGCGGCCTGCACGTGCACGAACTGCCGCCGGCTGTGGTCCTCCCAGGACTCGCCCGGCGTGCGCGTGAAGCAGTCGGGCGAGGGCACGCGGATCGCCTGCATCAGCAGCGGCTCGTACGGGTCGCGGTACAGGCCAGTGCCGCCGACCGCGAGCGCACCCAGGGTTTCGCCGTGATAGCCGTTTTCGAGCGCGATGAACTTCGTCTTCTTCGGCTGCCCGGCATTGCGCCAGTAGTGCGCGCTCATCTTGAGCGCCACTTCGACCGCGGAGCTGCCGTTGTCCGAGTAGAAGCAGCGGTCGAGCCCGGTCAGCGCGCAGAGCTTCTCGGCGAGCTCCACCGCCGGCTCGTGCGTGAAGCCCGCCAGCAGCACGTGGTCGAGCTTTTCCAGCTGCGCCTGCACCCGCGCGACGATCCTGGGGTGACGGTGGCCGAAGACGTTGGTCCACCACGACGCCACCGCGTCGAGGTACGGCTTGCCGTCGGTGCCGACCAGCCACGCCCCGCGCGCCTCGGCGATGCCGATCAGCGGCAGCTCGCCGCTTTCGTGGTCCTGCATCTGCGTGCAGGGGTGCCAGACGCGCGCCCGGGAGCGCGCGGCGAGATCCGCCGTCACAGATTCTTCACGAGCACCAGCGAATTGCGCTGGAAGTTGTACAGGCGGCGTCTTTCCATCGGCAGGTCCTCGAGCTTGCCCTGCGCGAAGCCGCGCTCGATGAACCAGTGCGGCGTGTGCGTGGTGAGGCTGAACAGCCGCTTGATCTGCTGGCTGCGCGCATGCTGCTCGATGCGCACCAGCAGCTTGGCCGCGCGCGCGTTGCCGCGGTATTCCGGGTGCACCGCGACGCAGGCGAGCTCGGCGCTGTGCGAGTCCGGGAAGGGCATGAACGCGGCGCAGGCGATCACCAGCCCGTCGCGCACCATCACCGAGAAGTTGCCGATCTCCTGCTCGAGCTGCTCGCGCGGCCGCGGCACCAGCACGCCGGCTTCCTCCAGCGGCTGGATCAGGTTGAGGATGCCGCCGACGTCGTCGATGGTGGCATCGCGCGTGGACTCGTAGTCGTCGTCCGCATAGAACAGCAGTCCGCCGCCATCGCGCGAGTACAGCTCGCGCAGCAGCGCGCCGTCGCGCCCCATGAAGATCAGGTGCACGCGCTTGACCCCGCCGCGCGCCGCCGCCGTGACCGAGGTCAGGCAGCCCTTGTCCTCGGCCGACAGCTCCGCGCCTTTTTCCCGGAGCAGGGTTTCGGCCTGCGTCACGCTCATCTGCCCGGCATCGCCCGCGGCGTCGGCCAGCGGCCACTTCGCCGGGTCGCTCGGGACGAGGAACATGAGCTTGTCCGCCGACAGCGCCGCGGCCACCGCGGTGGCGACGTCCTCGGCGCGCAGGTTGAAGATCTCGCCGGTCGGCGAATAGCCGATGGGCGAGAGCAGGCAGATGCGCCCGGATTCGAGGTTGGTGCGGATCGCCTGCACGTCCACGCGGCGCACGTCGCCGGTGTACTGCATGTCCACGCCCTGGCGCACGCCGAGCGGCCGCCCCGTGATCCAGTTGCCGGAAGCGATCTTCAGCCGCGCCCCACCCATCGGCGTCGACGCCAGGCTGGTCGACAGCTTCGCCTCGATCTCCATGCGCAGCCGTCCGACCGCGGACATCACGCATTCCAGCGTGGGCCCGTCGGTGACGCGCACGCCGTCTACGTAATCGGAGGTGATGTCGCGCACCGACAGCTCCGCATCCACCTGCGGCCGCGCGCCATGGATCAGCACCAGCTTCACCCCGAGGCTGTGCAGCAGCCCGATGTCGTAGATCAGCCGATCGAAGTCCGGCCGCTCCGCCGCCTCGCCGCCAAAAGCAATGACGAACACGCGCCCGTTGTGCGCATGCACGTACGGCGCGCTGGCGCGCAGCGCGGCGACGAGATCGGTGTCTTTCATGGCCGCGGATTATGGCGGAAGGCTGGTTCTGGAGGTTTGCCGCGCCCATGTTTGGAAGGCCGGGCGGCGGCGAGTGCTGTAGCTAACGGAAGGCCGTGCCCGGTGCCTGCGTCGCTCCGTGGCTCGGGGCGATGCCGCATGCCTGCGTCGGGGCCATGGCCCCTCCTCCGGCACGCGGCACCCCTTCGGGGCTCCGTCGCCCCTGCGCTTTACCTGCGCGACGCAG
>DATLCG010000045.1:0-30632 GCA_035526525.1 Binatia bacterium
CGTGATCGTCATCGGCAACATCGCGGTGGGTGGCACCGGCAAGACGCCCTTCCTGATCTGGCTCGCGTCGCAGCTGCGGGCGTCGGGCTGGAATCCCGGCGTCGTCGCCCGCGGCTACGGCGGCCGTGCACTGCAGTGGCCCCAGGTGGTGCGCCCGGATTCCGATCCGCTGCAGGTGGGCGACGAACCGGTGCTGATCGCGCAGCGCACCGGCTGCCCGGTGGTGGTCGCGCCCGATCGCCCTGCCGCGGCGCGCGAACTGCTCGCCGCCGGCGTGGACGTCATCCTCAGCGACGATGGCCTGCAGCACTACCGGCTGGCGCGCGACCTGGAGATCGCGGTGATCGACGGCACCCGCGGCCTCGGCAACGGCTGCATGCTGCCCGCGGGCCCGTTGCGCGAGCCGGTGGCGCGTCTCGGCGAGGTCGGCCTGGTCGTCGTCAACGGCAGTGGCTGGAGCACGCCGCTGGGCCGGCAGGTGCGCATGCGCCTGCGCTCCTCGGAAGCGCTGGCGCTGGCCGGCGGCGGCCGCGCCACCCTCGCGCAGTTCGAGGGCCGCACGGTGCACGCGGTGGCCGGCATCGGCAACCCGGCGCGGTTCTTCTCGATGCTGTCGCGGCACGGCATCCGGCTGGTGATGCACCCGTTCCCGGACCACCACCCGTTCCGCGCGCGCGACCTCGATTTCGGCGACGAGCTGCCGGTGCTGATGACCGAGAAGGACGCGGTCAAGTGCACGGGCTTCGCGCGGCCGCATCACTGGTGCGTGCCCGTGGATGCGCAGTTCGTGCCGGAGGACGTCGCCCTTGTGCAAGAATTGACCGCCGCGCTGCGGCGCCGGGACTGACATGGACAAGCGCTTGCTGGACATCCTCGTGTGCCCCGTCTCGAAGGCGCCGCTGGTGTGGGACGCCGAGCGCCAGGAGCTGCTCTGCAAGGCCTCGCGCCTGGCGTACCCGGTGCGCGACGGCATCCCGGTGATGCTCGAGGAGGAAGCGCGGCCGCTGGGCGACGAGGAAGTGGCGCAGCTGCGCTGAGCGTGACCTTCAAGGCCGTCATCCCCGCGCGTCTGCAATCGACGCGCTTGCCGCGCAAGGTGCTGCGCGAGATCGACGGCCGGCCCCTGGTGCAGCACGTCTGGGACGCGGCGCGCGCCAGCGGCGCCGGCGAGGTCCTGATCGCCGCGGACGATGCCGGTGTGGCCGCCGCGGCCCGCGCCTTCGGCGCGGAGGTCGTCATGACCTCGCCCGCGCATGCCTCCGGCACCGACCGGCTGCACGAGGTGGCGCGCGCGCGCGGCTGGAGCGGCGAGACCGTGGTCGTGAACGTCCAGGGCGACGAGCCGCTGATGCCGCCCGCCCTGATCCGCCAGGCCGCGGTGCTGCTCGCGGAAGATCGCGGCGCCGACATCGCGACGCTGGCGCATCCGCTGCACGAGCTGGCCGACTGGCTCAATCCGAATTTCGTCAAGGTGGTGCTGGACGCCCGCGGCCGGGCGCTCTATTTCTCGCGCGCGCCGATACCGTGGCGCCGCGACGGCGCCACCCGCGAGGCGCCGCGGCTGCCGGAGGGTCTCGCGTTCCGGCACATCGGGCTGTACGCGTACCGCGTCGCCGCGCTCGCGCGCTTCAGCGCGCTGCCGCCGTCCGCGCTGGAGCAGGTGGAGGCGCTCGAGCAGCTGCGGGCGCTGGCCCACGGCATGGCGATCCGCGTCGGGATCACGCAGGATCCGCCGCCGCGCGGCGTGGACACGGAAGAGGATCTGCTCGCGGTGACGCAGGCGCTCGCCAGGCGGCGCCCATGAAAAAGCCGCTGGCGGCGCAAGCCGCCAGCGGCCGGGTGCTGCTGCGGAGCCTTACGGCTGGCTGTCGCCGCCGTCACCACCGTCGCCGCCGCCGGAGTTTTCCGAAGCGGGCGAGATCAGGCGCGGCACGAAATCGTCCGCGGGCTTCTTCGCCGGCGCGTGCTGCACGGCCGGGGCCGGCGCCGGGGCGGGCGCGGGCGCGTCCACCGGAGTCAGCAGGCGCGGCATGAAATCCGTCCCGGCCTTGGGACGGTACGGTCGCGGTCCGGCCGGATCGTTGCGGGGCTCGCTGTCTGACGCCGAGGCAACCGGCGAGGCCGGGTGCGCCGCCTCGGTGGGCATCGGCGCGGCGCGTGACGGCTCGGCCGGCACGGCCTGTGGCGGCAGCTGGCGCGGCGCTTCCAGCACCGGCGCGGCCTCGACGCGGGCCGGCGCGGCCTGCTCGATCACCGGCTCGCTGAAGCCGGTATCGCCGTGGAAATCCGGCTCGCCACCCTGTTCCTGCGGCGCGCCCGAAGTTCCGTCATGCGGGTGGCCGCCCTGCGGACGCCCGCCGTTCTGCGCGAAGTTCTCGCCGCCGCGCCCGCCGCGGCCGCGGCCGCCGCGACGACGACGGCGCCGGCCGCCCTCGCGGCCTTCACCGCCAGGCTGACCGCCCGGCTGGCCCGACGGGGCCGGCTGCCCCGGATGGATCTGCTGCGGCTGGTTGGGCGCCGGGATGGCGTCAGCGCCGAAGCCCACCGGCGCGGAGAAGTCGCCCTGCGGCATCAAAGACGCGGGAGCCGCCGGCTGCTGTGGCTGTTGCGGGTGCGGTTGCTGCTGCGGCTGGCGCGGAGGGCGCTGTCCGCCACCCTGCTGCTGCCCGCGCTCGCCACGGTTCTGCTGCTGGGGCTGTCCCTGCTGCTGGCCGCGCGGCCGGTCATCCCGGCGCGGCCCGCGGTCGCCGCCGCGCTCGTTGCGGTCGTTGCCGCCGCGAAAATCCCGGCCCTCGCGATGCCGCCCGCCACGATCGCGGTCGCCACGATGACGGTCATGACGGTCGCGTCCACCACGGTCGCGGTCGCGGCCGTCACGGCGGCCGTCGTTCCGCCGCGCCTCGTCGGCGCGCGCGGGCTCCGCTGCCATCGGCGCCGGCGCGGCGGCAGGCGCCGCGACCGGTGCGAACAGCGATTTGACCTTGCCCCAGAAGCCGCCGCCCGCGGGCGCGGCGAAAGCAGGAGCAGGAGCTGCGGCTGCCACCGGTTCGAGCACGGCCACCACCGGCGCCGGCGTGGACGGGCGAATCAGCTTCACCGCCGGCTCCACCACCGGCTTGTTGGCGGTGACGCGCGCCTCGCCCATCGCCGCCTGCTGCTCGGCGTTGAAGTCGTGCGCGATCTCGTAGCTGGGCGCGTCGTTCTTCTCCTGCTTCATCTGGTCCGAGCGGACGCGCTTGATCTCGAAATTGGGCGAGTGCAGCGACTGGTTCGGCACCAGCGAGATCTGCACGCTGAAGCGGGCCTCGGTCTCGGCCAGCGGGCGCCGCTTTTCGTTCAGCAGGAAGGTGGCGACGTCGACGGGGAGCTGCGCGATGATGCGGCCCGTACGGTCCTTCATCGCTTCCTCCTCGATCAGGCGCAGGATCGACAGCGCCAGCGACTCGACGCTGCGGATCTGGCCGCGGCCCATGCAGCGCGGGCAGGGGATCTGCGTGTGCTCGCCCAGCGACGGCTGCAGGCGCTGACGCGACATCTCCAGCAGTCCGAAGCGCGACAGCCGCCCGAACTGGATGCGGGCGCGGTCCATCTCGCAGGCGTCGCGAAGCCGGTCCTCGACCTGGCGCTGGGCCTTCGCCGACTCCATGTCGATGAAGTCGATGACGATCAGGCCGCCGAGGTCGCGCAACCGCAGCTGGCGCGCGATCTCGTCCGCCGCCTCCAGGTTGGTCTTGAGCGCGGTCTCCTCGATGTCGCGGCCGCCGGTGGCGCGCGCCGAGTTGATGTCGATGGCGGTGAGCGCCTCGCCGTGGTCGATGACGATGGAGCCGCCGGCCGGCAGCTCGACCTTGCGGTCGTGCGCCGATTCGATCTGGCTCTCGACCTGGAAGCGCGAGAACAGCGGGATGTGGTCCTGGTACAGCTTCAGCCGCGGCAGGTGCGACGGCATGATCTGCTCGAGGTGCGCGCGCGCCTGCTCGTAGACGTCGACGTTGTCGACCATGATCTCGCCGATGTCGGGACGCATGTAGTCCCGCAGCGTGCGGATGATGATGTTGCTCTCCTGGTGCACCAGGAACGGCGCGGGTTTTTCCTTGGCCGCGGCCTCGACCGCGTGCCAGATCTCGAGCAGGTGGTTGAGGTCCCACTGCAGCTCCTCGGCGGTCTTGCCGATGCCGTTGGTGCGCAGGATCACGCCCATGCCGTCGGGGATCTGCACGCTCTTCAGCGCCTCGCGCGCTTCCTCGCGCTCCTCGCCCTCGACGCGGCGCGAGATGCCGCCGGCGCGCGGGTTGTTGGGCATCAGCACCACGTAGCGTCCGGCCAGCGACAGGAAGCTGGTGAGCGCGGCGCCCTTGTTGCCGCGCTCCTCCTTCTCGACCTGGACCAGCAGTTCCTGGCCCTCGCGGACCAGGCTGCGGATGTTGCGGCCGTCGTTGTCGCCGTCGGCGCGGCCCTGGGCGCGGAAGTACTCGCGGTTGATTTCCTTCAGCGGCAGGAAGCCGTGGCGCTCGCTGCCGTACTCGACGAAGCAGGCTTCGAGCGACGGCTCGACGCGCGTGATCTTCGCCTTGTAGATGTTCCCTTTCTTCTGCTCGCGGGAAGCGACTTCGATGTCGAGGTCCATGAGCTTCTGGCCGTCGACGATGGCCACGCGCAGCTCTTCGCGCTGGGTGGCGTTGATCAGGATTCTTTTCATTTGCGGTTGTCCATCGGAAGGACGACCGCGGAGCTGGGGAAGCTTCTACCCGGCCGCTTCAGGAGCTGCGCAAGGGCATGCCCCGCCGTGAAGGCGGGCAAACGGTGCAGATGGTGTCGCGTAAAGCTGCATGTCCTTCGTGTCGCGTACCGGGAGCGAAACTCGCTGCATCCGGCGGCGCGTCCTGTTTTTGCCGTTTTGAAGCCGGCGCGGCGTGCAGCCTGCGCCCGTGTCTTCCTTCCAGTTCCGCTGTCGCGGTTTGCCACCCGCCACGCACGCGCGACGGGAACGATTCTTTCGGGGAGGCAGGCTGATACTCTTGCGCGGCCCACCCGAACTGCTACGGCGAATCACAAAGCCGCCGTAACCGATTCTCCGGGCGCCAGATTTTCGACTCGCGGAGCGGCGCCATTCTGACACAAAAGCCTACGGAAGGAAGAACTTCCGTCCAGAACCTCGTTGCCGGCCCGAATGACGCGGGACAGAGGCTCGACAACTTCCTGATGAAGCATCTGCCGGGGGTGCCCAAGTCGGCCGTCTACCGCCTGGTGCGGTCGGGGCAGGTGCGCGTCAACAGCGGGCGGGTCAAGCCCGACCGGCGCCTGGCCGAGGGCGACAAGGTCCGCGTGCCGCCGGTGCGCATGGCCGACCGGGACCAGCCGGTGCGGCCGCCCGACGCCGTGCTCGACCGGCTGCGCGCTGCCCGCATCTTCGAGGACGACCGCTACCTGGCGCTGGACAAGCCGGCAGGCCTCGCCTCGCACGGCGGCTCCGGGCTGCTGTTCGGCGTGATCGAGGCGGTGCGCGCGTTCGGCACCTACGAGTACGTCGAGCTGTGCCATCGCCTCGACCGGGACACCAGCGGCGTGCTGCTGCTGGCGAAGTCGCGGCCGGCGCTGCTGCGTGCACAGGCCGCCTTCCGCGACGGCCACGCCCGCAAGCGCTACCTGGCGCTGCTGTGCGGTCGCTGGGAGGGCGGGCCGCGCGACGTGGACTCCGCGCTCATGAAGAACCGCCTCAAGGGCGGGGAGCGATTCGTGCTGGTGGACGACGAGGGCAAGCCGTCGAAGTCGCGCTTCACGCCAGTGCAGCGCTTCCGCGAGGCGACGCTGTGCGAGGTGGACATCTTCTCCGGCCGCATGCACCAGATCCGCGTGCACGCCGCCGACATCGGTCACCCGGTGGCCGGCGACCGCAAGTACGGGCAGGTCGAGGACAAGCGGGCGCTGCGCCAGCAGGGTCTGAAGCGCACGTTCCTGCACGCGGCCAGCCTGCGCCTGCCGGCGGCGGACGGCCTGCCGGACCTGCAGGTCGAGGCGCCGCTGCCTGCGGAGCTGGCGGATTTCCTGAAGCAGCTGGGGTCCGCGCGCCCGGCATGAGCCGGCCGTACGAACTGCTGATCTTCGACTGGGACGGCACGCTCGCCGACTCGGCCGGGGCCATCGTCGGCGGCATGCAGCTCGCCATCGCCGAGCTGGGACTGCCGCCGCGGAGCGACCGGCAGATCCGCGAGATGATCGGCCTGGGATTCGAGGACGCGGTGCAGCGGCTGTACCCCGAGCTGCCCTTCGACGAGCTGATGCAGCGCTTCGGCCGCTACGCCCGCACCGCGCCGCCGCAGCGTCACGACGGCGGGCCGGCCG
Source organism: Binatia bacterium (assembly GCA_035526525.1). Lineage (GTDB taxonomy): Bacteria > Pseudomonadota > Gammaproteobacteria > Nevskiales > Nevskiaceae > JACPFV01. Next base: position 6,343 of record DATLCG010000045.1, read on the forward strand.
AGGCGCCGCTGTTCGAAGGCGCGCTGGCCGCGCTGGAAGCCCTGCACCGCGAGGGGTACCGCATCGCCATCGCCACCGGCAAATCGCGCCGCAGCCTCGAGCGCTCGCTGCGCCATCACCCCGGGCTGGCCGTGCTGCTGTCCTGCAGCCGCTGCGCGGACGAGACCACGTCGAAGCCGGACCCGCACATGCTGCGCGAGCTGCTCGAGCTGGAGGATCTGGCGCCGCAGCGCGCGCTGATGATCGGCGATACCGAATACGACATCGCCATGGCCGCCGCGCTGCGCATGCCGGCGCTTGGCGTGGCCTGCGGCGTGCACGACCGCGAGCGGCTGCGCTCGGCCGGCGCGGTGGACCTGCTGGACCACGTCGGCGAGCTGCCGGCGTGGCTGGCGCAGCGCGAAGCCTAGGGCAGCGCGCAGCCGGCCTGCGCCAGGAGCTGGCGCAGAGCGATCAGGGGCAGGCCGACCAGCGCGGTCGGATCGCGGGTTTCCACGGCCTGCATCAGCGTGATGCCCAGGCCTTCGCACTTGAAGCTGCCGGCGCAGTCGAGTGCCGGCTCGGCCGCGACGTAACGATCGATTTCGCCGCCGGACAGCGCGCGGAACCGCACCACCGTCGTGTCGAGGGCCGTCAGCGTGCGCGGACCGTGCACCAGCGCGATGGCGGTGTAGAACTGCGCGCTGCCGCCGGACAGCAGCCGCAGCTGCGCGGTCGCGCGCTCCACCGTTCCTGGCTTGCCGAGTCTCGCCGTGCCCGCGGCGGCGACCTGGTCCGATCCCAGCACCCAGCGCTCCGGGTGCCGCGCCGAGACCGCGCGGGCCTTGGCCAGGGCCAGGCGGGCGGCCAGCGCCGCAGGCGCCTCGTCGGGCAGCGCGGTCTCGTCGACGCCGGCCACGTCCACGATGAAATCCACCCCGAGCCGCCGCAGCAGTTCGGCCCGGTAGCGGGAGCCCGAGGCCAGCACCAGCGGGCGATCGGCGGAAATGGCGGTCATTTTTCTTTGACGGGACCCGGGTGCGCCCCTATTATCGCGCGCCCCATGGCCGGCCCCGGCATTCCGCAGCGAGTCAACGCCACCAAGGCAGTGACCGCGCGGCAGGAATACCGGGGGGCGCTGGCGGCGGCGCAGCTGCCGCGCCTGAAGGAGTCGGCGGTCACCGGGGGCGAGCTGCAGTGCGAGCTGCGCGCCGATCGCGAGAAGTCCGGCGCCTGGCTGCGCGGCGGGATCCGCGGAACGCTGACGCTGACGTGCCAGCGGGGCCTGCACCCGTTCACGTGGGATTGCGCGGTGCGCGTGGAGCTGCGGCTGGTGCAGAGCGAGAGCGAGGAGGGTCGGGTGCTGCGCGACACCGAGCCGTACCTCGTGCAGGACGACACGCTGCCGCTGCGGGAGCTGGTCGAGGACGAAGTGCTGCTGGCGCTGCCGATGATGCCGCGCTGCAGCGACCTGGAGTGCGCCCTGCGGCTGCGCGATCCGGAGGCGGGCCGACGGCCCGCCAGCTAGAATAGCCGCCGTTTTTTCAGGGGTTGTTTCATGGCCGTCTCGGATTCCAAGAAATCACGCGCCTACCGGGGTCACCGCCGCGCGCACCAGAAGCTGTCGAAGCCCGCGCTGTCGGTGGACCCGACTTCGGGCGAGACCCATCGCCGCCACCACGTGACGGCCGACGGCTACTACCGCGGCAAGAAGGTCATCGACCACGCCGCGCCCGCCTCGGAAGGCGACACCGAAGCCTGAGCCGGCGCCGGCGCGCCCCATGAGCGAGCCGGTAATTCTCGCGATCGACGCCATGGGCGGCGATCACGGCCTGCCCGTGACGCTCGCCGGCTCGCGACTCGCGCTCCAGCAGCATCCCGAGCTGCGCCTCGTCCTGGTCGGCGACGAGGCGCGCGTGCGCGCAGCGCTGGCCGAGCACCGCCTGGCCGGGGAGTCGCGCCTGTCGCTGCACCACGCCAGCGAAACGGTGGCGATGGACGAGCAGCCGTCGAAGGCCCTGCGCGGCAAGAAGGACTCCTCGATGCGGGTCGCCATCGACCTGGTGAAGAACGGCGCCGCGCAGGCGGCCGTGTCCGCCGGCAACACCGGCGCGCTGATGGCGACCGCCCGCTTCGTGCTGAAGATGCTGCCCGGGGTCGACCGCCCCGCGATCATCTCGCCGATCCCCTCGGTGCACGGCCACACGCTGATGCTGGACCTCGGCGCCAACGCCGAGTGCAGCGCCGGGCAACTGGTGCAGTTCGCCATCATGGGCTCGGCGCTCGCCACCGCCGTCCACGGCATCGACCGGCCCCGGGTCGCGCTGCTCAACATCGGCGAGGAAGAGATCAAGGGCAACGACACCATCCGGCAGGCCGCCGCGCTGATCGCGGCAGCCGGCCTCCACTACATCGGCTTCGTCGAGGGCGACGGCATCTTCCTGTCGGACGTCGACGTGGTGGTGTGCGACGGCTTCGTCGGCAACGTCGCGCTGAAGACCGGCGAAGGCGTGGCGAAGATGATCGTGCGCTTCATGAAGGAGGAGTTCACCGCCAACCTCTGGCACAGGCTGGCCGCGTTCGCGGCGTATCCCGCGCTGAAGTCGCTCGGCAAGCGCATCGATCCGCGCAACTACAACGGCGCCAGCTTCGTCGGCCTCAACGGCACCGTGATCAAGAGCCACGGCAGCGCCGACGCCATCGCCTTCGCCAACGCCATCCGCATGGCGGTGCTGGAAGTGGAGAAGGACGTGCCGTCGCGCATCAGCGCGCTGCTCGCCGCCAGCCTGCAGCGCGCCGCGCCGCCGGCCTGATGCACTAGCGCGCGGCCGCAGCCGCGGCGCGGTCCTTGGGGCTGGTGACGAATCCCATCTTCACCAGGCCGGCGTTCTGGGCGTCGGACATGATCTCCGCCAGCAACTGGTACTGCGTGGTCTTCTCGGCGCGCAGCTGCAGCTCCGGCTGCGGCGTCTTCAGCGCGGCGGAGCGTACCCGCACCTTCCACTCGTCCTTGTTGACCACCTGGTCGTTCCAGAAGATGTGGCCCTCGGCGTCGATCGCCAGGGTCACCACGTCGGGCTTGTCGGGATTCTTGGTGGCGCTGGCCTGCGGCAGGTCGATGGCGATCTTGTGGGTGATCAGCGGCGCCGTGATCATGAAAATGATCAGCAGCACCAGCATCACGTCCACCAGGGGCGTGACGTTGATTTCCGACATCGGCGGCGGGCCGCCGGTGAAACGGCCTTTGGTGGTGAAGGCCATCAGCGACCTCGCGAAAACGGCATCCCCGCATTCGCGGAGGTGACTCGCTCGCCGCGCCCGCGAGTCACTTCTTCGCCGCGGGTGCCGGGGCGTCCACGCGGGCGCCGGTGGTGAGGAACTGGTGCAGGTCGTGGGCGAAGCTGTCGAACGTGGCGATGACCACGCTGTTCGAGCGCACCAGGAAGTTGTATCCCAGCACTGCCGGCACCGCGACCGCCAGGCCGAGTGCGGTCATGATCAGCGCCTCGCCGACCGGCGCCGCCACCGCGTCGAGAGAGGCCTCGCCGCTGGCGCCGATGCGGATCAGCGCGTGGTAGATGCCCCAGACCGTACCGAACAGGCCGACGAAGGGCGCGGTGCTGCCCACGGTGGCCAGGAACGTGAGGCCGGTCTCGAGGCGGCCGGTCTCGCGGGCGATGGCGCGTCGCAGCGCGCGCTCGACGAATTCGGACCGCGACATGGATTCGCCGAGACGCCCGCCCGTGTGCTGCTGGTGGTGGCGCGCCGCATGCAGGCTCTCCAGCGCCACTTTCGAGAAGGGTTCCGACTTCGGCTGCTTCTCGAGGAAGGTGACGCCATCGGGCAGCGAGGCGGTGTCCCAGAAGCCGCCAATCACGCCGTCGGCCTTGCCCCGGAGCGCGATCGCGCGCATCGACTTGGTCAGGATGTAGTACCAGGAAAACACCGCCATCAGCAACAGCAGGATCAGCACGCCGAGCGCGACCCCGTCGGCCTGCTGAAGCAGGTTGGCGAAGCCCATCTGGTTCAGCGCGGCGGTGGAGTGCATCGCCTCACTCGGTCGGCATCAGGTCTTTCAGCGCACGCCAGCCGCCATCCACGTTGACGACGTGGGTGTAGCCCATGCGGCGCAGCGCGTCGCCGGCCAGTGCCGAGCGGAAGCCGCCGCCGCAATACAGGTAGAGCGGCTCCGAGCGGTCGGGATGCTTCGCCTCGATGTCGCGCTCGATCACGCCCTTGCCGATCCACTCGGCGCCGCGAACGTGGCCGGCGGCGAACTCGCTTTCCTCGCGCACGTCGATCAGCCTGGCGCGCGGGTTCTTCTTCAGTTCGTCCGGCAGCTCGCGCGCGTGGATGTTGCGCAGCCGCTGTTTTGCTTCCTCGACCAGTGCGAGAAAGGCAGGGGCGTGGCCAGCGGCCATGGACAGCTCCGTCGGGGCGGGTCCGCTAGCCTACGCAAGCGTCGCGCAGCGCGAAAGGCGGCGCACGGGTTGCCTCCGCGGCGTGCGCATGCGAACAATGCCGCGAGACGGAGGCCCAGACCGCCGCGGAGGAGAGACATGAAGACGGCGATGGTCGTGATCGCGGCGGTCGTGCTGCTGCTGGTGGGCGCGCTGGCCTGGATGGGTGTGCTCGGCGGACTGCCGGTCGAGGAGCGCACCATGGGCCCGTACCCGTTCGTGTACGTGCAGGAGGCCTCGACCGACTTCCAGAAGATCGGCCGCCTGACCGCGCAGCTCGGGCAGCGGCTGGAGGACACCGGCTTCCGCGAACGCAAGCCGGCGCGCGTGTACTACCCGCCGGACCGCGGCATCCAGAACCAGATCGGCTTCGTCACGGAGCGCGCGGTGACGCGTGCGACGCTGACCGCGGACGAGTATTTCCGGCCGATCCCGGAGCAGGCCTGCATGGTGGCCAGCTTTCCGTTCCGCAACTCGATGTCGTTCCGCCTCGGTGCCTGGCGCGCCGAGCGGGCCTTCGCGGCGCACCGCGAGTCCCGGCGCTACCGCAGCACCAGCGTGATCGTGATCCAGGACGGCAGCCGCATCCTGTACCTGCAGCCGATCGAAGCCGCCTGAAGCGGTTTTTCCCCTGCGGCCGGCGCCGGGCGCGCGAAATCGCGTGCTAGTCTTTCGGCGCCTCATGTCCAGCCCCCGCAAAGCCATTCTGGTCACCGGCGCCGCGGCTGGCATCGGCCGCGCCACCGCGCGCCTGTTCGCCTCCCGCGGCTGGTTCGTGGGGCTCTACGATGTCAATGCCGCGGGCGCCGAAGCCCTGCGCGGCGAGCTGGGTTCCGCCGCTGTCGCGGGCGCGCTCGACGTCACGGATGCGGCGGCGTGGAGCCGCGTGCTGGCGGCGTTCGCCGCGGCCAGCGGCGGCAGGCTGGACGTGCTGTTCAACTGCGCAGGGATCGCTGCCGTCGGCCATTTCGAGGACATCCCGCTCGCACGCCACCACGCGGTCACCGACGTGAACTTCAAGGGCGTGGTCAACGGCTGCCATCTCGCGCTGCCGCTGCTGCGCGCCACGCCGGGGGCGCGCGTGATCAACATGGCCTCGGCCTCCGCCATCTACGGCTCGCCCGCCTTCGCCGGGTACTGCGCCACCAAGTTCGCGGTGCGCGGACTGACCGAGGCACTCAACATCGAATGGGCGCGTCACGGCATCCGCGTGATGGACCTGCTGCCGCTGTTCGTGGACACGCCGATGGTGCGGCAGTTCGAAACGCCGCCGCGCAGCATGGACGTGCTCGGCCTGCGCCTCACCGCCGACGACGTCGCGCGCACCGTCTGGCGCGCCGCGCACTGGCGCCTGTGGCCGCGCGTGCACTGGTTCGTCGGCGTGCAGGCCTGGCTGACCTGGGTGGCCCAGAAGCTCACGCCGGTGTGGTTCACGCGCCTGACGACGCGGCTCATCACGGGTTACTGAGCGGCGCCGCGGCATGAGGCACGCGCCGCGTGGAACGACCCTGCGCCGACTGTGCGCCGCCGGCGCGCTGTGTTTCTTCACCTCGGCCATCGCCGACGAGATCGGCGATGCGCTCGGCGCCAGCGAGCAGGCGCTGCGTGCCGCGCGCGAGTCGCAGCTGAGGGTGAACCGGCTCGACGACGAGGCCCACGCGCTCCAGGAAAAGCGTCGCGCCGCGGAATTCCAGGCCCAGCAGGTCGGCGCCTACGCCCGCCAGATCGAAGGGCTGGCGCAGGACGAGGAACGCAAGCGCGCCGACCTCGAGGCGCAGCTGGCCCGCGCCGCGGCCATCGGCCGCGACCTGCAGCCGCTGCTGGAGCGCATGGCCGGCGAGCTGGAGCAGCTCGTAGCCGCGTCGCCGCCGTTCCTGCTGAAGGAGCGGCGCGAGCGCGTGGCGCGGCTGCGGGCCCTGGTCGCCGACCCGGCGCGCGGCGTCACCGACAAGTACCGCGGCCTGCTCGAGGCGCTGCGCACCGAGGTGGATTACGGGCACTCGCTCGGCGCCGAGGAGGCGCAGGTCGCGCTCGGTGGACGGTCGTCGCCCGCAACGCTCGTGCGTGTCGGCCGGGTCTCCCTGTATTGCCTGACGGACGACGGCCGCGCCGGCGCCTGGGAAGGCGGCGCCTGGCGCGAGCTGGGCGCCGATGCCGCAAAGACGGTGAAGCAGGCGCTGGCAGTGGCGCGCGGCGATGCGCCGCCGGAGCTGCTGGTGCTGCCGGTGGTGGCGGTGCCATGAGGCTTCCGCACGCGACCGCTGCGCTCGTGCTGCTGGGCTGGACTCAGGCGCACGCGGTATCGGGCGACCTGCTCCGGCAAGTGCAGGAAGGGGTGCGCTCGGGCACCCAGGCCAACCAGGAACGCGAGCAGCGCTTCGCGCAGTGGCGCGACGAGCAGGCGGTGCGGCTGCGCGAGGCGCAGGGCGAGGTGCAGCACGCCAATGGGCGCGTGGCGGCGGCGAAGAAGCGCTGGGAATCGGCGCGGGCCGGTGCGGCCGCGGCCGACAGGAAGCTGAAGGCCACGGGCCGCGATCTCGAGTCGCTGTACGACGCGGCGCGCGGTGCTGCCGTGGACCTGCACGACCTGGCGCTGCGCTCGCTGGTCAGTGCGCAGTTCCCCCAGCGGCTGGAGGCCCTGGCACCGATGGCGTCGGGGGCGACCCCGGGTGCCGCGGAGCTCGACGCCTTGTGGCAGGCGCTGAAGCTGGAGGCGGAGCAGGGCGGACAGGCGGCCCGCTTCGAGGCCCGGGTCGTGCGCCCGGGAGGCGAGCGCCAGGAAAGCGTGATCCGCATCGGCACGTTCACGGCCTTCGCCGGCGGCGACTACCTGCTGCTGGACGCGGGCGGCGCGCGCTTCAGGCCGCTGCCGCGCCCGGCGTCGCGGCACCTGCGTCAGCTGGCGAGTGCCTTCGCCGATGCGCGCACCGGCTCGCTGCCGGTGCTGGTGGATCCATCGCAAGGCCCGCTGGTGCTGGCGGATGCGCTGCGCCCGGGCCTGTTCGAGCGGCTCTGGAACAGCGGCGTCGGCGGCTACTTCATCGCCGGCATCCTCGCCTTCGCGCTGGTGCTCGCGATCGTGCAGCCGCTGTGGCTGCGTTCGCGCCTCATCATCGACGAGCAGAGCATTCTCGTGACGGTCGCCGTGCTGGCGGCCTTCGCGCTGATCCAGTGGTGGCTGTGGAGCCCGCGCGATACCGGGGCGCAGGACGAGCAGGTCGCGCAGGTCAGCCTGATCAGCGAGCAGCCGCCGGCGCCCGAGGACGAGCCGCCGCCGCCCCCCGAGGTGCAGCCGCCGCCGCCTCCGCCGGAGATGCCGACGCCGCAGGCCGCGGCGCTCGCGGGGCTGCCGGCGCTCGCGGCGCCGAGCGTGGCGCCGCTGGTCTCGAACATCACGGTGCCGGCCAGGATCTCCGCCGGCGGCATGGTCACCGGCCAGGGCTTCGGCGGGTTCGCGCGGGGTCCGGGCACCGGCGCGTCGGAAGGTTTCGGCCGGGGCGAGGGCTTCAGCGGCAAGGAACTCATCCCGCTCTCCACCGCGCGGCCGCAGATGCCGGAGTGGGCCTGCAGGCAGAAGATCCGCGGCTGGGTCGAGGCCGTGTTCACCGTGATGCCGAACGGGCGCGTGCAGGACGTGAAGATCGTCGATGCCCAGCCCCGCGGCGTCTACGAGATCGCCGCGATCGAGAGCATCTCCAACTGGATCTATTCCGAGACCTCGAAGGCGCGCCAGGTGAAGCAGCGCGTGGACATGGACCCCGCCGACTGCGCGTACAACTGGCGATGAAATCGCGCAGCGTTTTCTTCGCCATCCCCGCGAAAGCGGGGATCCCGTGCGTTTTTGTTTTCCTCGCCGCCGCTGCCCACGCCGACCAGTACCGCAGCGAAGTCCGCGAGCTCGACACGCCGCCACCGCCAGCCCAGAAGCAGGACGCGCAGAAGCTGCTGCAGCAGACCACGGATCCGTACGCGCGGGCCCTGCTGCTGCGAGACCTGGCGGCGCAGGCGGTGCAGCGCAAGGACTACGGCGCGGCGGCGGAATACCTCGAGCAGGCGATCGGCCAGAAATCCCTGTCCGGCCCGGCGCTCGACCAGATGCGCAAGGATTTGACGCAGCTGTATGTCGCCAGCGGCAAGCCGAGCGAGGTGATCAAGGCGCTCGAGCCGCAGGTGCGCAACAACCCCAATGCGAGCCCCGAGCAGCTGGCCGGTCTCGCCGGTGCGTATCTCGAGCTCAAGCGCTACGCCGAGGCGGTGCCGCTGCTGCAGAAGGCGGTTGCCGCGGTGCCGCGGCCCGAGGAGAGCTGGCTGCAGGGCCTGTACGCGGCCCTGGCTGCGACCGGCCGCGAGAAGGAAGGCGTGCCGGTGCTGGAAAAGCTGGTGCGCGTGAACCCGGCGCGGCGCGAATACTGGCTGCAGTGGATCGGCGCGGACCTCAAGGCCGGCAAGCGCGACGAGGCCATCGCCCTGCTCGAGCTCGCCAAGCGCCAGGGTCACCTTCAGGGCGGCGATGAATACCTGCAGCTCGTGTCGCTGACCGCGAAGGCCGGCGCGCCTTTCGAGGCCGCCTCGCTGATGGGCTGGCTGATGGACAACGAGCGCGTGCCGAGGTCGGCGGCCGACTGGGAAGTGCTGGCCGGGCTGTGGGTCGACGCGCGCGAGACCGCCCTGGCGGCGGGCGCGCTGACGCAGGCGCTGGAGCAGGCGCCGCGGGCCGAGCTGTACCTGCAGCTCGGCCAGCTGCAGATGAACCGCGAGGATTACGCGGCGGCCGCGGCGGCGCTGGAAAAAGGCCTGCGCTCGGGCGCGCGCTCCGGTCCTGCGCTGCTGGCGCTGGGCTCGGCGTATTTCCAGACGGCGCAGGTCGAAGCGGCGCGTCGAGCGTTCCGCGAGGCGGCCGGATTCGCCGGGAGCAAGGCCGCCGCCAGCCAGTGGCTGGCGTATCTGGACACCGAGGAGGCCGCCGAGCAGGCGCAGCTCGCGGCCAGGCGCCGCGCGCGCGCGTCGCCGGCGCCCACCCAGCTCAGCCGCAGGCTCGAAGGGGGCACCGTGCAGGCGGCAGCGCTGGCAGCCGCGCCCGTCACCGCGGCGCCGACTCCGCTCAGCGCGGACGAGCTGCGGCAGGTGGGCGGGCGGCTCACGCCGATCGGGGCGGAGCGCTCGGCGAACGCGGACGGCTCGATCCCGGCCTGGGAGGGCGGCATCACGCGCGCGCAGTGGCCGGCCGCGTTCAAGCCCGGCGGCCGCGTGGTGGACCCGTTCCCCGACGACCGGCCGCTGTTCGTCATCACGCAGGCCAATGCCGCGCAGTACGCGGCGCGCCTGACCGAAGGACACAAGGCGCTGCTGTCGAAGTACCCGGAATACCGCATGCCGGTGTACGCGACGCGGCGGTCGGCCTCGTACCCGCAGAAGATCTATGACGCGACGCAGGCCAACGTCGGCAAGGCGCGGCTGATCGGCTCCGACGCGATCGGCAACGCCCGCCTGGGCTTTCCGTTCCCGGTGCCGCAGAACGGCGTCGAGGTCATGTGGAACCACCGCGTGCGCTACCGGGGCGACTCGGTGCAGGCACAGTCCACGCAGGCGGTGGTGCAACCGGACGGCCAGGTGCTCAACGTGCTGAAGCAGACCGAGCGCGTCTTCTATCGCTACGCCAACCTGAAGGAGCCCGCCGACCTCTCGCGGGACAACGTCCTGCTGTACTACCTGACCTGGTTCTCGCGCGGCAGCAGCGGCGTGGACTTCCTCGCGCTGGTGCACGAGACCGCCAACTCCATGAAGGACTCGCGCGCGATCTGGGTCATGCCGCCCAGCATCCGCAAGATGTTCCGCATCCCGCCGGTAGGCTACGACCAGCCGTTTCCGGGCTCGGCCGACCTGCAGTTCATCGACATGGTGGACATGTACAACGGCGGTTTCGACCGCTACGTGTGGAAGCTCACCGGCAAGCGCGAGCTGTTCATCCCGTACAACAGCTACAGGCTGCAGTACGGCTACACCTATCCGCAGCTGCTCAGGCCGCATTACCCGAACCCGGAGCGTGCGCGCTACGAGCTGCATCGCGTGTGGACCATCGAGGCCACCGAGCGCGGCGGCCAGCGCCACAGCTTCGGGCGGCGCACCTTCTACGTGGACGAGGACACCTGGAACGTCGTGCTGGTCGAGAACCACGACCGGCAGGGGGCGCTGTGGCGGCTGCAGGAAGGCCACCTGCTGCCGCTGTACGACACGCAAAGCTCCAATTGCCTCCCGGTGGTGACCTACGACCTGAAGGACGGCCGCTACTTCATCAACCGCCTCACCGCCGAGGATCCGCCGCCCCGGTACGATCTGCCCAATGTCGACAAGAACGAATTCCTCCCCGCCAACGTGAAGAACCGATATGGCAAGTGAGATCGACGCGGCCTCGGCACAGATCCAGGGCCGCCGCAGCCGGCAGGAAGACGCGTTGGCGCTGCATCGCTACGGGCCGCACGAGCTGCTGGCCGTGATCGGTGACGGCCTCGGCGGGCACCCGGCCGGCGACGTCGCCAGCCGCGAGGGCGTGGACAGCTTCGTGCAGATCTTCCGCGAGCGGCACGATGCCGCGCCGGACGGCCCGCCGAAGGACTGGCTGCGGGCCGCGGTGACCACGGCGAACCAGCGGCTGATCGAGCGCCAGAAGGCCGACACCAGGCTTGCCGGCATGGCGACCACGCTGGTGGCGGTTTACATCCGGGAGCGCGCGCTGTGGGCGGCCACCGTCGGTGACAGCTTCCTGATGCTGCTGCGCAACGAGCGCCTGTCGCTGCTGAACGAGCTGCACGCCATCGGCGGCAGCCTGACCAGCAGTCTCGGCTACAACCTCGCGCGCGTGGACCTCGCCGATGGCCTCGCGCTGCAGCCGGGCGACCGCCTGCTGCTGGCGACCGACGGCCTTGCCCCACTCGGCGAGGAAGACACCGCACGCATCGCCGGCACCGCCGAAACCGCGCAGGCGGCGGCGCAGGGCCTGGTCGAGGCGCTGGAGGAGCTGGCGCAGCCGAACCAGGACAACGCGACGGTGATCGCGCTGCTGCTGTAGCCGCGCTCAGGCCAGTGCGAGCCTGCTGCCGCGCAGCTCGCGCCAGGCGAGATACAGCATCGGCCCGAAAGAGCCCGCGACCAGGGTGATTGCCACGAACGGCCAGGCGCTGAGGCCACGTGCCGGCGCGTCGCCGATCATCCACAGGCTGGCGAGCGTGCAGACGATGCACAGGTCGATCAGCACCTGCAGGGCCCCCGGGTTGGCAACGCCCGCCTGCCAGATGCCGAAATATCCGACCTGGGTCATGACCCAGAGGCTGTAGGCGCCGAAGGCGGCGAGGACGGCGAAGAGGGCGGCAAGACGCAGGTTCATGGCAGGGCTTCCGGTTCGAGGTGGCCCAGCATCGCGCCATGGCGCCGGTGAGACAATTACGCCGCGGGTAATTGTTCCGCCTCCACCCAGCGCGCAAGGTCCGGCCAATGGAAGAACTGCGCCTCACCACCGATGACGGCGTCCTGTTGCCGGCGACCGCGTTCGCGCCCGCGGCGTCGAGGGCTGCGCTCGTGATCGCGCCGGCGATGGGAGTGCCGCGCCAGTACTACCGCCGCTTCGGCGCGGACCTGGCAGCGCGCGGGATCGGGGTCCTGGCCTTCGATTACCGCGGCGTGGGCGACGCACGCGCCGCCGTGCCCGATCCCGCGAATGCCCGTCTCGAGGACTGGGGCCGGTGCGACCTCGAGGCGGCGCTGGTCGAAGCCCGACGCCGGTTTCCCGCGACCCCGCTGTTCCTGCTGGGCCATTCCGTGGGAACGCAGCTGGTCGGCCTGGCGCCGTCTTCGGAGTCGCTGGCGGGGCTCGTGTTCGTCGCCGGCTCCGCGCCGCATGCGCGCCATTACCCGGGACTGTCCGGCATCGGCACCTGGATGTGGATGCACGCAATCGTGCCGCTGTTCGCGCGCGGCGACTGGTTTCCCGCGCGGCGGCTGCGCTTCTCGACCGTGGACGTGCCGGGCGGCGTCGCCCGCCAGTGGGCCACCTGGGGCCGCTCGGCGCGCTACCTGTTCAGTGCCGGGCATGGCCTGGACACCCGCCGCTACCGCCGGCTTCGCGCTCCGGGGCTGGCCGTCGGCGCCGCCGACGATCCGCTGGCACCGCGGGCGACGATGCGCGCGCTGCTCGACCAGTACCCGCAGGTCCGCTTCGAGGAGTGGTGGCTGCTGCCGGCGCAGGCCGGCGTGCGCGCCATCGGCCATGCCGGGTTCTTCCGCGAGGAACTGCGCGAGGCGCTCTGGCGGCCGCTCGCCGACTGGCTGCTTGCCACCGCAGCCCGGCACGGCACCGCATGAGCACGGCCCCGGACCTCGCGCGCCAGCGTCCGCCCTTCGCGGAGCTGCTGCGCGCCTGGCGCAGCTCGCGCAAGCTGTCGCAGCTCGACCTCGCGCTGGCATCGCGCATCTCGCAGCGGCACCTGTCGTTCCTGGAATCCGGCCGCGCGCGGCCGAGCCGCGAGATGGTGCTGCAGCTGGCGGAGGCGCTCGACGTGCCGCTGCGCGAGCGCAACGCCCTGCTGAATGCAGCGGGCTTCGCCGCGCTGTACCGGCACAGCTCGCTCGACGACCCGGTCATGCGGCCGGTGCGCGAGGCGCTGGAACTGCTGCTGCGCCACCACGAGCCCAATCCCGCGGCGGTGGTGGACCGGGAGTGGAACCTGGTGACGGGGAATGCGGCGCTGCACCGCGTGTTCTCGCTCGCCGGCGACCTGCAGGCGATGTGGCGGCGCACCTGCGGCGACGGCCCGCGCAACGTCCTGCGGCTGATGTTCCATCCGCAGGGCTTCCGCCCGTGGATCGTGAATTTCGAGGAGGCCGGCCTGGTGGTGCTGAACCGGACGCGGCGCGAGGCCGCCGCGAGCGGCAACACGGCGCTGCACGCGCTGCTCGACGAGGTGCTCGCCTACCCGGGCATCCCGGCAGCGTGGCGCCTGCCGCAGCTGGCGCCGGCGCCGCCGCCGGTGCTGCCGTTCGCGCTCGCACGCGACGGGCTGCGGCTGAACCTGTTCTCGATGATCTCGACCTTCGGCACGCCGCAGGACGTCACCACCGACGAGCTGCGCGTGGAGAGTTTTTTTCCGGCCGATGCGGCCTCGGCGGAGCTGCTGGCGGCGCTGGCTGCCGGAGCCTAGGCGGCGGCGAGACTTTCGCTCGCGGACTGCAGGAGTTCGATCACCGCGCCGTGGCCCCAGGCCGCCGCCAGGCTGAGCGGCGTGCGGCCGTTGTCGGCGGGCGCATCGGCACGCGCGCCGGACTGCAGCAGCAGCGCCACGAGCGCGGCATCGCCTCGATCGGCGGCCTGGTGCAGCGCGCTGTACCCACCCTGCTGCACCGCATGGACGTCGGCGCCGGCCAGCACCAGCCGGTGCGCGATCTTGTGCGCGATCGGACCCTCGCGGTGGCCGCAGGCGCTGTGCAGCGGGTAGAGCTGGCGCGCATTCTGCGAAGCCGCGTTGACGTCGGCGCCGCGGTTGAGCAGCAGGTCCACGCACGGGTAGTGGCCGAAATAGCAGGCCAGTCCCAGCGGCAGGAAGCCGTCGGGCGAGGGCTGGTTCGCCGCTTCCGGATTCGCGTCGAGCCAGGCCGCGACGCGCTCGGTCTGGCCGAGCGCACACGCTTCCCAGAAGTCGATCGCGCCGGCGCGCTCGGCGAGGAACAGCGCCACGTGCGGCTGGTGCTTGTACGCCGCGTGCATGATCGCCGAGATGCCGGCGGCATCGCGCAGCGCGGGCAGGTCGGAATCCATCAGCACCAGCTCGCGCACGCGGCTGAGGTTGCCGCCCTTCACCTCGTTCAGGAAATCCTTCTGCAGCGACAGCATCGACAGGATGGCGCCGGCGGTCGCGTCCTCGCGCAGGCGCGGGGCCTGCTGCATCACGCCGTCCACCAGCGCAATGCGGTTGCCGGCGGGATCGACCACGAAGAAACCGGTCTCGCCGCCGGCCATGCGCTGGATCTCGCCGACATGATCCGGGTTCAGCGTGCGCACGCGCTGCTGCAGGAGGTCGAGCGGCTCTTCCATCGCCAGGTAAAGCGGCGCGGCGGAGGGCCCGACGGGCTCTTCGGCGGTGGCGTCGTGGAAGGCGAGCAGCGTCGTGCCGAGCCGGTACTGGTGCACCCCGGGCGCCGGACGCTCGCCGTCGTCCTGCAGCAGGTAGGAATAGAAACGCGTGGTGCTCTCCAGGTCGCCCCCCGGCAGGCAGACGCGGAACAGGGCGGCGCTCATGGCGCCGCACGCGGCATGGAAATCATCGGCATTTCCTCCCCGGCGACGGCTGTTCTTGGGCCCGTCGTCCGTGCTGCGCGCAGCCTACTCCAATCGTTTCGCGGCCGTCACAGCAGCGCGAGCACCTCGGCCGCGGCCCGCTCGCCGGAGCGCACCGCGCCGTCCATGTAGCCGTTCCACACCGCGGCGGTCTCGGTGCCCGCCCAGTGCACCCGGCCTACCGGAGTGCGCAGCGCGGTGCCGAAATCCAGCCAGCCGCCGGGCCCGAACGCGCCGCCGTAGCCGCCGCGGGAATATTCCTCGCGGCTCCAGTCCTGCTCGATGTAGGCCACCGGGCTGCGCGCAGCGTCGCCGAAATAGTTCGCGAAGCACTCGATGGCGGCGGCGCGGCGCTCGTCCGGCGTTTTCCCGGAATAAACGCGGCCGTCGGTGCCCTCCATGAAGCCCAGCAGCACGCCGACGTGGCCGTCGGCGGGCGAGTTGTCGAAGGTGATCTTCACCGGGCCGGTGTCGCTGGTGGCCTGGCCGGCGAGGCCGGCTTCGCGCCAGAAAGGCGTGGGATACACGCACATGAGCTTGATGACGCTGCCCATCGGCATGCGCTGCGTCATCTGGTCGCGCAGCGCCGGCAATCCCGGCTCGTGGCGGATGCGGGCCGCCAGCGCCGGCGGCACCGCGACGATGACGCGACGGGCGCGCACCGTGAAATCATCACCCTCGACGGCGACGCCGACCTCGTCCTGCACGATGCGCCGCACCGGCGAGTCCAGCCGCACGCGCTCCCCGAGCTGCTGCGCGGCCAGGATCGAGAGCCGCTGCGAGCCGCCGACGAAGCGCCGCTCCTGCGCGCCGCCGCTGGTATTGATCAGCGCGTTCAGATCGCCGGCGGCGCGGATGTAGAACAGCACGTGCAGCAGCGACAGGTCGCGGGGCTGGGCCGAGAACACGGACTCGATCGCCAGCGTGAGCAGGCCCTTGCCGCCGGGCGTGACGAGGTTGGACTCCATCCAGCTCTGGAACGTCTGGCTGTCCCAGGCGACCGCGCTCGCCGCGGTCCACGGCGCATCCGGGGGCACTTCCGCCGCCATCATGTTGAGCAGCTCGATGCTGGCACCGGCTTCCGCGGCGCCGGCCGGATCCGTCGGCGGGATGCGGTTCAGGCCGACGCCCGCAGGGTCGGCCGGGAACAGGTGGCCGTACTCGGTGCGCTGGCCGTTGCGGAAATCCACGTAATTGCCCTCGTCGTACGTGAGGTACGTGTCGACGCCCAGCTCGGCGGCCAGCGCCAGGAGGCGATCCTGCGTCGGGCCCACCCATTGCCCGCCGATCTCGATCGGCCCTCCGTCGGGCAATTGGCCGTTGAGCGTGCGGCCGCCGACGCGGCCGCGGGCCTCGAGCACCAGGCAGTCGCGCCCTGCCTTCGCCAGCTCGCGTGCCGCGGTCAGTCCGGCCAGGCCGGCGCCGACGATGGCGACTTCCGTGCTCGAGTCGCCGCGCGCCGCGCCGCCGGCAATCTCGGTGGTGCGGCAGCCGGCGAGCATGCTGCCGGCGCCCGCGGTGGCGGCACCGATCAGCAGGTCGCGGCGCGTGATGCGGGTCATGTCGGTTCTCAGTGATTCAGGTCCGCCCAGACGGCGGTTTCCAGGTAATCGTTTTCCAGCGCGTCACCGCTGCCCGGCGCAAGCTGCGTGCCGGTCGCGCGCAGCCCGGCGCGCGGCGCGTCGGCGGTGACCCACGGCGCCAGCGCCAGGAATTCCGGCCGGTTGCCGTGGTACGGCGCGTACGCGGCCGGATCGCCCGCTTCGGTCTCCAGGTCGCCGATGTAATGCGCCGGCGTGCCGCCGCCGCCGCGGCGCGTGATCGCGCTCTGGCCGTCGAACGCCAGGTCGAGCAGGTTGCCGGTGAGCATGGGCGTGACGTTGTAGCGGAACCTGACGGTGGGCTCGGCCACGGTGCGCCAGGTGCTGTCCATCCACTCCAGCGGCTGCCAGCCGCCGGCCTGGTCGATGGCCCAGCGCCCGGGGTTGGCCTCGGCCTGCACCACCACCTCGACGCCGAGCGCGTCCATGCACGGCATGTAGCTGACGTGCATGTCCGCGCAGGGCTGCAGGTCCGCGGGCCGCTGGCCGAGCGGATAACCCCAGGCGAAGGCGGGCAGCGAGGTCGCGAAGCCGAGCCGGAAGCCGGCGACGCTCGCGCCGGCCGCGTTGGCGACGGCGTCGGGGCCGCTGGCCGCGCCTTCGTCGAGCGCCAGCAGGTCGAGCTCGATCGAAGTCAGCGGCACCTTGTCGTTGCGGAACACCAGGTTCCGTTCGCCCGCGGCGGCATCCGGGTGCAGCTCGCGCGGGCCCCAGAGAAAGGTCGCGTTGGTCACGCGCGCGCCGTCGGCGACGTACACCTCGTCGAGCGGCTGCAGCTCCGGATCGCCGAACGCGGCGATGTCCGCCGGGTCGCGCGAGGCGTGGTAGTGCGGCTGGTTGTTGGAGGCGACGACGTACACCCCGTAGTCGCGGGCGATGTCGGAGAAGGTTTGCGAGAACGCGCGGACGAAGGTGTCCGTCGCCGCGACGAACACCTGCTTGCGCGGATCGATCGGCCCGTACAGCGCCTGGTACGCGGCGACCTGGGGCGCGTAGGCGGCATTGGCCGCCGCCAGGCCCGCGGCCGCGGACGCCGGCGCCGGCGCGGTGTCACCGGCACCGCCGCCGGCGGGCGACTGCGCCAGCGCGCGCAGCGCGGCGCCGCGGGTGCCGGTCGCCAGCGTCATCAGGCCGATGTCCTCGTTGAACACCACGAGCATCGGCACGCCGGGCCGCAGCAGCGGCACGACGTGGTCCTGCATCAGGCAGCGCATCTTGGTGCGGAAGCCCGCGTAGGTCTCGACGTGCCGCACCTCCTGCTTGTACTGGATGCCGACGACGCGCAGCGCTGCGTCCGGCGCGGACTGGCCGGAGGCAGGCAGCCAGCGCGCAGGCCGCAGCGCCGCGCAGGTCGCTTCATCCGGGCGATCGCCCCCGGCGGCCACCGGCGCCGGCTCGGCGGCGGGACAGATGGGGCCGCCGGGGTTGCCGCCGTGCCAGCGGTTCTGGAGGCGCAGCAGGCAGGCGGGGAAGTTGGTGATGAGGCCGTCCACGCCGAGGCGGGCCGTGGCGATCATGTCGGTCGCCGCATCGGCGGTCCACGCGATCACGCGCTTGCCGGCAGCGTGCGCACTGGCGACGAAAATGGTGTCCAGGTCCGGCGCGTCGAAATTGGGCGCGACCACGTCGTGGCCGCGGGTCACCGCGTACGCAAGGTTCTGCGCCGCGGTCTGCCCGGTGCTGCTGGTGGTGAGGAACTGCGTGCGCAGCGACGGATCGAGCCGCTTCACCTCGTCGAGCGCCGCCGGCCAGAACGACTGCACGAGGGTGTGCGCCGTGAGCCCGTACTCCTGCAGCAGCGGCACCAGTTGCGCCGCCACCTGCTTGCCGGTGGCGTCGAAGTTGGCTTCGCCGGGAATGTCCTTGATCTCGATGGACAGCTCCGGCGCGCGCGGCCCGAGGCCGCGCAGCCAGGCGAACAGCTCGCGCGCGGTCGGCACCTGCACGCCGCGCCCGCGGCGCGGGTGCGGCCGGGCGAGGTCGGGAAGGGTGGTGGGCTGACCGGGCGAGAACCAGAAGGCGGCGTCGCAGGCGCGGATCGCGGCGAGCGCCGTCGCATTCACCGCGCCGCTGCAATCGGTGGTGCGATCCAGCGTCGCGTCATGGATCAGCACCAGCTCGCCGTCCGCGGTCAGCTGCGTGTCGGTCTCGAGCTGGTCCACGCCCAGCCGCACCGCGTTGCGGAACGCCTCCAGCGTGTTCTCGGGCGCATAGGCCGAGCCGCCGCGATGGGCGCTGACCACGATCGTGGCCGCGACCTGCGGGGCCGCCGGCGGGTCCGAGCGCGTGTCGCCGCAGCCGGCCGACGCCAGCATCAGAAGCAGACAGAAGCGGCGCATCCCGTGCCTCCCCGCGCGGCCTGCCCGGTGGAATCAGACCACTCCGGCAGGGCCGGATCAACTGCAGGCGCCCGGGTCCGCGGAGCGCGCCGGACGCTCTACACTCGCGACCCCGCGCCGGCTCGCCGAGCGCGCCGAAGGGCTTCCGGATCGCCGATGCCGCAGGACCCGCGCAATGCCAAGGCCGGCATGGCCTCGCTGAAGACGCGCCCCATCGAGCGCAACCTCGCGCTGACGCGGCTGGGCCTGGGCGCGGGTGCGCGCATCGCGGCTCACGAGTTCGCCAACCTGTTCCGGGGCAAGGACGGGCGCGTGGCCTCGGACCGTACCTTCTACGTCGAGCAGGCCCAGCGCCTGGCCGACGAGCTGGGACGGCTGAAGGGCAGCGTGATGAAGGTCGGCCAGATGCTGTCGCTGTACGGGCAGTACTTCCTGCCGGAGGAGGCGGTGCGGGTGCTGGCGCAACTGCAGGACGACACTCCGGCGGTGGCATGGGATGCGGTGGCGCCCATCCTGGATCGCGCGCTCGGCCGTGCACGGCTGAAGGAGCTGCAGATCGAGCGCCGGCCCCTGGCGTCCGCTTCGCTGGCGCAGGTGCATCGCGCCCGGCGCCTCGTCGACGGCCTCGAGCTGGTGCTCAAGATCCAGTACCCGGGCGTCGCCGATGCCATCGAGAGCGACATCACCACCATGGCGCGGCTGATCGCGATGACGCGGCTGGCACCGAAAGGGCTGAACCTCGAGTCCGTGTATGCCGAGGTGAAGGAGATGCTCCATCGCGAGGTGGACTACCTGGCGGAGGCGCGGCACACGCAGGCCTTCGGCGAGCGCCTGGCCGGCGATGCCCGCTACGCCGTGCCGAGGGTGCTGCCGGAATACCTGAGCGACCAGGTGCTGGCGCTGACGTTCGAGCCCGGCCTGCACGTGCGCGATCCGCAGGTACAGGCGCTGCCGCAGGCGCGCCGCGATGCGATCGGGCAGGCCGCCTTCGAGCTGTTCCTGAAGGAATTCTTCGAATGGGGCCTGGTGCAGACCGACCCGCATTTCGGCAACTACAAGGTGCGCCTGGGCGCCGGCGGCGCGCCCGACGTGCTGGTGACGCTCGATTTCGGCGCGACGCGGGCTTTCGGCCGCGGCTTCATCGACGCCTACCGCGACATCGTGCACGGCGCCATGACCGGCGACCGTGACGAAATCCGGCGCGGCGGCGAAGGCATCGGCCTGATGTCGGCGTCGTTCCCGGCGCCGGTGCGCGAGTCCTTCTACGAGCTGTGCGAGCTGATCGTCGAGCCATTCGCCGATGCGGCCTACGACTGGGCCGCAAGCGACCTGCCGCGGCGCGTGACCGACCGCATCGCGCGCAACGCCATGACGCGCCATTTCCAGATCCCGCCGCGCGAGATCGTGTTCCTGCACCGGCGCATGGCCGGCGTATTCATCCTGCTGGCGACGCTGCGCTGCCGGCTGAACGTGCACCGGACCCTGATGCAGGTCCTCTGACCCGCTCGGCGTTTTTGATAGCATCCGGCGGCACAGCCGCGCAGCGCGAGCGGCGTACCTCGAGAGGAGAGGTTCCGATGCTGAAGAAAATGCTGGCGTTCGCGGCGCTCGCCGCAGTGGTGCTCCCGCTGTCGGCCAAGGTGACGCCGGAGGAAGCGGCGCAGCTCGGCAAGACGCTCACGCCGGTCGGCGCGGAGCGCGGCCCCAACAAGGACGGCACGATCCCCGAGTGGCAGCCGACCACGCGCCGCGGCAGCCTGCGCGGCGAGTACTCGTCCGATCCGCGCATCGACGCCGAGAAGGCGCTGTTCACCATCACGCAGGCCAACGTCGCGCAATACGCCGACAAGCTCACGGAAGGCCACAAGCTGCTGCTGAGCCGCAATCCCGGCACCTACAAGATGAACGTCTACCCGAGCCACCGCTTCGTGGCCTGGCCGGACGAGATCTACAAGGCGACCGCCGAGAACGCGGTGAACTGCGAGCTGATCGGCACCGACTACCCGAACAACTGCAAGCTCGGCTTCCCGTACCCGATCCCGAAGTCCGGTGCCGAGCCGCTCTGGAACCACAAGCTGAAGTGGCGCGGCGAGCAGGTCACCCGCTACAACAACCAGATGATCGTGCAGTCCACCGGCCAGTTCCAGCTGACCAAGATCGTCGAGGACGTCGAGTTCCAGTACGCCTCGATCAAGAACCCGGTGCCGCTGACGAAGGATTCGCGCCAGTACCTGCGCTATTTCTCCAAGACCGTGGCGCCGCCGCGCATGGCCGGCACGCTGATCCTGGTGCACGAGCGCTCCGGCATCGGCAACGACGGCCGCAACGCCTGGATCTACCTGACCGGCCTGCGCCGCATCAAGCGCGCGCCGGACGTGTGCTGCGACAACCCGTACGAAGGCACCGACGGCCACCAGTTCTACGACCAGGTGGACATGTTCAACGGCCTGCTCGAGCGCTTCAACTGGAAGCTGCTCGGCAAGAAGGAGATGTACGTCGGCTACAACGCCAACCTGCTGTCGGGGCCGAAGGTGAAGTACAAGGACATGGCGACGCCGCGCCACCTGAACCAGAACCTGCCGCGCTACGAGCTGCACCGCGTGTGGGTGGTCGAGGCCTCGCTCAAGCCCGGCACCAACCACACCTTCCACCGGCGCGTGTTCTACATCGACGAGGACGGCTGGAACGTGGTGGCCGTGGACGACTACGACAGCCGCAACCAGCTGATGCAGTTCCAGGAGGGCCACTACATCGTGGCGTACAACATCCTGGCCGGCTCGACGGTCCCCGAGGTCATCTACCACTTCGACTCGGGCCGCTACTTCATCACGGCGATGGCGAACGAGGACAAGCCGAACAACTTCGAGGTCTCGTTCCCGCCGAACTACTTCGACCCGAACGCCGCGCAGAAGAAGGCGACGCGCTGACGCTCGTGTAGCGAACACCGCCGCCGGCCGCACCCGCGTCCGGCGGCTTTTTTTTGCAGGGAGAGCACCGATGCAATTCAACGACAAGCACAGCTTCGACAAGCCGGCGGCGAGCGTCCTGAAGATGTTCAGCGACCGCGGCTATTTCGAACGCAAGTACAAGGAGCTCGGCTTTCGCAGCATCGAGGTGCTGGAGCACGTCGCCGAGGCCGGCCGCTTCCGCATCAAGGTGCGCTACGCGGCGAAATCCGACGCGCCGATCCCGGAGTTCGCCAAGCGCTTCCTGGGCGAGACCAACGTGGTGACGCAGACCGACACCTGGGACCTGGCGAAGAAGATCGGGCGGATCGAAGCGGAAATCCGCGGCGTGCCGGTGAAGGTTCACGCGGACATGACGCTGAAGGACGAGGCGGCGGGCGCATCCAACCTCCTCAAGTGGAACGTGGTCTGCGGCATCCCGCTGCTCGGCGGCAAGCTCGAGCAGGTGGTCGCCGGCGACATCCAGGCCAAGGCGAAGCTCGACCTGGCCAAGTCGCGCGAGCTGCTGAAGGGCTACTGAGCACGGGGTACTGACGGACGGGGCGGGGCACCGGACAAAACGTGCTGGTGGGAGACCTGCGCACCCCGCCTTTTGTCATACTGGCCGCCGGAATTTTTCCTGCGTGTCGCCCATGTCCCGTCCCGCCTACGCCCTCCTGCTGCTCGCCGCCTGCACCGCCTGCGCGTCCGCCGAGGACCCGCAGCTCGAGCAGGTGCGCAAGAAGGTGATGGCGGCCATCCCCGGCCTGGACAAGAACGCGATCCAGCCGTCCAGTGCGCCGGGCCTGTACCAGGTGCAGAAGGGGCAGACCTTCGCCTACGTCACCGGTGACGGCCGCTTCATGGTCCAGGGCGACATGGTCGACCTGTCCAACGGCGAGGAAATCACCGAAAAGCAGCGCAAGGGCGCGCGCCTGCAGGTGCTCAAGCAGTTCGGCCCCGATGGCTACATCGAGTTCGCGCCGAAGTCGCCGAAATACGTGATCACGGTGTTCACCGACATCGACTGCGGCTACTGCCGCCGGCTCCACTCCGAGATCAAGGACTACAACGCGCAGAACATCGCGGTGCGCTACCTGTTCTATCCGCGCAGCGGCCCCGACACGCCGTCCTTTGCCAAGGCCGAACAGGTGTGGTGCTCCGCCGACCGCAAGCAGGCGCTGACCCAGGCCAAGCAGGGTCAGCCGCTGAACGGGCCGAGCAACTGCGCGAACCCGGTGCTGAAGCAGTGGCAGGCCGGCGAGGCCATCGGCGTGAACGCCACGCCGATCATCATGCTGCCCGACGGCGAGATGGTGCGCGGCTACGTGCCCGCCGCGCAGCTGGTCAAGCGGCTCGCCGAGAACGACAAGGTCGGCCTGAAGTAAAGCGGCCTCCCGCGCCGGCGCGGAGGCTCAGCGCTCGAGCAGCGGCAGCTTGCCGTCCTTGTCCTTCCACTCGTCCGCGTCGGACGGGGCGTCCTTCTTCTCGGTGATCACCGGCCATTTCTTGGCCAGCTCGCGGTTGATCTGCAGGAACTGCGCCTGGTCCGCCGGCACGTCGTCCTCGGCGAAGATCGCGTCGACCGGGCATTCCGGCTCGCACAAGGTGCAGTCGATGCATTCCTCCGGATCGATCACAAGGAAGTTCGGACCTTCGTGGAAGCAGTCCACCGGGCAGACCTCGACGCAGTCGGTGTACTTGCACTTGATGCACTTTTCGGTGACGACGAAGGTCATGGACGTTCCCGGATGAAGATGCGCAGCTGACGCCGCTGCGCGGCAAGGGCGGCCCCCGGCCGCGCGAAATTCTACACCGGCGCTCCGGCCGTTTCGGGCGGCAGCGGTCCTTCGCGGCGCGCGATGTCGAGCACGTGGATGCCGAAAGCGCCCGCGGCGCGGTCGGCGAAGAAATGCCGCAGCGAGTGCCACACGGTCGGAAAGGCGATCTCGTCCCAGGGAATCTCTTCCTGCCGCATCAGCCGCACCTCGCTGCTCTCGAGGGTGGGCCCGAACGACTCCGCACGCAGGCGTCCGCGGTGGACCATGTAGATCTGGCTGACGTAGGGCACGCCGATGACCGCGAACAGTGCGCCCACCTCGACGTCGGCCCGCGCTTCCTCGCGCGCCTCGCGCGCGGCGCCCTGCGCGGTGCTCTCGCCGAGCTCGAGGAACCCGGCCGGAAAGGTCCAGCGGCCGAGCCGCGGCTCGATCGAGCGGCGGCACATCAGGATGCGGTCGTGCCACTCGGGAATGCAGCCGACGATCACCTTGGGATTGCGGTAGTGGATCTCGCCGCAGCGCGGACACACCGCGCGCTCCAGATGGTCGCCGGGCGGCACGCGCAGCTCGACGCGAGTGCCGCAGCAGGAGCAATAAGCGATGGCGGGCAGCACGGGGAGCGGCAGCGTAGCAAACGCGCGCGCCGCGTTGCGCATGCATTGCGACGCCCCGGGAAATGGGGGATCATCGCCGCGGTCCGCCGCCGGGGGAAAACGATGAAGGAATTCGCGAGCCTCTGCCTGCTGCTGCTCGGTGCGTCGGTTGCGATGGCGCAGGACGGCGGTACCACGGCGGATGGCGCGACTCCGGCCGAGCAGGCGGCGCCGGCCGGCGCTGCGCCGGCCGCCGACACGGGCGCCG
>DATLCG010000005.1:0-5422 GCA_035526525.1 Binatia bacterium
CGGGTCGCGATCGTCACCAGCCCGGCGCCGGCCCGCAGCGCGCCGCGGCCGGCGAGCAGCGCCGCGCCGGCCATGCCCTGCCCGCCGCCGACCACCAGCACGTGGCCGTTGGAGCCCTTGTGCGCGCCGCGCGCGCGCTGCGGCAGGTAGCGGCGCAGGTCGCGCTCCTCCAGGCACTGCGCCAGCGGGGCCAGCCCCTCGTGCACCGCGTCGTCCACGCCCAGCGCATCGAACACGATCTTGCCGGCGCACTCGGGCCCGGCGCCCGTGTGCAGGCCAAGCTTGCGGCCGATGAAGCTTACGGTGACGTCGGCACGCACCGCCTCGCCGAGGATCGCGCCGTTGTCGGCCGACAGCCCGGAAGGGACATCGACCGCCAGCACGCGCGCGCCGGCCTGGCGCGCGGCGTTGATGTCCTGCACCGCTGCCAACGCGTCGCCGGCCACCGGCCGCGACAGGCCGATGCCAAACAGCGCATCGACGATCACCTCGACCCCGGCGAGCCGCCGCGCGTCCATGCCGGTGCAGCTGCCGACCTTGAGCCACTCGGCGTACGCGGTCGCCGCGTCGCCGTCCTTTGGCGGGTCGCCGACCAGCATCACCGACACCGCGCGGCCCGCGTCCTGCGCCAGGCGCGCGATCTCGAAGCCGTCGCCGCCGTTGTTGCCGGAGCCGCACACCACGACGAAGCGGTGCGCGCCGGGCCAGCGCGAGCGGATTTCCTCCCAGCAGCGGCGTGCCGCGCGTTGCATCAGCACGTAGCCCGGCGTGCCCTGCTGGATCGCGCGGCGATCCAGCTCGCGCACCTGCTCTGCGGCGTACAATCGCTGTCCGATTTGCGTCATGCCGCCAGTATAAGTGCCCAACTCAGCGCGCCAAGCAGCTGCCTCCGCGTGGGCCGACTTGCCATTGCAGATCAAAACCTGGGCGCGCGAGCTGGGCTTCGCCGACGCCGGCATCGCCCGGCTCGAGCTGGACGAGGACCTGGCCCACCTGCGCCGCTGGCTCGAGGCCGGCATGAACGGCGGCATGGACTACATGCGCCGCACCCCGGCCATGCGCGCCCTGCCGCGCCAGCTGCGGCCCGGCACCCTGAGCGTCATCTCCGTGCGCCAGGACTACCGGCCGCAGGCCGAGGACGCCGAGACGGTGCTCGGCGACGGCACACGCGCCTACATCTCGCGCTACGCCCTGGGCCGCGACTACCACAAGCTGATGCGCGGGCGGCTGCGCGCGCTGACCCGGCGCATCGAGCAGGCGATCGGGCCGCACGGGCACCGCGTGCTGGCGGACAGCGCGCCGGTGTTCGAGAAGGCGCTGGCACGCAACGCCAACCTTGGCTGGATCGGCAAGAACACGCTGCTGCTCAACCGGCAGGCCGGCTCGTGGTTCTTCCTGGGCGAGATCTACACCGACCTCGACCTGGCGCCGGACCAGGCGCCGGCGGTGCAAAACGAATGCGGCCGTTGCAGCGCGTGCATCAAGGTGTGCCCGACCCAGGCCATCGTCGGCCCGTACCGGCTCGATGCGCGCCGCTGCATCTCGTACCTCACCATCGAGCACCGCGGCGCGATCCCGCTGGAGCTGCGCCCGCTGATCGGCAACCGCATCTTCGGCTGCGACGACTGCCAGCTGGTGTGTCCGTGGAACCGCTACGCGCAGGTCAGCGCGGAGGCCGATTTCGCGCCGCGCCACGGTCTCGACGGCGCGCGCCTGGCCGAGCTGTTCGCCTGGAGCGAGGAGGTGTGGCTCGCGCGCACCGAGGGCATGTCGCTGCGCCGCGCGGGCTATCCGGGCTGGCTCAGAAACATCGCCGTGGCGCTGGGAAACGCGCCGCGCTCGGACGAGGCGCGGGCGGCGCTGGCTACACGCGCGGATCATCCGGACGACGTCGTGCGCGAGCACGTCGAGTGGGCGCAGATGCGCCAAGCGTAGGAGCGGCCGCGGGCCGCGACCCGGAGCGAACCATCGCGGCCATGGGCCGCTCCTACGGGATGAAGTAGGAGCGACCGCTGGCCGCGACCCGGCATGGGAAGAGAGGGTCGCGGCCAGCGGCCGCTCCTACCTCGTTCTATCAATCAGCTGCCGCGTCGATCCGTCCAGCATCACCGCCTGCCCATCCATCGCCTGCAGCACCGACTGCGCCAGCTGCTTGCCCAGCTCTACGCCCCACTGGTCGAAGGGGTTGATGTTCCACACCACGCTCTGCACGAAGGCGCGATGCTCGTAGAGCGCCAGCAGCGCGCCCAGCGAGCGCGGGTCGAGCCGCGGCAGCAGGATCGTGCTGCTCGGGCGGTTGCCGGCGAACACGCGGTGCGGCACGGCGGCCTCCAGCTCGGCGCCGTCCATGCCCCTGGCGACAAGCTCGGCGCGGACTTCGGCGGCGCTCTTGCCGCGCATCAGCGCGGCGCTCTGAGCGAAGCAGTTGGCCATCAGCATGCGGTGCTGGTCGGTGAGCTCGTGGTCGGGCGCGGCGGGCAGGATGAAGTCCACCGGGTGCACCGCGGTGCCCTGGTGCAGCATCTGGAAGAAGGCGTGCTGCGCGTTGGTGCCGACGTCGCCCCACAGCGCCGGCGTGGTGCGGTAGTCCACCGGCTGCCCTTCGCGGTCCACGCTCTTGCCGTTGGATTCCATCTCCAGCTGTTGCAGCCAGGCCGGCAGCTTGCACAGGCGCTCGGCGTAGGGGGCGATCACCTGGGTGGCGGAGTTCAGGAAGTTGGTGTTCCAGATGCCGATCAGCGCCATCAGGACCGGCAGGTTCTGCCCCGGCACCGCGGTGCGGAAGTGCCGGTCCATGGCGTGCGCGCCGGCCAGCAGATCGCCGAAGCGCTGCGCGCCGATGGCGACGACGATCGACAGCCCCACCGCCGACCACAGCGAGTAGCGCCCGCCGACCCAGTCCCAGAACTCGAACATGTTGTCCGGGTGGATGCCGAACTTCCCGACCTCGTCGCGGTTGGTCGAGACCGCGACGAAGTGCCGCGCGATGCCGTCCTCGCGCCCGCGCTCCAGGAACCAGCGGCGCGCCGCCTGCGCGTTGGCCATGGTCTCCTGCGTGGTGAAGGTCTTGGACGTGACGATCCAGAGCGTCGTGTCGGGGTCGAGGCTGCGGGTGAGCGCGGCCAGCGGCGTGCCGTCGACGTTGGCGATGAAGTGCATGCGCGGGCCGTCGGCCAGGTCCTTGAGCGCCTCGCACACCATGCGCGGGCCGAGGTCCGAGCCGCCGATGCCGATGTTGACGACGTCGGTGATCGCCCGGCCGGTGTGGCCCTGCCACTCGCCGCTGCGCACGCGCTGCGCGAAGGCGCCCATGCGGTCGAGCACGCCGTGCACGTCGGGGACGACGTCGCGGCCCTGCTCGAACATCACCGCCGTGCGCGGCGCGCGCAGGGCGATGTGCAGCGCCGCGCGGTTCTCGGTGCTGTTGACCGGCTCGCCGCCGAACAGCCGGTCGGTCCAGCGCGCCAGGCCCTGCTGATCGGCCAGGCGCACCAGCAGCTCCACCGATTCCGGCGTCAGCCACTGCTTGGAATAGTCCAGGTAGAGCCCGGCGCCCTCGGCGCTGAAGCGCTGCGCCCGCTGCGCGTCCTGCTCGAACAGCCCGGCGATGCGCGAGGCCTGCTGCAGCTGGCGCGCGTGGGTTTCGACCGCGCGCCAGGCGCGGCTCTGGGTGAGTGTGGACATGAGGTTATCGGTGTTCGTCCTTGAACTGCCCGAATCTTAGCGGCCCGTCCCTGCGACCGGAACCCACCGTAGGCCGGGAGTGGTGCGTCACTGAAGTCCGTTCGCCCCGAGCGTAGCGCCATGGGCGCGAAGTCGAGGGGCGGGTGTCTCGACTTCTCCCTCGACTCCTCCCTCGGCTCCTCCCTCGGCTCCGCTTCGCTACGCTCGGGATACGCTCGGGATACGCTCGGGATACGCTCGACACGAATGGAGACTTTCAAGCTGAGCACTCCCGGCGGGGAGCGGCGCCCTACCCCACCTGCTTCCTGAGGTAATTCAGCAGGTCGATGCGCGTGATGATGCCGATGAACTTGCCCTGCTCGGCCACCACCGCCACGTGGTCGCGGGCGAAGATCGGCATGAGGGCGGACACCGGCGCGTCGGGCGCGACGGTCTCGACGTTGTTGACCATCGCCGTGCTGACCGGCTCGCTGAAGCGCTTGGGATCCAGGTGCGTGCCTTGCACCAGGTCCGACTCGTCCACGATGCCGGCGAGCTTGTCGCCGTCCATCACCGGCAGCTGCGAGACGTCGAAGAGCTTCATGCGCCGGTAGGCGTGCATCAGCGTGTCCTGCGGGCGCACGGTGACGGCCGAGCCCTCGTTGTAGCGGCGCACGATCAGGTCCAGCAGGTTGCCTTCGCGCGGGCGCTCCAGCAGGCCCTGCTCGAACATCCAGAAGTCGTTGTACATCTTCTGCAGGTACTTGTTGCCGCTGTCGCAGATGAAGCTGACCACGCGCTTGGGCGATTTCTGCTCGCGGCAGTAGCGCAGTGCGGCGGCCACCAGCGTGCCGGAGCTGGAGCCGCCCAAAATCCCTTCCTTGGCCAGGATCTCGCGCGCGGTGAGGAAGGCCTCGGCGTCGGGGATCTCGTAGGCGGTCTTCACGCGCGACAGGTCGCAGTTGTCCGGGATGAAGTCCTCGCCGATGCCCTCCACCAGCCAGGAGCCCGCGGGCTTCTGCGGCTTGCCGGTGCGCACCACGTCCACAAGGATCGAGCCCTTGGGGTCGGCCAGCACCATCTCCACGTGCGGCGCCACGCGCTCGAAGTAGCGCGCCAGGCCGGTCAGCGTGCCGCCGCTGCCGACGCCGGCGACGACCGCGTCCAGCATGTGGTTGGCCTGCGCCCAGATCTCCGGGCCGGTCGTGGCCTCGTGCGCCAGCGGGTTGGCCGGGTTGGAGAACTGGTTGACGTAGAACGCGTTGGGGATCTCCGCGGCCAGGCGCGCGGCGATGTCCTGGTAGTACTCCGGGTGGCCCTTGCCGACGTCGCTGCGCGTGATGCGGCAGTCCGCGCCGAGCCCTTTCAGGTGCAGGATCTTCTCCTGCGCCATCTTGTCGGGAATCACCAGGATCAGCTTGTAGCCCTTCTGCGCGGCGACCAGCGCCAGGCTCAGGCCGGTATTGCCGGCGGTGGCCTCGATCAGCGTGCCGCCGGGCTTGATCCTGCCTTCGCGCTCGGCCGCCTCGACCATTGAGAGACCGATGCGGTCCTTGATCGAGCCGGTCGGGTTCTGGTTCTCCAGCTTGACGAACAGCCGGCACAGGCCGGTGTCGAGATTCTTCAGCTCAACCAGCGGCGTGTTGCCGATGGTCTGCAGCACTTGGCCGTCACGCGGCATCGGGCTCTCCTCATTGTGATTCTGCGGGCCAGCTTACATGGGCCCTGCTACCATTTGGATGAGCTTTTCACCGGTCGC
>DATLCG010000047.1:0-15045 GCA_035526525.1 Binatia bacterium
CCGAAGAGCGGTGCCGAGCCGATCTGGAACCACAAGCTCAAGTGGCGCGGCGAGAACGTGCGCCGCTACAACAACCAGATGATCGTCGGCACCGACGGCAAGTACACGCTGACCAAGCTGATCGAGGACGTGAAGTTCTACTACGCCTCGATCGAGCACCCGGTGCCGCTCAAGCCCGGCGTCGAGTACATCAAGTACCTGTCGAAGACGCTGTCGCCGCCGCGCGTCGCCGGCACCATCATCCTGGTGCACGAGCGTCCGGGCACCGGCAACACCGGCCGCAACGCCTGGCTGTACTCGCCGGGCCTGAAGCGCATCCGCCGCGCGCCGAACGTGTGCTGCGACAACCCGTACGAGGGCACCGATGGCCACCAGTTCTACGACCAGGTGGACATGTACAACGGCGTGCTCGAGCGCTACAACTGGAAGCTCGTCGGCAAGCGGGAGATGTACATCCCCTATGACGACAACCTCATCGCCGGCAACAAGGTCAAGTACGCCGACCTGGCGCGGCCGCACCACCTGAACCAGGACCTGGCCCGCTTCGAGCTGCACCGCGTGTGGGTCATCGAGGCCGAGCTGCGTCCCGGCACCTCGCACGTGTTCAAGACCCGGCGCTTCTACCTCGACGAGGACAGCTGGAACATCGTGGCGGTGGACTGCTACGACAACCGCGGCCAGCTGTTCCAGTTCCAGGAAGGCCACATGGTCATGGGCCCGAACATCCAGTCGGCCGGCACCGTGCCCGAGGTGATCTACCACTTCGATTCCGGCCGCTACTTCATCACCGCCATGTTCAACGAGGACGAGCCGTACAACTTCGCGGTGAAGTTCACCGACGACAAGTTCACCCCGGCCGCGGTGCAGAAGACTGCCGGACAGTAGCGCCATGCGGGGACTTCTCGGGGGCAGGGGCGCCCGCGGCGCCGCGCTCGCGGCACTGGTCGCGGCGAGCGCGCCGGTGCAGGCGGTGCAGTTCAAGCTGCCGTTCCCGCTGTTCGGCAGCCCGGTCGACGGCACCGTCGACACGTTCTTCACGTTCGGGGCCGGCATGCGCATGCAGGGGCGCAATCCCGAATTGATCGGCAAGGCCGACAACAACCCGGACGTGTGCGCCTTCCCGCACCAGGGCTGCCAGGGCGTGTTCAAGGACGAGATCCACCCGGCCAACGCGCTGGTGCGCCAGCCCGGCCAGTTCTCGATGAACAGCGACGACGGCAACCTGAACTACGACAAGCACGACCTGTTCCAGGCGCCGGCGAAAGTCACCTCCAAGCTGTCGCTGCACTGGGGCGACTGGGGCGTGAACGTGCGCGCGCTCTACTTCTACGACTTCATCAACAACGACTTCACCGAATTCCATCCCAACTGGATCACGGCCGCGAACGCGAACCGCGTCGGCCGCGTGGTGCCGCCGGTCGAGAGCACCGGCTTCGTGGACGTCGTGCACCAGGGCCAGCGCGTGTACGGCCCGGGCGGCGTGGTGCAGCGCCAGCGCACCGACGGCGAGGTGCTGCGCGAGGCCGGCACCGACCTGCAGTGGCTCGACGCCTTCGCCTTCGGCACGGTGCCGATCGGCGAGCACGAGATCACCGTCAAGCTCGGCCGCCAGATCGTCAACTGGGGCGAGAGCACGGCGCTGGTCATCAACAGCGTCAACCAGGCCAACCCGGTCAACGCCAACAACCTGTTCCGCGTGGGCTTCCAGCTGGACGAGCTGTTCGTGCCGGTGAACATGCTGTTCCTCGCCGGCCAGCCGTTCGAGAACGCCACGCTGGAAGGCTTCTACCAGCTGGAATGGCGCGGGCTCGAGGCGCCGGCACCGGGCACCTTCTTCTCGACCGTGGACGTGGGCACCGACAACGCCATCGACTGGGTCAACCTGTCGTTCGGCCAGGCCGCCGACGACCCGGACGGCGTCGGCGTGCCGCTGGACAACCCGCTGTCGGGCATCACCAAGACCAGCGCCCGCATCCAGCGCCTGAAGGACTACGAGCCGTCCTCGCAGGGCCAGTTCGGCCTGGCACTGAAGTACTTCGCCGACTGGCTGAACAACGGCACCGAGATCGGCCTGTACTACATGAACTACCACTCGCGCCTGCCGTACGTGAGCTTCTACGCGGCGCAGGCCAGCTGTGCGCGGCGCGAGGGCAACCCGATGGGGATCGACGCCAACAGCTCGAGCAGTTTCAGCATGGCGTGCCCGGACCTGCCGTTCACCCATCCCGACGATCCGCGCTCCGCGACCTCCGACGCCGTGCCGCTCGACACCGGCTTCATGCAGCTGGAGTACCCGGAGAACATCCAGCTGCTCGGCGCCAGCTTCAACACCAGCCTGGGCGACTACACGCTGCAGGGCGAGGTGGCGTTCCGGCCCAACCTGCCGCTGCAGGTGGCGATCATGGACGTGGCCTTCGCCGGCGGCGGGCCGCTGCTGACGCGCTGCCATGACGCGAGCCTGGACTGCACCGGCTCCAATGGCGGCCTCGGCACCGACGAGAACGGCTTCTACACGCAGTACGGGCCCGGCGACTTCACTCCCGCACCCGGCGTCACCGGCTACAACGACACGTTCGATCTCGCGGTCGGCAACATCGACGGCTCGGCGCGCTCGTTCCCGAACTTCATCCTGCCGTACCGCGGCCGCACCGTGGGAGAGAATCCGCCCACGGACCTGTCGCGCCCGCTCGACCATCGCAATCCCGGCTACCTCCAGGGCTACGAGCGCTTCGCGGTGTGGCAGTTCAACCTCGGCACGACGCGCATCTTCAGCGCGACCGAAAACCCGTTCGCCGCCGACCAGATCATCCTGCTCGGCGAGGCGGGCGCGGACTGGATTCCGGACCTGCCGCCGCTGGACCGGCTGCAGATCCAGGGTCCGGCGACGTTCCTGCACGCCAGCGCCGGCGCCGACGGCTCCGGCGCCGACGGCTCGCACCTGGCCTGCTCCACCAACCCGAGCTGCTCGGTCGGTCCCGACGGCGCGCGCTTCAACCCGCACCAGCAGGACGCCAGCGGCTACACCACGCGGTTTGCCTGGGGCTACCGCGTGATCGGCATCGTGCGCTACGAGGCCGTGTTCCCCGGCATCAGCATCCAGCCGTTCTTCCTGCTGGGCCACGACGTCAAGGGCATCGCGCCCGGGCCGGGGGAGAACTTCATCGAGGGCCGCAAGTCGGCCTCGGTGCAGATCGAGACGCGCTACCACGACGCCATCTCGCTCAGCGTCGGCTACAACTGGTTCTGGGGAGCCGGCACCAACAACCTGTTGTCCGACCGGGACAACGCCCAGATCTTCGCCAAGTACCAGTTCTGATGTCACGCCGCACCAATCCCATGGGCTGGGGCCTCGCCGTCCTGCGCCGGCTCGCTGCGCTGCCCCTGCTCGACGACGCCGCGCGCCGCGCGCGTTTCGGCCGCTTCCTGTTCGGCGCCAGCAAGGCCGGCTTCGCCGCGGCCGGCATGGCCAATCGCCCGTTTCGCGCGGCGCGCAAGCTGCTGCAACCGGCACGCCCGGCCGCGGCGCCGGCCGGCGAGCTGTTCGACCTCACGCCCACCGACGAGCAGCGCATGGTGGTGGAGTCCATGCGCGACTTCGCCGCGAATGCGCTGCGGCCCGCGGCCGCGGCGGCGGACGAGGCGGCGGCCTGTCCGCCGGAGCTGCGGGCGCAGGCTGCCGGGCTCGGCATCGCCGCGATGAACGCGCCGGAGGAGCTGGGCGGCGTCGCCGCGGAGCGTCCGGTGCTGACCAATGCGCTGGCCTTCGAGGCGCTGGCGCACGGCGACCTGGGCCTGGCCGCCGCGATCCTGTCCGCGCCGAGCGTGGCCTCGGCCCTGGTCGAGTACGGCGATGCGGCGCAGCAGGCGAAGTACGTGCCCGCGCTCACCGGCGACCAGCCGCCGCAGGCGGCGATCGCGGTGCTCGAGCCGCAGCCGCTGTTCGATCCATTCGCGCTGCGCACGCGCGTGGAGAAAACCGCCGAGGGCTGGACACTCCACGGCGAGAAGCAGCTCGTCATCGGCGCGGCCGCGGCAGAGCTGTTCCTGGTCGCCGCGGCCGACGAGTCCGGCGCGCCGGCGCTGTACATCGTCGAATCGGGCACGGCCGGCATCACGGTGGAGGCGCAGCCGGCGATGGGCCTGCGCGCCGCCAGCCTGGCGCGCGTGCGCTTCGACGGCGTGGCACTGCCGGCGGATGCGCGGCTCGGCGGCAGCGCCGGCATGGACTACGCGGAGTTCATCGCGCGCTCGCGCCTGGCCTGGTGTGCGCTCGCGGCCGGGACCACGCAGGCCGTGCTCGACTACGTCATTCCCTACGCCAACGAGCGCGAGGCTTTCGGCGAGCCCATCAGCCACAAGCAGGGCGTGGCGTTCATGATCGCCAACATCGGCATCGAGCTGGAAGGCATGCGCCTGGCCACCTGGCGCGCTGCCGCGCTCGCCGCCGAAGGCAAGCCCTTCGCGCGCGAAGCCGCGCTGGCGCGCAGCCTGTGCACGCGCTTTGCCATGCAGGCCGGCAGCGACGGCGTGCAGGTGCTCGGCGGCCACGGCTTCGTCAAGGAGCACCCGGTGGAGCGCTGGTACCGCGACCTGCGGGCGATCGGGATCATGGAAGGAGGGCTGTTGCTGTGATCCACCTGGAGACTCCCCGCAAGTTCCGCGGCCTGGTGGACCAGGCGCACCAGATGGCGCTGCACGTGTTCCGGCCGATCTCGCGCAAGTACGACCGCGCCGAGCACGCCTATCCGAAGGAGCTCGACATCCTCGCCGCCGTCATCGACGGCATGAACTCCGGCACCGGCGGCCTGGCCGGCGCGGGGCAGGCGCGCCGCGATGCGGCGGGCGAAGGCGGCGTGCGCAACGGCGGCAATCTCGCCACCGTGCTGTCGGTGATCGAGGTGTGCTGGGGCGACGTCGGGCTGATGCTCACGCTGCCGCGCCAGGGCCTCGGCAACGCCGCGATCGCCGCGGTCGCCAACGAGGAGCAGCTCGAGCGCTTCGGCAAGAAGTGGGTGGCGATGGCGATCACGGAGCCGGGCTTCGGTTCCGACTCCGCCGCGGTGCGCACCACCGCGCGCCGCGAGGGCGACGAGTACGTGCTCAACGGCGAGAAGATCTTCGTCACCGCCGGCGACCGCGCCCAGGCGCTGGTGGTGTGGGCCACGCTCGACCGCGAAGCCGGCCGCGCGGCGATCAAGCCGTTCCTGGTGGAGCGCAACAACCCGGGCCTGCGGCTGGTGCGGCTGGAGAAGAAGCTCGGCATCCGCGCCTCGGACACCGCGGCTTTCGCGCTGGTGGACTGCCGCGTGCCGGCGGGCGATCTGCTCGGCAGCCCGGTCGTGGATACCAAGAAGGGCTTCGGCGGCGTGATGCAGACCTTCGACAACACGCGCCCGCTGGTGGCGGCGATGGCGCTGGGCGTCGCGCGCGCCGCGCTCGAGGAAACGCGTTCCCTGCTGCAGAAGGCGGGCGTGACCGTCCGCTACGACCTGCCGCCGCACGCGCAGAACGCGGCCGCCGCGGCGTTCATTTCGATGGAAGCGGACTGGGAGTCGGCGCGCCTGCTGACGCTGAAGGCGGCCTGGATGGCCGACAACAGCCAGCCGAATGCGCTGCAGGCCTCGATGGCCAAGGCCAAGGCCGGCCGCATGGTGGTGGACGTGACCCTGCGCTGCGTCGAGCTGTGCGGCGCCGCCGGCTACGGCGAGGAAAATCTCCTGGAGAAATGGGCGCGCGACGCCAAGATCCTCGACATCTTCGAGGGCACGCAGCAGATCCAGGTGCTGATCGTCGCGCGGCGGCTGCTGGGCAAGTCGTCGAGCGAGCTGAAGTGAGCGCGCGCGGCGCGCTCGAGGCCGAGCTCGGCGGCGCAGTCCAGGCGCTGGACGTGCTCGACGACGCCGCGGTCGAGCGCCTGACGGCGCAGATCCGGCAGGCCAAGCAGCGCCAGGAGAAGGCGCTGCGCAAGGCCTTCGACGACACGCTGTCGCACCTGCCGGCGCTGCTGCGGGGACCGGTGCGGCAGCTGTTCCGGGGCTAGGGACCCGTCCCTTTCCCCATGACCCTCCTCGCCAAGGCCGAACGCATCAAGCTGGGCCGCGTGCTCGGCGTCGCGGCGGCGGAGCTGGAATACCTGGAGCTGCTGTCCGTCGCGGAGATGCGGGGATTGCGCGAGCGCGTGTCGGCCACGCTGTTCGACCGGCACCGCGCGCTGTTCCAGCGCGCGGTCGGGCCCGCGCGCATCCTGCCGGCGCGGCTCAACGCGCGCCTGTCGGAGAAGGTCTTCGGCCCGTTCCTGTCTGCGCGGCTGTCGAGCGTCATGCCTGCCGACAAGGCGGTGGACGTGGCGCGTCACCTGACGCCGGACTTCCTCGCCGAGATCTGCCTGGCGATGGACCCGCGCCGCTCGCGCGCCGTGGTCGAGGTCATGCCCGCCGAGGTGGTGGTCGCGGCCGCGCGCGAGCTGGTGCGGCGCGAGGAATACATCGTCATGGGGCAGTTCGTGGACGCGCTGCCGGAAGGCTCGATCCGCGCGGTGATCGGCATTCTCGACGACGCGCAGCTGCTGGAGATCGGCTTCTACGTCGAGCAGCCGGCGCGCCTGGACCAGCTGATCGCCGCGCTGCCGGACCCGCGCGTGGACGGCATGCTGCGGCTCGTGGCGCGCGGAACGGCCGAGCAGCAGGCCGCCGGCCTGGTCGTGCTCAGCCAGCTGTCCGCTGCGCAGCAGCGGCGTTTCGGCGACCGGCTGAAGGCGCTGTCGCTCGACGGCACTTTCCGCGAGCTGGCGCGGCGCGAGGAAGCAGCCGAGCTGGTGCCGCGGGTGCTGGGCGCCTGAGCATGGATCCGGCTGCGCCGGGCGTGCTCGACCTGATCCGTGGCTGGAGATGGTTCGGCTACGTTCCACCCGAAGCGCAACGCTGGCTGGCGGACCAGGCCAGCGTCGTGCGCATCGCCAAGGGCCAGATCGTCTACCTCTCGGGCATGCCCGCCACGGCGATCTACGGGGTGATGTCCGGCCTGTTCCGCATCTACCTGACGTCAGCCCGGGGTTACGAAATCACCCTGGAGGAAGTCGTGCGTGGCGGATGGTTCCCGCACATGGTCCCCGACGAGAAGCCGACGTACATCGGCAACTGCGTGTGCCTGGAAGACGCCAGCGTGGCGCAGGTGCCGATGCACGCCGTGGAGGAATTCTCGCGCCGCTGGCCCGGCTTTCACCGGGGTCTCTACCACGAGTTCATCGGCCGCATCGACGTGATCCTCGGACGCATCGAGCTGCTCACGCTGCACAACCTCGACGTGCGCCTCGCCGTCTACCTGCTGCGCATGGCGCACCTGCGCGGGGTGAAGGGCGCCGACGGGGCCATCTGGGTGGCGGCGCACGACAACCAGACCGAAATCGGCACGCGCGTGGGCGGCACGCGACAGCGCGTCAACGCCGTTCTCAAGAGATGGTCCAAGAAAGGCCTGATCGAGTTGCACAAGGATGGCACCCGCATCCTCGACCTGCGTGCGCTCGTCGATGAGGCCAGGCGCTCCGGTTTCGACCTGGACAGCTACCTGGCGGGATGGCACGGCGGCTGGCAGGGAAACCAGTGAGGGCCTAGTCGCGGTTCGCCAGGATGTCCCGGAAGAACAGGTATCCGGCGGTGGTGACGTCCGGCCCGGCGGGATCCGTGAAATTCCCCTCCGGGTTGCCGTAGGGGTAGTTGTGGGCCATGAACTGCAGGTACCAGGCTTCGACAATCACCTTGCCGGCGCCGAAATCATCCCGGTACCGCTCGATCTGGTAGGGATAGGTTTCGTAGCCCAGCGTGTAGGAAGGGCAAGGGTTGTTGTTCTGGCGGGTCAGGCACTCATCCGCTGCCGGTTCCTTTTGCGGGTCCAGGTTCATGTGCGTGTCGTCGACTTCGGCGCTCTGGGAGATGGACCCGTCAGCCGAACCGTTGTCCGCGCGATCGTTGGTGCCGGCCCACTGCGTGTCCGCTTCGCGCGAGGCGTTCTGGGGAAACAGATGGTCGGCCGTCGCGTGGATCAGGAATGCAGGCATGACCCTGGCCTTGTCCCCCATGGCCTGATAAGCCTGCGTGCCATCGGGGTCGCTCAGGTTGTACGAGCCGCCAATCACCGACATCACGCCGGAATAGAGGTCCGGGTACAGCGCCGCAGTCATGGTCGCCGAGATGGCGCCGGACGAGGTCCCGGCGATGAACGTCCGCTCCGGGCCGATTCCGTACAGCGCCTGCACCGCCGTCGTGATCTGGGAGACCGACTCCAGTTGCCCGACGCGCCCGAACGCCGTCGTCTCGCCCCAGGTCCAGTTGTTGTCCGAGCCATCGAGGCCGTGCGGGTAGACGACGATGACGTGCTCGCGTTCGGCCAACTCGTTCCAGCCGATGCCCAGCGCGGCATCGATCGGCGTCTGCGAGGTGCCGTGCAGGTAGATGACCATCATCGGGTGCGGGTTGCTCGAGGCCCCCGGAGCTTCGTAGACCCAGAAATCCATCGCGTCCCACCAGGGCTCGTTGCCGGGCGCGCCGGGGACCTGGCCGTTGATGTCGCATCCGGCAAGCTGGAAATTCATCATCGGGCGCTGCCACCGCGGCGATGAAAAATCCTGGTCCGCGAACCGGGTGATGACGGATTTCGGGCACCGTTCCGCCGCCGGTTCCGCTGCGACTGGCGATGCGGAGTGGCCACAACCCACCAGCAGGCCCGCGACAAGTGCGGCGCAGGCTCGCATGGCTAGAACTCCAGCCCCAGCCGCGCCGAATAGGTCCGCGGCGCATTCAGGTACCAGACGTCGACCAGCCCGCCAGGAACGGGCTTGACGGTGTATCCGAGCTTCGGCGCCGTGACGTCCGTGATGTTCGAGACGTTGAAGGAAAGCCGGGGCCTGAGCCGCCAGGCGGCGGTGGACACCGAGATGCCGCCATTGAGGGTCCCGTAGTCGTTGATCGGACGTTCCTGCAGCAGCGTGCCGACGCCTCCGCCGATGTAGCTGTAGTCCACCCGCCCGCCGATGTCGAACACGCCGATGGGCGGGGCGACGTAATTGATCGCGGCCAGGTACTGATAGCGCGCGACGCCCGGCATCCGGGCGCCTGCCGGCACCACGGTGCTGCCGGAGGACGTGTACGGGCTGGGTGCCCGGAAGGGCGCGGTGATGTGGGAGTCGGTGTAGCCACCGCTCAATTCGAAGCGCACCCCGTCGAGCGGAGTGAGCCATGCCAGCGCGGTCTCGAAGCCCTGGCTGATGGCGTGCTCGACGTTGTCCGTGTAAGCCAGGTTGAGCCCCGATGCATTGTTCGTCCTCAGCACGACCTGGGGCTTGTCGTAATCGATGAAGAACAGCGTCGTGTCGAAGTGCAGCTTGTTGTCGAGCCAGGACGTGCGCATCCCGAGCTCGTAGTTCCAGATCGTGTCGGACTTGTAATCGGGCGGCACGCCGTTGCTGTCCGACGAGGGCACGGTCTGGATGCCGCCGAAACGGAAGCCGCGGCTCGCCAGCGCGTAGGCGGACAGGTCGTGCGTGAAATCGAAGGTCGCCGTCACCTTCGGGTTCACGCCTTTCTCGGTCAGTTCGTTGCCGGAGAAGTCGAAGTTCTGGCCGTTGTTCTGCTGCCGGGCCAGGGCGCCGGTGCCAAAGAAGCCGCCTTTGACCTGGGTCCTGTACAGGCGCGCACCCGCAGTGAGCTCCAGGCGGTCCCAGAACCGGTAGCCCAGATCGAGGAACCCCGCCTTCTCGTAGGCCTTGATGTCGGTGACCGCGTAGAGGAGCGTCGACTCGTGGTAGGTCGCCGGGTCCGTGCCGAGCGCGGCATTCAGATCGCGGTTCCTGACGGTGTCGTCGGTGATCTCGAAGAACACCTTGTAGTCGACGTTGTAGAGGCCCACCAGCCATTGCAGGCCGTGCTTGTCGGTCGACTGCAGCCGCAGCTCCTGCGACAGCGATTTCGAGCGGTCGTCGGTGATCTGGAAGGTGCCGTTGTCGGGGTCGAAATCGTCATCCGGCGGACCGGTGATGACGTAGCTGATGTCGACGTCGATGTACCAGTTCTTCGAGGTGCGGGAGGTGAGCGCGACGAGCCGCATCGTGTCGAAGTCGTAGCCCACCTCGAGGGAGTCCATCCCGAAATCGGCGATGCTCGGCTGCGGCAGCACCTTCTTGTTGTTCTCGCGCGGGCCGTCGGCCGAGTCGGCGAAGCCGATGGCGTTCGCCGTGAAGGAATCCTGCTGCAGGTGCGTGAACTTGACCCCGAGCGCGTCGAGCGGCTGCCAGGACACTATGCCGCGCAGCTGCTCGCCCTTGCTGTCGTCGACATCTTCCTTGCGCGGGTTGCGGCTGCTGTCCGTGATGCCGGGGTAGTTCCGGTTCACATAGCCGAGCCGCACGGCCAGGCGGTCGCCGAACAGCGGTGCGTTCAGGGCAACGCCCTCGCTCAGGGCGGCGCTGCCGTCGCTGGGCGCGTCGTACTGGGTGAACGCGCGCGCCTGCCATTCGCCGAGCACCGGCTCCTCCAGCACGTAGCGGATCGCGCCCGCCAGCGCCGCGCCGCCGAACAGGGTTCCCTGCGGTCCCTTGAGGACCTCGACGCGCGCCAGGTCGAAGGCGGACAGGTCCGGCTGGACGTTGGTGATGAACGGATCGCCGAACGCCGTGTCGCCGATGAACATGCCGGTGGGCGACGGCAGCGGCGCGCCGAAATACGCGTCGGAAGCGATGCCACGGATGTTGACCTTGACCAGGTGCGGCCCGAGGCTCGTCAGCGTGACGCCGGGTTTCTGCTCGATGAAGTCCGCAAGGCTGATCTTGCCCTCGTTTTCCAGGCGTGCGCCGTTGAACTCGCCGATCGACCCCGCGATTTCGCGCAGCGATTTCTGGCGCTTGGTCGCAGTGACGATGACGTCCTCGAGCCGGGTCGAGTCCGCGGGGGGTGTGGGTGCGGGCTCCGTCTTCACGGGAATCGTGTCGGGCGGCGGCGCGCTGGGTGGTGGTGCGTC
Organism: Binatia bacterium; assembly: GCA_035526525.1. GTDB lineage: Bacteria > Pseudomonadota > Gammaproteobacteria > Nevskiales > Nevskiaceae > JACPFV01. Next base: position 11,008 of record DATLCG010000047.1, read on the forward strand.
TGCGGCGGGCGGGGCGGCAGCAGGTGACGTGTCCTGCGCCGCGGCACCTTCGCCCGGCGGCTCGGTGGCCGCGTCCTGCGCGAACGCGCTTGCGCAGAACAGGCCGCATCCGATGATCACGGCGACGACGGTTTTTCGCACCGGCTTCCTCCCCAGGCGTCTTCGCGCCCCTCACGGAGTCTGTACCTCGCTGGGGGCTCGCGCTGTCAAACCCGTGACATTGTCACCGCTTTGACAGCATCCCCGGACACGGCGGGACACACTCCGGACGATGGACGACGCCCCAAGCAGCTCGATCGGCGGGACGGTGACGCTCGAGAAGAACGTCGACGCCCGCATGCGCGACGGCACCGTCCTGCGGGCCGACCTCTACCGGCCCGCGGGCGGCGGTCGCCACCCGGTGCTGCTGCAGCGCACGCCCTACAACAAGGAAGTGCTCGCGCTGACCGCGCTGACACTGGACCCGCTGCGGGCCGCTGCCGCGGGCTACAACGTCGTGATCCAGGACGTCCGCGCGCGCTGGGCGTCCGACGGCGGCCCGTTCTTCCTGTATCGCGACGAGGGCCGCGATGGCGGCGACACGGTCGACTGGTGCGCCACGGCGCCGTGGTCGAACGGGCAGGTCGGCGCGTACGGGGTTTCGTACATGGGCGGGACCGCGTGGCAGGCGGCGGCGAACGTCGCCCCGGCGCTGGCCGCGATTTCGCCGACGACGGCCCCCAACGATTTCTGGCGCGATCACCTGTGGCGCGGCGGCGCGCTGAACTGGGGGCTGCTGGTGACCTGGTCGCTGCAGGCGATCGGACCGGGCGCGCTGCTCCGTGCAGGCAGGGGAAATGCCGATCTCCTGCGGCTGGTCGAGGACATCGACGCCTTCGACGAGCGCGTGCGGTGCCTGCCGCTGCGCGCGTTCGCGCCTTCGCGTCCGCAGGACGAGGACTTCCTGGCGTTCTTCCAGGAGACGCTGCGGCATCCGGCGCCGGACGCCTGGACCGACTCGGTGCTCATGTCGGGCAGGCATCGGGCGGTGCGCGCGCCGGCGCTCATCATTGCCGGCTGGCACGACGTGATGCTCGACGGGGACCTCGGGCATTTCGCGGCGATGAAAAGCCAGGCCGCGACGGAGCACGCGCGCCGCGCGACCCGCATCGTCATCGGCCCGTGGTCGCATGGCATGTTCCTGCCGGCGGTCGGCGACCTCGACTTCGGCATGCGCGCGAGCGGCCAGCTGCTGGACCTGCGCGAGGACCTCACCTCGCTGCAGCTGCGGTGGTTCGATCGCTGGCTCAAGGATCGGCGCAACGGCGTGGACGAGGAAGCGCCCGTCAGGATCTTCGTCCAGGGAATCAACCGGTGGCGCGACGAAGCATCGTGGCCCCTCGCGCGCGCGAAGCCCACGCAGCTCTACCTGCGTTCCGATCGCGGGCTGTCCTGGGAACCGCCCGCCCTGGCCGAGGCGCCGGACACGTATTCGTACGATCCAGCGGACCCGTGCCCCACCTGCGGCGGCTCGCTGCTGATGCCCGCTGTCTACCGGCGCGGCCCGGTGGACCAGGCGCCAATCCTGTCGCGTGCCGACGTGCTCGCCTACACCAGTCCGCCGCTGGAGCGGGAGTTCGAGGTCACCGGTCCGGTGACAATCGTCCTGTTCGCCGCGAGCAGCGCGCCCGACACGGACTGGGTCGTGAAGCTGTGCGACGTGCACCCGAACGGCCGCACCTTCAACGTGACGGACGGCGTGCTGCGCGCCAGCTACCGCGAATCGCTCTCTGCGCGTCGTGCGCTGGACCCCGACACCGTCGTGCGATACGCAATCACGCTCCAGCCGACCTCGATGGTGTTCCGCGCCGGCCATCGGCTGCGCGTGCTGGTGACGTCCAGCGATTTCCCCCGCTATGACCGCAATCCGAACACCGGCGAGCTCGGCATCGACGCCACCACGCTGGTGACCGCCCGGCAGCGCGTCTTCCACGACGGCGACCGCGCGTCGCACCTCGTGCTGCCGGTGGTTTGAAGTTCCTAGGAGGGATTTACACCTTGCTTACGCCCGCTAGCGGACACTGCCATTAGCGGTGCGGCGTACCGACGCGGCGCGTTTTGTTCCTTAAAGTTGGGGGAACACCCTATTCAAGGAGCGGCACATGAACTTTATTCTCTGGATCATCATCGGCGGGCTCATCGGCTGGGTCGCCAGCATCGTCATGAAGACCAATGCACAGCAGGGCATTTTTTTGAACGTGGTGGTTGGCATTGTCGGCGCGATGCTCGGCGGATGGTTGCTGGCTCCCATGTTCGGTACCGGCACGATCAATCAGAACAACTTCAGTTTGCCGGCGCTGTTCGTGTCGTTCCTTGGCGCCTTGATCCTGCTGGCGATCGTCAATTTGGTCCGCCGCAGGAGCCTGCGTTGAGCGGGTCCCGGGCGCGCCGGGTCAGGGTCGAGAACGGCCTGGACGTCAGGCGCCCGGGGCGGACGCGAGGTTCGCGCAGGCGGGCGCCGGATCGGGCAGCGGCGGCGAGATGATGCCGGTGTTCCAGTGCCACGGCAGGTTGCCTGCGGCGCGACGCCGGCACACGACCTCTTCATGCAGTTCGTACATGCCCGGCATCAGCCGCTGCGAAGGATGCGGCGCGTCGGTGAAGGCCATGTAGCCGGCGGACTCGCCGAACGCCGGCCAGTCCGGTGCACCGGCGGCCTGCGGCTTGCCGCTGCGCGCGAAGCTCGTCCAGTAGTCGAGCAGGGCGTCGGACAGCTTCCGTTCGGCCGCGCTGTCGGGGATCTTCGGCCAGTTCGGCGGGGTGCCGTCGAAGGCGCCGAACACGTACGGCAGCTCGGAGGCGTGGAAGGCATGCAGGCCGGCCTCGTCGGCGGCCGGGTAGCCGTGGTCGAAGAGGTAGAGGTAGGACGGCCGCGCCAGCGCGGACTGGCTGCGCACCAGCCGCTCCGAGGTCCAGCCGTACAGCGCGTCGCGCGTGTTCGCCAGGATGCTTTCCGGCGCGCTGTCGGCGGGATACAGCCGCAGGAACGCATCCGCGCGATCACGGTACCTCTCGCGGATGGCCTTCTCGTATTCGGCGGACGTCGCGGGCGGTGGCGGCGCCAGCATACGCAGCGAGCGGATCTCGCCGCTGTTGAAGCCCGCCAGCACCGGCACCGGCGCCTGCTCGCGCTTGTCGAGGACGTCCACGAGCTGGCGCGGCAGCACGCGCCCGTCGACCGTCCCCAGCGGAAAGAAGCCGGCGGACTTCGCCGTGTCGGTCAGTGCCACCGCGTCCATCGTGCGCAGCGCGGCCAGGTCCGGAGCCTTGAGCGCGGCGGCGAGCTTCAGGCCGCTGGCTTCCGCCGACGGCATGCCGTGCCGGTCCTGATTCAGCTCGGGCGTGCTGATCATGTACGCGCTCTGCGCGATGGCTTTCGCGAACAGTCCACGCGCCTCGGGCGAGGCGAGCAGGTACAGGACGCTGAGTCCGCCCGCGGACTCGCCGGCGACGGTGACGTTGGCGGCATCGCCGCCGAACGCGCCGATGTTGCGCTGGACCCAGCGCAGCGCCTCGACCTGGTCGAGCAGGCCATAGTTGCCGGAGACGCCCAGCGCGGACTCGCGGCTGAGCTCGGGATGGGCAAGCCAGCCGAGCGGGCCGAGCCGGTAGTTGATGGACACGACCACGATGCCGCGTGCCGCCATGCGCGCGCCGTCGTACAGCGGATCGCTGCTCGCGCCGGCCCACAGCGCGCCGCCGTGGATCCACAGGAACACCGGCGCATTCCTGGCGCCGGCCGGCGCCCAGACGTTGAGCGTCAGGCAGTCCTCGCTCATCGGCCCGGGGTCGCGGGAATAGACGGTGGTCACGGTGCCCTTCGGGGTCACGCAGGCGGGACCATAGGCGGTGGCCTGGCGCACGCCGTCCCAGCGCGGCATCGGAGCCGGCGGTTTCCAGCGCGCCGCGCCCACGGGCGGCATCGCGTAAGGAATGCCGCGGAAGACGCGAACGCCGCCTTCAACGCCGCCTTGCAGCGTGCCGGCAGGCGCGTTCACC
>DATLCG010000053.1:0-30331 GCA_035526525.1 Binatia bacterium
TCCCACTGCGCCCACACCGACAGCGGGCCGGTCAGCGCGCGCGCCAGGTCCAGCCGCAGCGCCTCGTGCGCATCGGCCACCTGCAGCGGTTCGCACGGCGCGAGCAGCTCGAGCAGCTCGGCAGGCGACGGCAGCCGCAGCAGCTCAGCCAGCAGTGCATGGTCGTCGAGGCCCTGCGCGGCCAGGTGCGCAGACGAGGCCAGCAGCGCGGTCCGCGCCGGTCCCTGCGCGGCGCCGTTCAGCCGCTCGCGCACGGCACGCTGCATCAGTTGCTGCCCCGCCTCCCAGCGCACGAAGGCGTCGTCGTCGTGGCGCAGCAGCAGTGCCAGCTGCGCATCGGTCCAGGGATAGTCCAGCAGGACCGGCGCCGAGAAGCCGCGCAGCAGGCTGGGCACCGGCTGGCCGGTCACGCGAAAGCGCACCTCGGCCTCGGCCTGGTCGAGCACGATCAGGTCCGGGGCCTGCAGCAGCGGCGAATCGGTTTGCGCTTCGACACTGCGGCCGTGGGCATCGCGCAGCGCGAAGCGGATCGGGATCGGCACCGGCAGCCCCGGCGCCGACGGCGTGCGCTGGCGCAGGGACAGCACGTATTCGCCGCGCGCGGAGTCGTAGTCGTCGCGCACCTCGAGCCGCGGCGTGCCGGCCTGCGCGTACCAGCGGCGGAATCCCTCCAGCGAGCGGCCGCTGGCCTGCTCGTGCGCGGCGAGGAAATCCTCGATGGTCGCGGCCTGCCCGTCGTGGCGGCGCAGGTACGCACGCACGCCTTCGGCGAAGGCGTCGGCGCCGACGACCGCCTGGATCATGCGGATCAGCTCGGCGCCTTTCTCGTACACCGTCGCCGTGTAGAAGTTGTTCACCTCGACGTAGCCTTCGGGCCGCACCGGGTGCGCGAGCGGCCCCGCGTCCTCCGGAAACTGCCGCGCCCGCAGCATGCGCACCTCGCGCAGCCGCCGCGCCGCCGCCGAGCCCATCGCCGCCGAGAACTGCTGCTCGCGGAACACGGTGAGGCCTTCCTTCAGCGACAGCTGGAACCAGTCGCGGCAGGTGACGCGGTTGCCGGTCCAGTTGTGGAAATACTCGTGGCCGATGACGGACTCGACGTTCTCGAAGTCGGCGTCGGTCGCCGTCTCGGGCGAGGCAAGCACGTAGGCCGCATTGAACAGGTTGAGGCCCTTGTTCTCCATCGCGCCCATGTTGAAGTCGCGCGCGGCCACGACCATGTACACGTCGAGGTCGTACTCGAGGCCGTAGGCCTGCTCGTCCCAGCGCATGGCGTGCTTCAGGCTTTCGATGGCATGGCCGACGCGATCCTCGTTGCCGCGGTCCACGTAGAAGCGCAGCTGCACCGCGCGCCCGCTCGCCGTGACGAAGCGGTCCTCGACGCAGGCCAGGTCGCCGGCCACCAGCGCGAACAGGTAGCAGGGCTTTGGGAACGGGTCTTCCCAGCGCGCGAAGTGGCGGCCGCCGCCGGCGTCGCCCTGCTCGATGCAGTTGCCGTTGGCGAGCAGCACCGGAAAGCGCGTGCGCTCGGCTTCCAGCCGCACACTGAAGCGGGCCAGGACGTCGGGCCGGTCGGGGTAATAGGTGATGCGCGAGAACCCGTGCGCCTCGCATTGCGTGCACAGCATCGGCCCCGAGCGGTAGAGGCCCTCCATCGAGTCGTTGCGCTCGGGGTCGAGCCGCGTCGTCACCTTCAGCAGGCCGGTCTCGCCGGCCCAGTCGAGCCGCAGCTGCGTCTCGTCACGTCCATAGTCGCCGGGTCCCAGCACGCGCCCGTCCAGCTCCAGGCCCAGCAGCTCGAAGCCGCGGCCATCGAGCAGCAGCGGGCCGGGACCGAGCCGCCGCAGGCGCATCTCGGCCGTCACGGTGGTGCGCTCGCGGATGTCGAAGCGCAGGTCCACGTGCTCGACGCCCACGGCTGGCGGCCGGTAGTCCTCGCGCCGGATTTCGCGTGTCACGCCGGCGCTCGTCACCGGCGCCGCAACACGGCGCTGCCGGCCGAGTAGCCCGCGCCAAAGGCGCACAGCACGCCGGTCTCTCCCGCGGCGAGGTCGGCCTGGTGCAGGTGGAACGCGATGACCGAGCCGGCCGAGCTGGTGTTGGCGTACTCGTCGAGGATCACGGGCGCTTCCTCCGCCGACGCTTCGCGACCCAGCACGCGGCGCGCGATCAGCTGGTTCATGCCGAGGTTGGCCTGGTGCAGCCAGAAGCGGCGCACCTGCGCCGGCGCGAGTCCCACTGCGTCGAGCTGCGCCTGGATCAGCTCCGCCACCATCGGCACCACTTCCTTGAAGACCTTGCGCCCCTCCTGCACGAACAGGCAGTCGGCCTCCTCGCGCGGAGGCTCCTCGACGCGGTTCAGGAAGCCGGCGTTGTTGCGGATGTGGCTCGAGAACTGCGTCAGCAGCCGCGTGCCGAGGATCTCGAAGCCGCGGCCGGCGCCCTCCACCAGCAGCGCCGTGCAGGCATCGCCGAAGATGAAGTGGCTGTCGCGGTCGCGGAAATTCAGGTGGCCCGAGCAGATCTCCGGGCTGACCACCAGCACCGCGCGCGCCGAGCCGCCGCGCACTGCGTCGGCAGCGGCCTGCAGCGCGAACGCGGCCGAAGCGCAGGCGACGTTCATGTCGTAGGCGAAGCCGCGTGCGCCGAGGTGATGCTGCAGCTCCACCGCCACCGCCGGGTAGGCGCGCTCCATGTTGGAGGCGGCGACGATGACCCCGTCGACGTCGGCCGGCTCGCGCCCGGCGGCGTCGAGTGCCTCGCGCGCGGCGGCGAGGCCCATCTCGCACATCAGCGAGGGCTCGTCGTTGCCGCGGCGGCGCAGCCGCGGACGCATGCGCTCGACGTCGAGGATGCCGGTGCGCTCCACCACGTGTCGCGCGCGGATGCCGGAGGCCCTGACGATGAATTCGTCGCTGGAAGGCTGCAGCGGGGCGCGCTCGCCGCGGGCGATGGCCTCTGCGTGCGTGGCGTTATCGCGCGCCACCCAGGCATTGAGCGAGGCGACGAGCTCCTCGTTGGCGATGCGTTCCGGCGGCGTGTAGAGGCCCGACCCGGTGATGACGGCGTGCATTTCCGCGATGTACGGGCGAAAAGTCGCGGTGGATGCTATCGCGCCAGAATCAGCTCCGCGGACACCGGCCATCCGGCGCGCTGCATCGCGGCCTCGATGTGCTGGCGCACGAGCGGCTCGTGGCGGAAGGTCAGATGCGCGCCCTGGTACCACTGCACCGGCACGTCCCAGTGCTTCGACAGCGCGGCCACCTGTTCCGGCAGGACGACGCGGTCGGCGACGCCGGCGAACAGGTACAGGCGCTCGCGCGGCAGCTTCGGTGGGCGCGCCACCGGCGACACCGATCGCAGGATATTGCGGTAGCGCTCCAGGGTGAGCCCCTGCGCTGCGTAGTAGCCACGGTGCCACGGCTGCAGGTGCCGCCACAGCGCGCCGGCCAGGTCCACCGCCGGGATGCCGGCGATCGCGAAGTCCAGGCCGGTTTCGTACTGCGCCAGCATGGCCGTGTTGTAGCCGCCGAGGCTGTAGCCCAGCACGCCGATGCGCGGAGACTCTTCCTGCGCGCGGAGGTAGGCGATCGCGCGCCGCAGGTCCCACACCGCCTGGGTCTCCGCGAAGATCAGGTCGAACGGGTCGCCGTCCAGGAAGCCGTCGCCGCTGCGCCAGCCCATGCGGCGCGAGCCGTGCAGCGGCAGCGTCGGCATCAGCAGGTTCACGCCCAGCTGCTCGTGCAGCCAGCGCGGCGGAAACAGTCCGAGGTCCATCCAGGCGTGGCCCATGCGGTAGCCGTGCACGCACACCAGCCATGGCCGCGGCGGTCCGGGATGACGCAGCATCCAGGCGGTGACCTGGCGGTTGTCGCGATGCTCCATCCACGCGTCCGCGCCCGGAATGCGGGCATCGGCGACGAAGCCGCTGTCCCAGCTCAGGCGCTCGTAGGCATAGCCGTACAGCCGCGCCTGCTGCGCGTACACGCGCTCGGGCGCCGGCGGCGTCTTGTGCAGCAGCTCCGGCTGCTCGGCGAAGCCGGCGTCCTGCATCGCCTTTTCCATCAGTGGCGCCCGCGCGCAGACGCGCTGCGCGCGCTCGCCGCTCGGCAAGTCCGCGGTGCCGACGAAATACGCGAGCAGCGCCTCGTCCAGCGCAGCCTTGGCCGCCACTGCGATCGTCGCATCGGGTGGCGGCACGCCGCTCACCGCCTGCTCCTGCGCCAGCGCCACGCGCCCCGACACCAGGAAGGCGCCGGCCGCGAGGAGCGCGCAGATCAGCCCTTCGACGAAGGCGCCGAACAGCGTCACCGGGACGGCCACGATCAGCGCCAGCAGTGCGCCCAGCGCCATGAACTCGGTCAGCCGCAGGTCGCCGGGCCAGAGCAGCAGGCCGACGCCCGCCGCCAGCATCAGCACGCCGGGGATCAGCGCCCAGAACAGCCAGCCGCCACCGGCGGCGGCAAAAAGCCACCACAGGCCGGCGACGATCGGCACGGCCGCGAGCGGCTCCCACTGCTTGGGGACGGGCAGGCTCATGCGGATCAGCTCCGGAGGCGAAGGAAGAACAGGACCAGCCCGGCAATCGCGCCGAGCGGTGCGAACTGCAGCAGCCAGCGCGCGCTCCACCCGCGACGCTGCGCCAAGAAGGCGCCGAGGCCGGCAACGCCGAGCGCCGCACACAGCGCGGCGGCCATCACCAGTTGCGGCAACTGGGCGGGCAGCTTGGGATCGAGATCGAGGTAAACCCAGTAAAGGACGCAGACGACGGCGAGCACCGCGCCGAGCGCAGCGCCGAGGGCCGCGAGTGCTGCGTTCAGCAGCTGCAGGTACTTCATCGCGTCCGGCGCCGCGGCAGCAGGTGCTTCAGCACCTCGGGGCGGCGTCCGCTGCGCACCAGCAGCCGCAGAAAGGCGCGGGCGATGCGGTCGCGGTTCTCGAACACGCTGCCCACCAGCGGCATGCGGCGCTCGCGCAGCAGCGTGACCGATTCGCGCGGCGAGTCGCCGAACTTCATGACGACGGTGAGTTCGACGTCGAGCGGCTCGCGGCGCTTGCGGTGACGGCGTTTGGCTATCATCTGCGCCCGCTCCCGCTGTCCCCGCGACATGCACGAACACCTCGTCTGCTTCGCTCACGGCAAGGAAAGCGGGCCGTGGGGCACCAAGATCACGCACCTGGCGGAAGTGGCGCGCCGGCGCGGCTTCGAAGTGATGAGCCCGGATTATAGTCACTCGCACGATCCCGCAGCGCGCGTGGCGCAATTGGTGCGCCTTGGACCGCAGGCCCGCCATCTGGTGCTCGCGGGCTCCAGCATGGGCGGCTACGTGTCGGCCATGGCCTGCGCCGAACTGAGACCGTCCGCACTGTTCCTGATGGCGCCCGCACTGTATTTCCCGGGCTGGGACCAGGAACCCGCAGGCTGCCCGCAGCACACCGTGGTGGTGCACGGCTGGAAGGACGACATCGTCCCCGTCGAGCGCAGCATCCGTTTCGCCACCCCGCGCGCGGCCGCGCTCCATCTGCTCGACAGCGGCCACACGCTGACCGACCAGCTGCCGGTGCTGTCGGTGCTGTTCGACGAGATGCTGAGGGTGGTCAGCGGCCGGTGATCGCTGAGTGCGGTGGCTGGGCCGAAGCTACGCGACGACGGTCGGTGGTGGACGGCCGCATTCGGTGCTTCCGCTACGGGGCTGCGGTGGCTGGGCCGAAGCGCGGGTGAGGCTGCGCGGCGTGCGCCCTAAGCGGCGCCGGCTTCGCCGGTGCCCTGCGCTTCTCGCCCGGAACGGGGTACCGCGCATGCGCGCGCTTCTTCCCACGAACTGGTTGGTGGGAACAAGGACCATGACTCTTTCCCCGCCGAGCGCGTATGCGCTCGTGCCGCCACCGGCGGCCCGCCCCCGCCCCGGGCTGCGATGCTCGGCGCCGCTTCAGGTTGCACGCCGCGCAGCCTCCCCCGCGCTTCGGCCCGAACCTTCAGTGGCTTGGTTTTCCTAAAGCCACCCACCGGCAATGATCAGGCCGCGTCCGGGGCTTTCGCGGAGGGAGTCAAGCGGACCCGCGCGGAGCCCCCGCAGCATCTTTTCGCTGCGGGGGTGGCCCGGAGGGCCACGCGGGGAGCCATCCGAGCCGGCGGGCTCTGACATGGCATCGGCGTCCGCGGACCGTGCGCCCGCCGGACTCGTCCCGGGCGCGGCGATAGGCCGCGCAACGGGACCGTAGCGGAAGCACCGGATGCGGCCGTCCACCACGAACACGGCGCACGACCCGCAGCCTCCACCGCGCTTCGGCCCTACCACCCGCACCGAGTAGCGGAAGCACCGGATGCGGCCGTCCACCGCCCGAAGCTGACGCGCAGCCTTCCCCCGCTGTGCTGACCTCCCGCGATCAGCCCAGATGCGCCACCAGACCCAACGGAAAACTCTGCCCGCGCAAGGCATCCTCCACGCATCGCATCACCATCGGGCTGCGATGCCGCGAAGCGTCGGCGCGCAGCTCGTCGGGCGTCAGCCAGACCGCGCGGACGATGCCTTCGTCGAGCGCGCGGCCGGCTTCCGCGTGCAGCGGGCGCGCGCGGAAGGCGACGCGCAGGAAGCCGTAGGGCAGGTCGGGTGGGTGGTACTCGTACAGGCCGAGCAGCGATTCGGGCTCGACGTGCCAGGCGGTCTCCTCGAGCGTCTCGCGCCGCGCCGCGGCCTCCAGGGTTTCGCCCGGCTCCCAGTGGCCCGCGGGCTGGTTCAGCACGACGCCGCCGTCGATCCGCTCCTCGACGATGAGGAAGCGGCCGTCGCGCTGCACGAGGGTGGCGACGACCACGTGAACGTCCCGCACGGCGGCTCTCGCGCTAGGGCAGAGCGCCCTGGCGGCGCACGTGGTACCAGCCCTGGGCATCCGGTGCGCCGAGCGATTGCAGCAGCGCGCGCAGCTGCTGGCCGGCGTCGGCGCGGGGCCGCAGCTGCAGGTGCGTGTCGTAGGTGCGATCCGGAGACAGGCGCAGCTCCCCGCCGGCCTCGAGCGGGCCCGGGCCGCTGCCGATGACGACGTGCACCCCGCGATCGTCGGTGTCGAGCGTGGCCGTGAAGTCGCCGAGCTTGAGCGGCTCGCGTGCCAGCGCCCACGCCAGGTCGTGGACCTGGGCGGTCCCGCGCGCCTCCACCGGCAGGCCCTTGTCGAACTTCAGCGTGCTCAGCGACAGCCGGGCCTGGCCTTCCACCGGCAGCGCCGGCTGGCCGAGCAGCGCCAGCAGGCTTTTCGCAGTCGCCGCCGCCTCGATGTCCGACAGCCGCAGGCGGCCGAACAGGGCGCGGGAGACACGCGCGTGCAGCGGCGTGTCGCCGCCGGCTTCGACGTCGACGGTCAGGCGCAGCAGCGGCAGCCACCAGGGACGCAAGGTCCAGTGCAGGTCGCTGAGAACCGGGCGCGCGCCGGCGAGCACCGCGCCGACGCGGCCCGCCGCCAGGGTGCCTTCGACGCCGGCGAACTGGAACGCGCCGTCGGCGGGCGTGCGCAGCAGCAGCGCGGCCGGCGCATGCAGCACCAGCACCGAAAGGAAGGCGGCGCCGCCGAGCAGCGCCAGGCGCAAATGCCTCATCCGCGCACCAGCGTCAGCCGGGCGCTCACCAGGCCGGCGCCGGAGCGGCGCTCGACCTCGAGCGTGTCGACGCGCACGCCGTAGCGCAATTGCAGGTCGCGCAGCCAGCGCACCAGGCCGTCGAAGGAAACATCGTCGAGCCAGATTTTCACCAGCTGGTCGCCGTCCGGCTGGATGCGCGTGGGCGCCTTGCCCAGAGAAGCGGCGCGCGCGGACTGGTCCACCGCTGCCATCAGGGAGAGTCCGCCCAGGCTGGCCGCGGGTGCACCGCGCGCGCGGGGATCCGCCGCGGCGGCTTCGAGCCGGGTTGCCACCGCGCGCGCGTGATCGAGCGCCTCGACCCGTTTCCCGTGCCAGTGGCGCAGCGGCTCCCACAGGCCCGCCCACGCCAGCAGCAGCGCGCCGGCGACGGCGCCCGCACCGACGATGCGCTGCTCGCGCTCCGCGAGGGCGGTCCACCACGCGCGCATCCGTGCGAGAAGGGCGTTCATGTCAGGCCAGCGCCAGGCGCACGCGCGTCTGCACGCCGTCGGCACCCGCATTCTCGGACTGGATTTCCAGCAGCCCGTCCTTGCGCGAGGCGAACCAGGCCCGCAGCGCCTCGACTGCCTGGTAATCCTTGCCGTTGAGGTTCAGGAACAGCGCGCCTTCGCGGAACTGCAGCGACTGCACCGTCAGCCCCGGGTTCGCCGCGAGCGCTTCCGCCAGCAGCTGCAGCAGCGGCAGCAGCGGTGCGCGCTGCGTGTTGCGCGAAGCGGCCTGCAGCGAGTCGAGCTGCAGCGCGAGGTCCGCCAGCGGCTTCTGGCCCGGGAACGTGGCCTGGAAGCGCGCCAGGTTGCGCGTCTCCTGCGCGCGCAGCTCCTGGCCGGTGCGGATGCCCTGGATCAGCTCGACCAGCAGCGCCAGCGCGAGCCACAGGCCGGCCAGCACCGCGGCCGCGCGCCACGGCTGCCATGCGCGCTGCCAGTCTTCGCGGCCGGAGTAACTGCCCTGCAGCAGGTTGATCGCGGTGTCGGGGCGATAGCCGCGCACCAGCGTCTCGAGCGCGGAGCCGCCGGGGAGCAGCTCGACCGGATGGCTGAGCTTCGAGAAATCGTAGGCGACGTCGTGCGCCAGGTGCATCTTCAGCGGCACGCGCGATTCCGGATCGGCCAGCTCCAGCGCCATCGGCAGGTCGTCGAGCGGGCAGGCAAACCCGGACCAGGTGGCGGTGCGCACGGTCACCCGCGCCGCGTCCACCACGCCGATCCAGTGGCCGGGGCCGTTGCGCGGCAGACACAGGGTTTCGCTGACGACCGCCGCCGGGCGCAGATGATGGGCCTGCAGCCGCGCCAGCCAGGCATCGAGCCGGGCGCGCGCCACGATCGCCACCGGGTGGGAGCCGTCCTCCTGGCGCGGACCGATGGCGAACTGCAGCGTCTCGACGTCCTCGGCCATCTGGTCTTCCAGCGCGTAGGGCGCGGCCTGCAGCACTTTCTGCGGCTGGCGCGCGGGGACCTTCACCGTCGCCAGGCGCACTTCGGTGCCCGGCACGAGCAGCACCAGCTGCCGGCCTGCGGCGAGCGGGGCGATGGATTCGAGCGGCGCCCGCGTGGCCTGCACGCCCAGCGACGGCGTCGCGCCGGTCAGGGCGTAGGTGCAGAGGCCGTCGGCGGCGTCGCTGAGCTGGAGGAAGAGGAGGTCGCGCAAGGCGGGCTGCCGGGCAATTCGGGAACGGTGCTGCGGCCGAGGACCGTGCTCGTGCCGGACTTGGGCCGGAAAATGAGACTGTACAGCGCGAGGTGACTGGTGCCAACGAAAATGTCGCCCTGCAGCGTGAAAAACTGCGTGTGCACCGTGACCGGCGTTGCGTTTCCGGTGAACAGCTGCCGGGCCTCGCCATCGGCCTTGACCGGGGCGCTGGCCCGGTTGGTCAGGAAGCTCTGCAATGCGGTGGCGGACCCTCCGGGCAGGACCAGCGAATTGAGCACGGGCTCCGGCGCGGTGTTGACGTTGATGGGGGTAGCCACCAGCACCGGCGGCGCCTGCGGTCCCGCGGGCGCCGACGGCGCCAGCGGCAGCGCGGTCACATACGGGGCGATGGCGCGGTACAGCTCCGGCGTCATGCCCTGCACCGCGAGCAGCTCGCTGATGTGTTGCAACGGGCGATTCGCGGTGCGATAGGGCGGCGTCAGGCCGAGGTAGGTCAGGTCCTCGGCGCCGCCGGGCAGCGGGGTGTCGTCCGTATCGATCCAGTCGCGGATGGACTCGAGCAGGCCCTGCGGAGCCTGGACGCCGGAGGGCAGCACCAGCGACACCAGCCGCTGGAATTGCGCGCCGTAATCCCACGTTCCCGGCGGCACCAGCAGGTTGTTCAGGTTGAACAGGCCCTGCTGGTCCACCACGCGTCCGCACGCGGTGCCTTCGTCCACCGGCAGGCTGGTCACGGGGATGGCCCACATTTCGTCGAGGCCGTCATAAGGGCCATGCACGGGATCCTTCGCGTCCGCCTCCAGGATGCCGCGCACCCACGACTCGATGCCGTCCGCGTACCACCAGGCCTGCTCGGTGTCGCGCAGGCTGGCGGTGCGCATCAGGGCGATTTCCGACGAGCTGAGCAGCGCGGTCGCCGCAATGGTGGCGATCGCCACCACCAGCAGCGCGGTGATGAGCGCGACGCCGCGCTGTTTCACGAGGCCGTCACCCGGAACAGGAAGCGCAGCTCTCCCCAGGCCTTCTGCCGCAGCGTGACTTCGACCGCGAGGGGAGGCGGGGACGGCGGCGCGCCTGACGTGGCGCCTCCGAAGCTGCCAACCGTCTGCGGCGGCCAGTGCTCCTGCCATTGCCCGGACGCGTCCAGGAAGCGCCAGCGCAACTCCTCCACGCCCTCGAGCACCACCGACGGGACCGGCTCGGATTCCTGCGCCCGGTCCAGCACGCGCCAGCTGGCGCGCACCAGCCGATGGTCTTCGTCGAGCCGGTACGACACGCGTTCGGCGGTGGAGCGCGGGCGCAGCAGTCCGTTGCTCCAGCCGGCGCGGGTGAACTCGAGCCGGCCGTCGCTGGTGGTCATCAGCGCCGGATCGGGCTGGCCCAGGCCATTGCGCGCGGGACGGTTCGTCACCAGCTGCAGGTCGTTGCGCAGCCGCAGGTAGGCGCGCTGGAAATTCGCGGTCTCGTCCATCGCGTTCTCGACGGCGCGGCGCGAGTTGAGGACCGTGTTCAGCCCGCCGTACGCCATCACCGACACCACGGCGAACACGCCCAGCGCGACCACCAGCTCCAGCAGCGTGAAACCGCGGGCGCGCACGGTCGTCACGACGACGGTTTCGTCTTGAAGCCGACCAGGCCGCCGATCGGTTCCTTCGCGTCCGCGAGCCGGACCTTCACCTCGATGCGGCGCACGTTGGGATCCGGCGTGGCTTCCACTTTCTGCAGCCAGCGCCATTTCGCGCCGGCCATCTCGACGTCGCCATCGCTGTCGCCGGTGTCGGGAAAACCCTTCTCGATCATCACCTCGGTGAGGCGGTTGTGAGCGATCCAGGCGGCGAGGGTCTTGTCGCGCAGGTACGCCGCATTGCTGGCATAGCGCGCCATCCCCGAAATGATCGCGCCCATGGCGAACGCCAGCACCGCGACCGCGACCAGGATCTCGATCAGGGTGAAGCCACGCGATCCCGGCCGCGTCACGACGGCGACTCCGCGCGCTCGACCTTGACGCGGCCCATGACGTCTCCCTGCACGCGGTAGTAGCCGGCGAAGCCGCGGGCGTGCACCTGGAGATCGAAGGCGCTGCACTCGCCGCTGGACAGGATCAGCACCTGGGGCACCAGCGGCGGCGCGTCCTCGCGGGCCGGGTCCGTCGGCGGCACCGGCTGACCCTCGACCCGCAGGTCGAGGTACAGCGGCGCGGCGAGGCCGCGCGCGCGCAGCGGGCCGTCGCCGACCGGAACCCACACGCCCTTCGCGGCGTCGAGCGTGAGGAAGACGTAGCCGTCCGGCGTGTGCAGGAAGCCCAGTTCCCGGCCGTGCTGCTGCGCCTGCTCCTGGGCCAGGCCGACCAGCTGGCCCAGGCGCCGCGCCTCGTTGTCCATGCGGTCCTCGATCGCGCGACCCCCGATCGACAGCACCGCGAAGCTCGCGACGATGCCGATGATGAGGACGACGACGAGGACTTCGAGGAGGGTGAAACCGCCCTGGGGAAGGCGGGAGATACGAGATGGAAACGGTGGCCGCGGACGTGCCTGCTTCTCACGTCTCACGTTCAGTCGAGATTCCAGTTTCCGATGTCGGCATCGACGCTGTCGCCGCCGGGCTTGCCGTCGGCACCGAGACTGAAGATGTCGTAGTCGCCGCCCTTCACGCCCGGCTGCAGGTACTGGTAGGCGACGCCCCAGGGGTCCTTCGGCAGCTTGGCGACGTAGCCGCCCGGCTTCCAGTTGCGCGCCGGCGGCTCGCCATCGGGCTTCTGCACCAGCGCCTCGAGGCCCTGCTGCGTGGTCGGGTAGTAATAATTGTCGAGCCGGTACAGCTGCAGGGCGCTTTCCAGCGCGCGGATGTCCTGCCTGGCCTTGGCCACGCGCGCCTTGTCGGGCTCGCCGGCCAGCCGCGGCACCACGATCGCCGCGAGGATGCCCAGGATCACCACGACCACCATGATCTCGATCAGGGTGAAGCCGGCCTGGGCGCGGCGCACGGCGCGCAAGGGAGAGTTCATGGAAAAATGGGCCGGGAAGTGGCGTTGCGAGAAGAACAGAAATGATAACAGCCGACTACCGGTCCCGCGATGTGTGGCTGCCGCCGCTCGCGGCGATCCTCGTGGTGCTGGCGCTCGGCGCTGGCGGCGAGCCGGTACGCGAGGCACTGCGCTACGACGCCGCCGCAATCCACGCCGGGCAGTGGTGGCGCCTGCTGACGGCGAACTGGGTGCACATGGGCTGGTGGCACCTGTTCCTCAACGAGGTCGGCATCGTCGTGCTGGTGCTGCTGTGCCCGGAGCGTCTGCCGTGGCCGGTGTGGGCGCGGCGGTTGCTGCTGATCGGCACCGGCATGTGCGTCTGCCTGTATTTCTTCGTGCCGCGCGTGCAGTGGTACGTCGGCATGTCGGGGCTGATCCATGGCCTGTTCGTGCTCGGGCTGGTACCGCTGGTGCGCCGGCGCGACTTCATCGCGGCGGTCTGCCTCGCGTACCTCGTCGGCAAGATCGGCTGGGAGATGGTCGCCGGGGTGCCGATCTCCGACGAGAAGGCCATCGGCGGCTCGGTGCTGGTGGAATCGCACCTTTATGGCGTGCTGTCGGCGCTGGCGTATGGCGCCGTGTTCCGCGCATTCTCCGGCAACGAGACGTTCCGCTTCCTCCAGAAGGACAAGGCGGCTGCATGAAGTACGCAATGCTGTTCCCCGGACAGGGCTCGCAGTCCGTCGGCATGCTCGGCCCGCTGTCGCAGGAAGCGCCGCAGGTGGCGCAAACCTTCGACGAGGCCGGCGCAGCGCTCGGCTGGGACGTCGGCAAGCTGGTGCGCGAAGGGCCCGCCGACGAGCTCAACCGGACCGAGCGCACGCAGCCCGCGCTGCTGGCCGCGGGCATCGCCGTCTGGCGCGTGTGGCAGGCGCGCGGCGTGCCGCCACCCGTGGCGATGGCCGGACACAGCCTCGGCGAATACTCGGCGCTGGTGGCGGCGGGCGCGATCGCCTTCGCCGACGCGCTGAAGCTGGTCGAGCTGCGCGGACAGCTCATGCAGCAGGCGATGCCGCCCGGCAGCGGCGGCATGGCCGCGGTGGTCGGGCTCGACGACGAGGGCATCGCCAGGCTGTGCGGGGCCTACACCGGCGGCGAGATGCTCGAACCGGCCAACTTCAATGCGCCGGGCCAGGTGGTGCTCGCCGGCACCTCGGGTGCGCTCAAATGGGTCGAAGCGCACGCCAGGGAACACGGCGCACGCATGGTGGTGCGCCTGCCGGTGTCCGTGCCTTCGCACTGCTCGGCCATGAAGACGGCTGCGCTGACGATGGCAGGGCGCATGACGGCGGTGTCCTTTCATACGCCTGCCATCCCGGTGCTCCACAATCTCGATGCCGCGGTGCACCCGAGCGCGCCGGCGCTCAAGGCGGCGCTGCGCGAGCAGCTCTACAAGCCGGTGCGCTGGACGCAGACGATCCAGGGATTGAGGCAGCAGGGCGCGCAGCTGTTCCTGGAGTGCGGGCCAGGGCGGGTGCTGTCGGGACTCAACAAGCGCATCCTCGACAAGGACGCGCAGAGCTTCGCGCTCGAAGATGCGGCCGCCCTCGAGCAGGCCGCGCAGCGCATCGAGGGGAAGTCATGAGCCTGCAGGGAGAAGTCGCGCTGGTGACCGGCGGCAGCCGCGGCATCGGGCGCGCCATCGCCGAGCGCCTGGCGCAGGACGGCGCGCGCGTCGTCGCAACCGCCACGTCGCAGGCGGGTGCGGACGCCATCGCCACGGGCCTGAAGCCCTGGGGCGGACAGGGCCGCGTGCTGGACGTGCGCAGCGCCGAAGCCTGCGAGGCGATCGTGGACGAGGTCTCCGAGTCGGTCGGGCCGATCTCGATCCTGGTCAACAACGCGGCGGTGACGCGCGACACCCTGCTGCTGCGGATGACGGACGCGGAGTGGGACGAGGTGCTGGCCACCGACCTCACGCCCGTGTTCCGGCTGTCGCGGGCGGCACTGCGCGGCATGATGCGCGCGCGCAAGGGACGCATCGTCAGCATCGGCTCGGTGGTGGGCACCATGGGCAATCCAGGGCAGGTGAACTATGCCGCGGCCAAGGCCGGCCTGATCGGCTTTTCCAAGTCGCTCGCGCGCGAAATCGGTTCGCGCAACATCACCGTCAACGTGGTCGCGCCGGGCTACATCGAGACCGACATGACACGCGACCTGCCGGAGGCGGCGAAGAAGGCGCTGCTGGGACAGGTGGCGCTGCAGAGGCTCGGCCGGCCCGAGGATGTGGCGGCCGCCGTGGCCTATCTGGCGTCGCCCGGCGCGTCGTATGTGACGGGCGAGACGCTGCACGTCAACGGCGGTCTCTACATGGTGTAGCTTCCGCAAGGGCGATTCCCTAGAATACGCGCGCTTCACGAGACCCCATTACAAATCCTTCATCAAGAAGTCCTTTCCCAGGAGTCCCGGCATGAGCAGCTTGGAAGAAAAGGTCAAGAAGATCATCGCGGAGCAGCTGAGCGTGAGCGAAGACCAGATCACGCCGGACGCGTCCTTCGTCGAGGATCTCGGGGCCGACTCGCTGGACACCGTGGAGCTGGTGATGGCGCTCGAGGAAGAGTTCGAGATCGACATCCCCGACGAGGAAGCCGAGAAGATCGTGACCTTCCAGGACGTCCTCAACTACATCAAGAGCCACACCGGCCAGGCGACCTGATCGAGGGGCGCTTCGCCCCCGCGGGTGGGCGCCGCCGCAGACCCGCACCGCCGCATCCATCGCAGCAATGAAACGCCGCGTCGTCGTCACCGGCCTCGGCATCGTCTCGCCCGTCGGCTCGAGCGTGGCTCTGGCCTGGGACAACATCCTCAAGGGCCAGTCGGGCATCGGCCCGATCACGAAGTACGACGTCTCGCAGTACACCACCCGCTTCGGCGGCATGGTCTCCGCGGACTTCAGGATCGAGGACTGGATGGGTCCGAAGGAGATCCGCAAGACCGATGCCTTCATCCATTACGGCGTCGCCGCCGCCAAGCAGGCGGTGAAGGATTCCGGACTCGAGATCAGCGACGCCAATCGTGACCGCATCGGGGTCATCGTCGGCTCGGGCATCGGCGGCATCGGCAGCATCGAGGAGGAAGTGGCCGTCCTCAACCAGAAGGGGCCGCGGCGCGTGTCGCCGTTCTTCGTACCGGCCAGCATCATCAACATGATTTCGGGGTACATCTCGATCGACCTCGGCATCACCGGCCCGAACCTGGCGGTGGTGACCGCCTGCACCACCGCCACTCACGCCATCGGCCTGGGCGCGCGGCTGATCGGCAGCGGCGACGCCGACGTCTTCATCGCCGGGGCGGGCGAGGCGGGCTCCAGCCCGGTCGGCCTCGCGGGTTTCTGCTCCGCGCGTGCGCTGTCCCAGCGCAACGACGACCCGCAGCGCGCCAGCCGGCCCTGGGATCGCGACCGCGACGGCTTCGTGCTCGGCGACGGCGCCGGCGTGCTGGTGCTCGAGGACCTCGAGCACGCCAAGAAACGCGGCGCACGCATCCACGCGGAGCTGGTGGGCTTCGGCATGAGCGGCGATGCCTTCCACATCACTGCCCCGCCCGAGGGCGGCGACGGTGCGCGGCGCTGCATGCAGCTGGCGCTGCGCGACGCGCAGCTGGCCCCGGAGCAGGTGGACTACGTCAACGCCCATGGCACGTCCACGCTGGTGGGCGACGTGGCCGAGACGCAGGCGCTCAAGACCGTGTTCGGTGCGCACGCCTACAAGCTCGCGGTCAGCTCCACCAAGTCCATGACCGGCCACCTGCTCGGCGCCGCCGGCGGGGTCGAAGCGATCTTCTCGATCCTGGCGCTGCGGGACCAGGTGCTGCCGCCGACGATCAACCTGGACCATCCCGCCGAAGGCTGCGATCTCGACTACGTGCCGAAACAGGCACGCGAGCGGAAGATGGACGTCGTCATCTCCAACTCGTTCGGCTTCGGCGGCACCAACGGCACGCTCGCGTTCAAGCGCTTTGCCTGAGCGCGCCATGCGGCGCGCGCAGCTGGATGCCCCGCCGGGCCCGCCGCTCGACCTGCTGGCGCTGCACCGCCGCGCGCCCGCGCGCTATCCCTTCGTGCTGCAGAGCGCCGCGGCCCATGCGCTGGCGGCGCGCTACGACGTGGCCTTCGCGTTTCCGGGTGCGGCGCTGTGGTCGCGCGGCGGGCGGCTCGGCGCGCGCGGGATCACCGCACGCGGCGACGACTTTTTCGCGGCACTCTCGGCCTGGGCCGCCGCGGAGCACGAGCCGCAGGTGCCGGACGACGTGCCCTTCGCCGGCGGCTGGTTCCTGCTGCTGGGGTACGAGGCTGCAGGGCTGATCGAGCCGCGCCTGCGTCTGCCGCCGTCGCCATTCTCGCTGCCCGATGCGCTGGCCGTGCGGTGCACCGCCGCGGTCGTGCAGGATCGCACCGACGGTGCCCTGCACCTGCTGGCCGAGGATCCGGCGTTGCTGGACTCGCTGCGCGAGGACGTCGCCGCGGCTTCGCGGGCCGCGGCGCCGCCCGCGGGAGAAGCCGTGCGCGAGGTGCGCGAGGAAGCACCCGAGAAATTCATCACCGGCGTCGAGCGCATCCAGCGCTACCTGCGTGACGGCGACGTCTTCCAGGTGAACCTGTCGCGTGCCTGGGCCGCGCGGCTGCCGGCCGGCGTGGATGCGGCCGCGCTGTATGCGCGCCTGCGCCGGTCGAACCCCGCGCCGTTCGCCGGACTCGCGGCATGGGAAGGAGCGGCCGTCCTCAGTTCCTCGCCGGAGCGGCTGGTGCAGGTCCGGGGCCGTGACGTGCAGACGCGGCCGATCGCCGGCACCCGTCCGCGCGGCGCGGACGCGGGAGCCGACTCGGCGCTGCGGGCGCAGCTCACCGCCAGCGCCAAGGAGCGGGCGGAGCACGTCATGCTCATCGACCTCGAGCGCAACGACCTCGGCCGGGTCTGCGAGCCCGGGAGCGTGACGGTGTCGGAGCTGATGACGGTCGAGAGCTACGCCCACGTCCACCACATCGTGTCGAACCTGCGCGGGCGCCTGCGATCCGGCGTCGGGCCGGGCGAGGTGCTGCGTGCCGTGTTCCCCGGCGGCACCATCACCGGCTGTCCCAAGGTACGCGCGATGGAAATCATCGCGGAGCTGGAGGGCGAGGGCCGCGGCCCTTACACCGGCGCGATGGGCTACCTTGGGCGCGATGGCCGGCTCGACATGAACATCCTGATCCGCAGCCTGGTGTGCGACGCCGGTTCCGTGCACCTGCGCGCCGGCGCGGGCATCGTCGCCGACTCGAAAGCGGATGCCGAGCTGGCCGAAACCCGCGCCAAGGCGCGCGGCCTGCTGGGCGCACTGGGAGCCGGCGCGTGAGCTCGGTCCTGCTGAACGGGCGCGCCGCGGACCAGGCCTGGGCGCGGCACCGCGGGCTGCATTACGGCGACGGCGTCTTCCGCACCTGCCTGGTCCATCGCGGCGCGGTGGTCGCTCTGGATGCGCAACTGGCGCGGCTGCTGGGCGATGCCGCCCGGCTGCAGCTGCAGCTGCAGCCGGCGGACGCGGAGCTGCTGCGCGCGGAGTGCGAGCGGCTCGCGCGTGCGCAGGACGACGGCGTGCTCAAGATCGTGCTCGCCCGTGCCAGCGCCGACCGCGGCTATCGGAGCACCTCCACGCAGGCGGATCGCCTGGTGTGCCTGTACCCGCCGTCGCAATACGATCCGGAGCTCTGGCAGCGCGGCCTGCGCTTCGCGCGCAGCGGCTTCCGTCTCGCCTCGCAGCCGCGCCTGGCGGGCATCAAGCACCTCAACCGCCTGGAGCAGGTGCTCGCGAGCCGCGATTGCGGCAGCGCCGACGAGGTGCTGGTCGAGGACGCGCGCGGGCGGCCGCTCGGCGGGACGCGGTGCAACCTGTTCTGGGCGGCGCACGGCGAGCTGCGCACGGCGGCGCTCGACGAGTGCGGGGTGGCGGGACTGACGCGCGAGCGCGTGATCGATGCCGCACAAGGCGCCGGCATCGCGTGCCGGGTCGCCGCGGGCAGCTGGGCCGAGCTGCTCGATGCCGACGAAGTGTTCGCGACCAACAGCATCATGGGCGTCTGTCCGGTCGGCGCCGTCGGCGACCGTCGCTGGTCCGCCGGCGGGACGCTCACGCGGCGGCTGGCGCAGGCGCTCGCCCATCCGCTGCCGGCGGCGGCCTGATGCGCATTTCGCTCGGAATGCTGCTGCTGGCACTGGCCGTCGCGGGCGTGATCGCCGACGCGCAACTGCAGCTCACGGCGCCGCTGGCATTGACCGTTCCCGCCGCGGTCATCGTCGAGCGCGGCCAGCGATTCGCGGAGGTGACCGGCGAGTGGCGCGCGCGCGGGCTGCTGGGCGCGCGCCAGGCGCTGTACCTGAGGCTGTACGCGCGCTTCACCGGCAAGGCGTCGCAGGTCAAGGCCGGCGAGTACGCGCTGGCACCGCCGCTGACGCCGGTCGCCGCACTGCAGCTGCTGGTGTCCGGCAAGGCGGTGCTGCACGAGCTGCGCGTGATCGAAGGCTGGCGTGCCGACCAGCTGCTGGCGGCGGTACGCGACGAGCCGGCGCTGCGCCGCTCCCTGCCGTCGTTCGACGGTGCGACCGCGATGCGCGCGATCGGCCACCCCGAGGTCCCGGCGGAAGGCCGGTTCTTCCCGGACACCTACCGCTTTCCGCTGGGCACCACCGACGTCGCGTTCCTGCAGCGAGCGTACGCCGCCATGCAGCGCGTGCTCGACGAGGAATGGCAGGCACGGGACGCGGGCGTGCCGTACCGCTCGGCCGCCGATGCCCTGGCGATGGCCTCGATCGTCGAGCGCGAGACCGGCGCGGCGCCCGAGCGGCCGGCCATCGCCGGCGTGTTCGTGCGCCGGCTGCAGAAAGGCATGCGCCTGCAGACCGATCCCACGGTCATCTACGGCCTGGGGGCGGCGTTCGACGGCAACCTGCGCCGCGTCGACCTGCTGCGCGACACCCCGTACAACACGTACACGCGGGCGGGCCTGCCGCCGACGCCGATCTGCCTGCCGGGCCGTGCCGCCGTGCACGCGGCGCTGCACCCGGATGCCGGCGATGCGCTGTACTTCGTCGCGCGCGGCGACGGCACGCACCAGTTCTCGGCGACGATGGCGGAGCACTCCGCCGCCGTGCGCAGGTACCAGCTGAAGCGCCCATGAAAAAGAAAACCCCCGGTGGCCGGCTGATCGTCCTCGAAGGCGGCGAGGGCGCCGGCAAGTCCACGCATGCCCGCTTCGTGCACGACTGGCTGGCGCGCAACGGCCGCCAGGTCGTGCTGACCCGCGAGCCCGGGGGCTCACCGCTCGCGGAGGCCATCCGCGAAGTGGTGCTGCGCCGCTGGGAGGAGGGCATGGGCCCGACGACCGAGCTGCTGCTGATGTTCGCGGCGCGCGCGGCGCACCTGCGCGACACCATCCTCCCGGCGCTGGAGGCCGGGCGCGACGTGGTCTGCGACCGCTTTCTCGACGCGACCTATGCCTACCAGGGAGCCGGCCGCGGCATGCCCGACGCGGCGATCGACGCCCTGGCGTCGCTGGTGCTCGGCAAGCTGCGGCCGCACCTGGTGCTGCTGCTGGACGTGGACCCGCGCGTGGGCATGGCGCGGGCCCAGAAGCGCGGCGCGGCCAACCGCTTCGACGAGGAGACGCTGGCGTTCCAGAGCCGCGTGCGTGCCGCCTACCTGCGCCGCGCGCGCCGCAGCCGGCGCTACGCGGTGGTGGACGCCGGCGCCGACGTCGGTGCCATCCAGCGCGAGCTCGCCCGCGTGCTCGCGGCGCTGTGAGCGACGCGCTGCAGCCGCTGCCCTGGCAGCGGGACGCCTGGGATCGGGTCACCGGGGCGCTCGCCGGCGGCCGCCTCGCACATGCGCTGCTGCTCGGCGGTCCGCGGCACCTCGGCAAGCGCCATTTCGCCATCGCGCTCGCGGCGCGACTGCTGTGCGAAGCGCCAGGCGCGGGTGCCGGAACCGCCACGGCTTCGCCAAAGCCCCGGGGCGACGGCCCGGGTCAGGCTTCTTTCGCCTGCGGCACGTGCCGCTCCTGCACGCTGCTCGCGGCCGGGGCGCATCCCGACGCGACGCTGCTCACCCGCGCCGGGCACCATTGTCTCGCCGCCAGCGCGGACGGCACGCACGCGAACGCGATCCCGCTGTGGATTCCAGAGAATGAATCGAAGCGGCGCGACATCGCCACCGATGCGGTGCGCGACCTGATCGCGCGACTGCCGCTCACCAGCCATTACGGCGCGGCCAGGGTCGCGATCCTGGACCCGGCCGACGCGCTCAACGACAACAGCGTCAACGCGTTGCTGAAGACGTTCGAGGAGCCGCCCCGGGGGACCTACCTGGTCCTGGTGGCGGAGCGCTGGCAGGCGCTGGCGCCGACGCTGCGCAGCCGCTGCCGCATCCTGCGCTTCGCGCCGCCGCCGCAGGAGGTGGCCGTCGCCTGGCTGCGTGCGCGGCATCCGCAGGCCGATCTCGCCGCGCTGCGCGCCGTTGCCCGGCAGCCGCTGGCGGCGGACGCCGAGCTGGCGCCCGAGGCCGCGTCGCGGCGGCGGGACTGGCAACGCGCCTTCGCGGAGCTGGCCGCCGGCAAGCCCGCGGCGCTGAAGCTGGCCGACAAGATGCGGCGCGAGGATGCGCGCGAGCTGCTGGAGTGGCTGCTGGGCGCGGCGACGCAGTGGCTGCGCGAGTCGCTGGGCCCGGGCCCGCCGCCGCTCGCGCCGGCAGGTCCCCTGATGAAGCTCCACGCCGACGCCGTGGAAGGCCTGGAGGCGCTGGAGGGCAACACCGCGCCGGCCATGGTGGTGGAATCCATTATGATCCGCTGGTGGCGCAACGCGGCCATCGCGCGCGCCGCTCACTGAGGATTCGACGATGAGCCGCCCGACCGGCATGCAGCCGGGCATCCTGACGCTGAACATCAAGGACAAGAGCGCGCTCTACGTCTCGTACATGCCGTTCATCAAGAACGGCGCGCTGTTCATCCCGACCACGCGCGACTACAACCTCGGCGACGAGGTATTCCTGCTGCTGTCGCTGATGGACAGCAACGAGCGGCTGCCGGTGGCCGGCAAGGTCATCTGGGTCACGCCACGCGGCGCGCAAGGCAAGCGCCAGCAGGGCATCGGGGTGCAGTTCAGTGCCCAGGACGTGGGCGCGACGCAGAAGAAGATCGAGACGCTGCTCGCCGGCGCGCTGGGC
The DNA here is from genome assembly GCA_035526525.1 of Binatia bacterium. Classification (GTDB taxonomy): domain Bacteria; phylum Pseudomonadota; class Gammaproteobacteria; order Nevskiales; family Nevskiaceae; genus JACPFV01. The sequence goes on from DATLCG010000053.1 coordinate 21,501, forward strand.
GCGGACCGCGCCACGCACACGATGTGAGACGCGGGGCTCAGACCCCGGCGGGCTGCGGGATTCCCTTGTCGAGGACGTACGCCTCGAAGCCCTTCTGGGTCAGCACGAACACGGCGACGGAGCTGCGGCGGCCCGTGTCGCAGCAGCAGACATAGGCGGTCTTCGCATCCAGCGTGCTGAGCTTCAGCCGCAGGATGTACAGGGGCAGGTTGATCGCGCCCGGCAGGCTCGCGTTCTGGAACTCGCTGGGCAGCCGCACGTCGAGCCATTTCGCCTTGCCCGACTTCACCATCTTGTCCGCGTCCGCGAACGACATGCGGCGCGACAGCGGGTCGTTCAGCAGGTTGCGGAAATCGTCCTTGGACAGCCGCATCAGCCGGCTGTGCGTCAGCATGGTGACCGTCGCGTTGCGCTTGCTGTCGGAGATCAGGGCCTCCTCGCCGAAGCACGAGCCCGCCTCCAGCTCGGCCAGCTTGATCGGCTTCTGGCCGGCCGCCTGCTCGCGCGTGACGATGGCGCGGCCCTCCATCAGCACGTAGAAAAAGTCGCCGTCCGAACCCTGCTGCACCACGACCTCGCCCGGCGTGGCCTTCACTTCCTGCATGCGCATGAACATCGCCTGCAGGTTCGAGGGCGGCACCATCTGGAAGGTGCGCATCTGCAGCAGCTTGGCCATCCAGTCGCCGCTGTCGACTTCCTGCGCGGACAGCTCGCCGACCTCGAACGTGCCGGTCTGGTCCCAGGTGAGCATGACGTCCAGCAGGCTCGCGTCCACCGCCATGTAGCGGACCGCGGTCAGGCACTTGGCCGCCACCTTGCGCGGCGACTGGTGCGCCAGGCGATGAAACGAGTTCGGCGTGCCGCCGCTGACCTTGCCGATCGCCTTGCCGGTGGAGTCCTCGAGCGCGACGTCGCCCTGCATCACGTAGATCGCGGTCTTGGCGGCTTCGCCGGCCCGGAACAGGAACTGGCCGGCCTTGGCCTCGCTGAGCACGGTTTTCTTGGCGAGCTCCTGCTGGCTCTCCGACTTGAGCGCGTTGAGCGGGACGTAGTTGACGAACATCCCGGGATCGACGGCGGTGTCCATGTCGGGGCGGAGGCGAGGGCGCCGGTCTTTATATCAAATTTGCCCTGCACCGCCGCGGAGGCCCGCAGGTGCGGTGATACGATCACGCCGCTCGTGCATCGTCTTTTCGCGCCCGTGAAAGCCCTCCAGCGTTTCCTGATCGGCCTCGCCATCCTGCTCGCGCTGCTGGTCGCGGCGAGCTTTGCGCTGCCGCGCACCGCGCACGTCGAGCGCTCCGCCACCATCGGCGCGCCGCAGGCCACCGTGTTCACCGTCCTGAACGGCTTCCGGCAGTTCCGGCGCTGGTCGCCGTGGAGCGAGACCGACCCGGATGCGCGTTACGAATTCTCCGGCCCGGCGGCCGGCGTCGGCGCCCGCATGCGCTGGAGCGGCAACGAGGCCGTCGGCAGCGGCATGCAGGAGATCGTCGAAAGCGCGCCCTTCGCCCGCATCCGCGTGAAGCTGGAGTTCTCGGGCTTCGAGGGCACCGACAGCGTCGCCACTTTCACGCTGGCGCGCGATGGCGGCACGACCCGCGTCACCTGGGCGCTCGATGCGGATTTTCGCGCCAACCTCGCAGCCCGCTGGTTCGGGCTGCTGTTCGACCGCATGGTGGGCCCGGACTACGAGCGCGGCCTGGAACGGCTGAAGGCGCTGGCCGAGTCGCTGCCTCAGACCGATTTCGCCGACCTGCCGATGCAGCTGAAGGACGTGCCGCCGATGAAGGCTGCGTTCGTGGCCACCGGCAGCGCCCGCGACGACCGCGCCGTCGGCGTGGCGCTCGGGGTCGCCTACGGCCGCATCTCGGGCTTCATGAACCTGAAGGGGCTGAAGGAAACGGCCCCGCCGGTAGCGGTGTTCGAGGAGGCCGGCGCGGGCAGCATGCGCTTCGATGCCGGCATCCCGATCGACCGCACCGACGTGCCGGCGCCGGCCGGCATCCGCTACGGCGAGACGCCGTCCGGGCTGATGGTGAAGGCGGTGCATCGCGGACCGTACCGCGCGCTGTCGGCGTCCCACGGCAAGGTCGCGGCGTTTCTCGCCGCCGCGGGCTACCGCCGCCGCGGTGCGCCGATGGAGCAGTACGTGACCGACCCGGTCACCACGCCGGACACGGCGCTGGTGACGCACCTGTTTTACCCGGTGGAGTAGGCGCCGGCCGCAGCACCGTGTCCTTCGATTCCCGCAGCTTCATCCGCCAGCTGACCACGCAGCCCGGCGTGTACCGCATGTACGGCGCCGGCGGCGACCTGCTGTACGTCGGCAAGGCGCGCAGCCTGAAGAAGCGCGTCGCCTCGTATTTCCTCCGGGCCAGCGGCTCCGCGCGCATCGAGGCGATGGTGTCGCAGATCGCGCGCATCGAAGTCACCGTCACCCGCACCGAGGACGAGGCCCTGGTGCTGGAAGCCAACCTCATCAAGGAGCTCGGGCCCCGCTACAACGTCACCCTGCGCGACGACAAGAGCTACCCGTACCTGCAGATCACCGCGGCACTGGCGGACCCGCCGCCCGCCGACGGGCCCCCCGACCCGAAACGCTACTCGCGCATCGCCTTCTACCGCGGCGGCACGCGCGGGCCGCACCGCTACTTCGGGCCCTATCCGAGCGCGGTCGCGGTGCGCGAAACGCTGCTGTCGCTGCAGAAGCTGTTCCGCCTGCGGCCGTGCAGCGACACCTTTTTCGCGAATCGCTCGCGGCCGTGCCTGCAGTACCAGATCGATCGCTGCTCGGGCCCGTGCACCCGGCAGATCGGCGTCGAGGAGTACGCCCGCGACGTCGCCAGCGCGGTGCGGCTGCTGGAGGGCAAGGGCGAGGAGCTGGCGGGCGAGCTCGGCGCCGAGATGGAGCGCGCTTCGCAGGCGCAGGACTACGAGCGGGCCGCGCGGGTGCGCGACCAGGTCGCGGCGCTGCGCCGGCTGCAGGCCGATCGCGTCATCTCGCCGGACTCGCGCGACGTCGACGTCATCGCGGTGGCGCCGCACGCGGGCGGCAGCTGCGTCACCGTGCTCTCCGTGCGCGACGGCCTGAACCTCGGGCACCGCAGCTTCTTTCCGGCCCATTCGGAGGAAGTGGCGATTCCGCCGCTGCTGGGCGACTTCCTGCCGCAGTACTACCTCGAGCGCAAGGCGCCCTCGGAGGTGCTGGTGGAGGAGATGCCGGAAGACTGCGCCTGGCTGGAGCACTGGCTCGGCTCCGCCGCAGGCCGCAAGGTGCGGATCCTGCAGCCGCAGCGCGGCGGCCGCGTGCGGCTGATGGAGATGGCGCGGGCCACGGCGCAGCAGTCGCTGTCGGCCGAGCGCGCGCAGAGCTCGTCGGCCCGCGCGCGCATGGCGGCGCTGCAGGAAGCGCTGGCGCTGGAACAGGCGCCGCAGCGGCTCGAATGCTTCGACATCAGCCATACGCGCGGCGAGCGCACCGTCGCCTCCTGCGTGGTGTTCGGGCCGGAGGGGCCGCTCAAGGCCAGCTACCGCAAGTTCAACATCGAGGGCGTGGAGCCCGGGGACGACTACGGCGCCATCCGCCAGGCGGTGACGCGCCGCTACGTCCGCGTGAAGGCCGGCGAAGTGGCCGCGCCGGACGTGCTGTTCATCGACGGCGGCCGGGGACAGCTCGCGGCGGCGCTGGATGCGCTGCGCGAGGCAGGCGTCGAGCCACCCCGCATCGTCGCCGTGTCGAAAGGAGCGGGGCGCCGTCCCGGGCTGGAGCAGCTGCACCTGCCGGAAGCGGAGATGCCGCTGGTGCTGCCCGCGAGCTCGCCGGCGCTGCACCTGGTCCAGCAGATCCGCGACGAGGCGCACCGGTTCGCGATCACGGGACACCGCGGCCGGCGCGAGAAGGCGCGGCTGACCTCGGCGCTGGACGCCATCGAGGGCATGGGGCCGGTGCGCAAGCGCGCGCTGCTGCGCACGCTCGGCGGGCTGGGCCAGGTGAAGCGCGCGAGCGTGGACGACCTGGCGCGGGTGCCCGGCATCAGCAAGGCGCTGGCGGAGCGGATCTATGCGTATTTCCACTGACGCCGACTGGCACGGCGGCGCGGGACCCCGGAAACTGCCGCGATGCGCCTGAACCTTCCGCTCTGGCTCACCATGGGCCGCGTCGCCGCGATCCCGGTGGTGCTGGCGCTGTTCTACGTGCCGTGGGAGCACGCGCGGCAGGCCGCGACCGTGCTGTACGCCGCGGCCTGCATCACCGACTGGTTCGACGGCTGGCTGGCGCGGCGCTGGAACCAGACCAGCAAGTTCGGCGCCTTCCTCGATCCGGTCGCCGACAAGCTGCTGGTGGCGGTGTGCCTGGTGCTGCTGCTGCGCGACCACATCACCGAGCACGAAGGCCCGGGCGGTGTGCTGGCGGTGCTGGTGGCGATCATCATCGGCCGCGAGATCACGGTGTCGGCGCTGCGCGAATGGATGGCCGAGCTCGGCCAGCGCACCAGTGTCGCGGTGAGCTGGATCGGCAAGCTCAAGACCGTGTCGCAGATGTTCGCCATCGGCTTCATGATCTGGCAGCGCGAGACCTGGGGCCTGCACATCTACTGGATCGGCTTCGGCCTGCTGTTCGTGGCCGGCGTGCTCACGGTCTGGTCCATGGTGATGTACCTGCGCGCGGCGTGGCCCCTGATGCGAAGTCATGGTTGACTGCGGGACGCCTGCCCCTAGAATAGGCCGCCGGAATTGCGGGAATAGCTCAGTTGGTAGAGCGCAACCTTGCCAAGGTTGAGGTCGCGAGTTCGAGCCTCGTTTCCCGCTCCAGATCACACTGAAAGCCCCGCGCCAGCGGGGTTTTTTGTCTCCGCAGCCACGCTGCGGCGCGGTCCGAAGGCTCGGTGGCAGAGTGGTCATGCAGGGGACTGCAAATCCCCGTACGTCGGTTCAATTCCGGCCCGAGCCTCCAACAGGTGCTTCATCCACTGAGTCATGCCCGGGTGGCGAAACTGGTAGCCGCTGGGAACTTAAAATTCCCTGGAAGCAATTCCGTGCTGGTTCGAGTCCAGCCTCGGGCACTACAAGAATGACCGCGCTCCTCCGCTTCGAGAACCTGTCCATCGCCCGCGGCGAGCGCGTGCTGCAGCGTGGCTTGTCCGGAGCGGTCGGGCCGGGCGAGCTGCTGCACGTGAGCGGCGCCAACGGCTCCGGCAAGACCACGCTGCTGCAGGTACTTGCCGGCTTGCGTGCGCCCGTTGCGGGCAGCGTCCACCGGCGCGGGGATCCGGAGCACCTGCACTGGGTCGGGCATCGCAACGCGATCAGCACAGCGCTGGGCGTCGAGGAAAACCTGCGGTTCTGGTGCGCCCTCCAGGGCGTGCCTGCGCAGGGCATCGCGCCCGCGCTGGCGCGGTTCGGCCTGCAGCGGCTGTCGCGGCCGTGCCGCGAGCTCTCGGCCGGGCAGAACCGGCGCGCCGCGCTCGCGCGCCTCGTCGCGGCGCGGCGTCCGCTCTGGCTGCTGGACGAGCCGCTGGCCGCGCTCGACCGGCAGGGCATCGAGCTGTTCTTCGACGAGCTGGGCACGCACTGCGCGGGCGGCGGCGCCGCCGTGCTCACCAGCCATCAGCCGCTGCCACCCGGGCTCCGGGTGCGCGAGCTGGTGCTCGCCTGATGGGCGCGCTGGCGGCGGTGATCCGGCGCGAGCTGCAGCTGGCCGCGCGCCGCCGGTCCGAGTGGATCCAGCCGCTGCTGTTCTACGCGATCGTCGCGCTGCTGTTCGCGCTTGGAGGCGCGCCGAGCGCCGGCTGGCTGCGCGTGGCCGCGCCGTCGGTGCTGTGGGTCGGCGCGCTGCTCGCGGCGCTGCTGTCGCTGGACCGCCTGTTCCGAGCCGACCTCGAGGACGGCACGCTCGAGCAGATGCTGCTGTCCCCGGCGCCGCTCGCGCTGCTGGCCGCGGGCAAGCTCGCGGCAGCCTGGCTGGCGATCGGCGTGCCGCTGACCGCGATGGCCCCGCTGCTCGCGCTGGGGCTCGGCCTGTCGCCGCACGCCGCCGCGGTGCTGCTGGCGAGCCTCGCGCTGGGCCTGCCGGCGCTGGTGCTGCTGGCCGGCTTCGCGGCGGCGCTCACCGTGGCGCTGCCGCGGGCGGGGCTGCTGCTGCCGCTGCTGGTGCTGCCGCTGGTGGCGCCCGTGGTCATCTTCGGAGCCGGCGCCGTGCGCGCCGCGGCCAGCGGGCTGCCCGCGGACGCTCCTTTATACTTTCTCGCCGCACTGCTCGCGCTCTGCGCCTGCGGTGTGCCGCTCGCCGCGGGGGCGGCGCTGCGCAACGCCTTCGAGTGACCTTTCGCGATGTTCCCTGACTGGCTGCAACGGCTGGCCTCGCCGCCGGCGTTCCATCGCTTCGCGGAGCGCGCGCGGCCGTGGCTGGCCGGCGCCGCGGCGCTGCTGCTGGCGGCCGGCTTCTACGGCGGGCTTGCGATCGCGCCGCCGGACTACCAGCAGGGCGAGGGCTTCCGCATCCTCTACGTCCACGTCCCGGCCGCATGGCTCTCGCTGTTCGGCTACACGGTGATGGCGATTGCCGCGGTGGTCGCACTGGTCTGGCGCGTCAAGCTGGCGGAGTGCGTGCTGCTGGCGTGCGCGCCGGTGGGTGCCAGCTTCACCGCGCTGGCGCTCGTCACCGGCATGCTCTGGGGCAAGCCGATGTGGGGCACGTACTGGACCTGGGATGCGCGGCTGACCTCCGAGCTGGTGCTGCTGTTCCTGTACCTCGGCGTGGTCGCCCTGCAGCAGGCGCTGGCCGAGCCGCGCGCCGCGGCGCGGGCCTGCGCGCTGCTGGCGCTGGTGGGCTCCGTCAACGTGCCGATCGTGCATTACTCGGTGCAGTGGTGGAACACGCTGCACCAGGGGCCGTCGGTGTTCAGGGCCGGCGGACCGGCGATCGACGCCTCGATGCTGTGGCCCCTGCTGTGCGCGGCACTCGGCGCCACGGTGTTCAGCATGGCGGTGGTGATCCAGCGCGCGCAGAACCTCCTGCTGCTGCGCGAGCGCGGCAATCCCTGGGTGCGCGAGGCGCTGGGCCTGGGAGGCTCCGCATGAGCGCGTTCTGGAGCATGGGCGGCTACGGCTGGTATGTCTGGGGCAGCTACGGCGCGACCCTGGCCGTGCTCGCCTGGAACCTGATCGCGCCGATGCGCGAGCGTGCCGCACTCCGGCGCCGCCTCGGCGAAGACGCATGACGCGCCGCCAGCGGCGCATGGCTGCACTCGCGGTGCTCGCCCTCGGGCTGGCAGTGGCGACGGCCTTCACGCTCACCGCGTTTCGCAAGAACCTGATGAATTTCTACACGCCGAGCGACCTCGTCGCCGGGCCGCTGGTGCCCGGCACGCGGCTGCGGCTCGGCGGGCTCGTTGAGCCCGGCAGCGTGAAGCGCGGCGAAGGCCTGCGCGTGCAATTCATGCTGGCCGACTGCGAGCACCGCCTGCCGGTGCGCTACGACGGCATCCTTCCGGACCTGTTCCGCGAAGGGCAGGGCATCGTCGCCACGGGCACGCTGGAGGCGGGTGGCGGCTTCGTCGCCGACGAGGTGCTGGCCAAGCACGACGAGAACTACGTGCCGCCTCAGGTGGCGAAGAACCTGAATTCCGGCGGCCATTCGTGCGCGCCGTTCAAGCCCGTGAACCGCGGCGCATGATTCCGGAGCTCGGCCATTTCGCTCTGATCCTCGCGCTCGGCGCGGCACTGCTGCAGTGGGGCGTCCCCGTGTACGGCCTGTTGCGCCGCGACGTGCAGGCGATGGCGGCGGCGCGCTCCGCGGCGATGACGCAGTTCCTGCTGGTGCTCGCCGCCTACGTCTGCCTCAGTGCGGCCTTCGTGCAGAACGACTTTTCGGTGCTCTACGTGGCCAGCAACAGCCACAGCCAGCTGCCGCTGATGTACCGGCTGGCCGCGGTGTGGGGCGCACACGAGGGCTCGCTGCTGCTGTGGGTCCTGATGCTCTCGGTCTGGACGCTGGCGGTGAGCGTCTTCAACCGCAACCTGCCGCGCGAGCTGACCGCCTCGGTGCTGGCGGTGCTGGGCGCGGTCAGCAGCGGCTTCCTGCTGTTCCTGCTCGCGACCTCGAATCCGTTCGCGCGGCAGTTCCCGGTGCCGGCGGAAGGGCGCGACCTCAACCCGCTGCTGCAGGACCCGGGGCTCGTGATCCACCCGCCGATGCTCTACATGGGCTACGTCGGCTTCTCGGTCGCGTTCGCGTTCGCCATCGCGGCGCTCGCGGGCGGACGGCTCGATGCCGCCTGGGCACGCTGGGCGCGGCCGTGGACCACGGGCGCGTGGATGTTCCTCACGCTCGGCATCACGCTCGGCTCCTGGTGGGCGTACCACGAGCTGGGCTGGGGCGGCTGGTGGTTCTGGGACCCGGTGGAGAACGCGTCGTTCATGCCGTGGCTGGTCGGCACCGCGCTGATCCACTCGCTCGCCGTGACGGAGAAGCGCGGCCTGCTGAAGAGCTGGACCGTGCTGCTCGCGATCCTCGCGTTTGCGCTGTCGCTGCTGGGCACCTTCCTGGTGCGCTCGGGCGTGCTGGTGTCGGTCCACGCCTTCGCCACCGATCCGGCGCGCGGCGTATTCATCCTGGTGTTCCTCGCGGTCGTCGTCGGCGGCGCGCTGCTGCTGTACGCGGCGCGCGGCCACCGGCTCGCGGTGGACGGCGAGCTGCGGCTGCTGTCGCGCGAAGGCCTGCTGCTGTTCAACAACGTGTTCCTGGTGTCGGCCGCGGCGGCGGTGCTGCTCGGCACGCTGTATCCGCTCGCGATCGAGGCCCTGGAGCTGGGCAAGATTTCGGTCGG